>NZ_QMEX01000002.1 GCF_003284925.1 Mycolicibacter senuensis
CCCGCCAGGGCAGAAACCCGCGCACCGGCGCACCCACCGCGGCGACCGGCGCGTCGCGACCGAACAGCCACGCGGCCAGCGCCGACGACCGGCCGCCGTCCGCGAGGGCATGTGCGACTTGCAACACCGCCACCGTGCCGGCACCGCCGTGGCCGGGAATGCCGTCCACCGGGGCGAACAGGTGCAACCGCCACGGCGCGACCCGGACATCGAGTTGGTCATCGGCCAGCCGCACGACCGCGTCCAGACAGCCGGCCCAGCTGTCGCCGGGGGCCCGGTGTGTGGTGGCTCCGACGTGATCGAGCCCCGGCACCCACTGGGGGTAGCGCAGCCTGCAGGTGTCCTCGACGCGCAGGGTCAGGTCCGTACTCGCGCGGGCACGATCGAGCACATCGGCGACCGCGGCGTCGAAATCGGCCGGCACCCCGGCGAAGGCGTACAGCAGGAACTGGTCGCTGGGGATCTTCGTCGACATCCAGTAGAACTGCGCGTCGATCGCCGTCATCGGATGTCCACGCATCGTCCGGCTCACGTCAGGCCCGGCTCACGTCAAGAAGGGCAGCACCCGATCAGCGACCTCGTCGGGCTGCTCGAGTTGCAGGAAGTGCCCGGCATTCTCGACGACAGCCACCTCGCTGCCGTCCGGCAGGGCCGGAGCCACCCACCGCGTGAACGCAGCCGACATGCAGCCGTCGGTGCGCCCGTGCAGGTACAGGCTCGGCAGGCGCGGCAGCTGCAGCCAGTGCCGGTGCAGGTCGGCGTAGCGGTCCGGCACCCGGACACTGCGCAGGGCCCGGTACGGCCCGAGCGCCGCACGCCAGCCCTCCGGCGTCCCGATCGCGGCGTCGACGTGTCGCAGGTCCTCCTCGGCGGCGTACCCCGGCGACCATCGCCGCCATAGCCGCGGCAGCACCCAGGACGCGGACCGCTCCGGCAGCCATGGCAATTGGAAATAGCCGATGTACCAGCTACGCAACAACTGTCCCGGCAGGTAGCTGGTCATGGTCACCCGGTCTGCTGTCCCGGCCGTGCGCAGCGCTGCCGGAGGCGGCACCGACATGATCACCGCCTTGGCGAACGGACTGTCCGGCAACGCAGCCAACCCGGTGGCCGCCATCGCGCCCCAGTCGTGACCGATCACCACATCGCGTCCGGTGCCACCCACGGTTTCGTACGCCCGCAAGGCGTCATCCATCAGCGCGCCGATGTGGTAGCTGCCGTCGGCCGGGATCGACGATGGGGCGTAACCCCGCATGAACGGTGCCACCACATGCCAGCCGGCAGCGACCAGCCGGGGCGCCACCCGGCGCCACCCGTAGGCGGTGTCGGGAAAACCGTGCAGGCACAACGCCACCGGGTTTCCCGGCGTTCCCCAACTCAGCGCCTTGAGCGTCACCTCGGGCGCCGTCACGTCGATCCAGCGCGGTTGGCTCATCACCGTGAATTCTAGATCGGGTCGAAGCCCGAGATCAGCCAACGTCCGCCGATCTTGTCCAGGACAACCCGGACGCTGGATGCGGTTGCAGTTGGCGCGTCCTGACCAACGATCGTGGTCTGGTTCACGAACACCAGCACCACGGCGTGCTTCCCGCTCGCCGACACCGAGGCCGCCGCCGGAACGGTGGCTACCGCAGAGATCTGCTTCTGCTTCGCACCAGGAATCACCACGTCTTGGGTGAGCTGGATATAGGAGTCGCGGAACTGGCCGGTGAGCCGATCCCGCGCGGCCCCGAGCTCCTCCTCCACCGAGTCGGGGCGATACGACAATATCGCGACGGTGGCATCCCTTGCGGCTGCCACAGATTCGATTGCGGCGACGTCGGCAGCCCGGGCTGACGAATCCTGCCATTTGGCGAAGCCGATCCCGATAGCAAGCAACAGCGCCAACGCGGGCAGCACACCGAATGCCATCGCGCGCAACCAGGCGATCCGCCGCTTGGCCGGCGGCCTATCCGCCACCTCGGGCACCGTCTCCTCGACCGCCTGGGCAGCCCCGTCACCAGGGTCTGCATCGGCATCTCCCACGTCGGGCGCTTGCCCTTCGTCCTCACCGGAGCCGGCCGGTTCGATGGGTTCCGCTCGCACGCCGGACTCGGTCGGCTGGACTTCGGTCACCCCGATATCGGCCACAGCGCCGGTGTCCTCGCGTTTTTCACCGACGGTTTCCTGGGTCTTGCCCACTTTTCGCTTGGTCACGGCACGAACTCGACATTCGAGACTTTGGCCTCACCGGCACCGACCTTGTGCACCCCCAGGCGCATGCGCCACAGCCGGGGCGACTGGTCGGGTGCACCGGCGTTGGACGTTTGGACGGTCACCGCCACCAGTACCTGGGCCTCGTCCCCACTCTCGGACTCCACACCGGCCTCGGTCACCTTCCCCTCCGATTTCGACTTCGTCTGCTTCACCAGGTCGACAAACGACTGGGAGCGACGGGAGAAGTCATCGTAGAACTGGCCGGTCGCCGAGTCGAGAATCCGCTGCACGTCGGTGTCGGCATGCTCGTAGTCGATAGTCGTCAGGTTGATCGCTCCTTGCCGTCCCACCTCGACAAACAGCGCACGCTGCTCGGCCGCCCGCTGCGACTGATAGGCCCGGTATCCGACCCAACCGGCCAGTCCGGTCAGCGCGACAACCACCGCAAGTCCCCACGCGAAGGCCAACCGCACGGGCGAGAGCCTCGTCGCGACGGCGGCCGCCGCGTCTCCGGTCTCGCTTTCGGCTTCACGGTCGTAGTCGGCTGTTGTTGACTCCGGATCGGTCTGCGGCCGGTCGGCCTCACCATCCGACGGCGACACGCCCAGTCCCCCGTCCAGGGCAGCGGTATCGTCGGCCATTTCCTCTCCCCTTCGGCGCTCAGGCCAGCTTCGGGCGGGTCAGACACGCCCATCCGGTCTAACGTACGCGACTGGCTGAAGTGTGCCCCATCGACGCCGTCGCTGGGCGGTGGCCGCCCCCGTTCGACAGGTCGATGCCCCGCTACTCGTCCCGCTGCGCAGGGGTCGAACGCCCCCAACCCGAGTTCCGTGTGACATCTTTGAGCAGTGGTACGGCCCGATAGGGCAACGGCGTGGTCAAAGCAAGTGTCGTGGTCGAGTGCACCACCCCCGGTATCGACAGAATCTTCTCGATGAGCTCCTGGAGCTCGGCCTGGGTCGGCGTGGCGACCCGGACGAGGAAATCCTCGCGACCCGTGGTGGCGTGGATTTCCAGCACGGGCGGCATCGCCGCGAGAGCGGCCACGATCGCCCCTAGCCGGCCCTGCTGAATTTCGAGGCCGATGAACGCCTGAGTCGAGATTCCCGCCTGAGCCAGATCGACTTCGGGCCGGTACCCGGTGAGCAACCCGCCTTCCTCCATTCGCTTCAGTCGCGACTGCACGGTGTTGCGGGAGACCCCGAGCGTCGATGCCAATTCCACGACGCCCGCACGTGCATCGCCGGCAAGCAACTCGAGCAGCTCGGCGTCGAGTCGATCGATGCTGACCATTTCACTCACCCCAAAAAGCGTTGGGAACCACTAGCTGACCGAACTGACTAGTTGTTGGATCACTAGTTGACCGGATTATGCATTAGTACCACAGTTAGGGGAACGTTTGAATCATCTCGGCGCCGGGACGACACCTCGATTGGACAGTGAACCGCCATGACGACAGTGACCCAAGAGGCTGCGGTCATCGACGCCGGAGCCGGCGCAGAATCATTCATACCGATGACCGTTGAGTTGGAGCCCATCGGCTTGATCGGCGCAGATGGGCGTCCGACGGCAGAGGATCGATACAGTCGCGACCTGCCCGCGGAGACCCTGTGCTGGTTGTACGAAATGATGGTCGCCACCCGCGAACTCGACAGTGAATTCATCAACCTGCAGCGCCAAGGCGAATTGGCGCTGTTCGCGTCGTGCCGCGGTCAGGAGGCCGCTCAGATCGGCGCCACGGGATGCCTGCGCAAGACCGACTGGCTGTTTCCGCAGTACCGGGAGCTCGGCGCCTTCATCCTGCGCGGTATCGCTCCCGGACACATCGGCGCGGCATGGCGCGGAACGTGGCATGGCGGACTGGACTTCACGAGGAAATGCTGTGCACCCATGTCGATTCCAATCGGCACTCAAGCGTTGCATGCGGTCGGGGCGGCGATGGCCGCGCAGCGACTCGGCGAGGATTCGGTGACGGTTGCATTCATAGGCGATGGCGCCACCAGCGAAGGCGACGTCCACGAGGCGCTGAATTTCGCGGCGGTCTTCGAGGCGCCGTGCATCTTCTACGTCCAGAACAATCAGTGGGCGATCTCAGTGCCGTTGAGTCGTCAGTTAGCAGCGCCGTCAATCGCACATAAGGCCATCGGGTATGGGATGCCGGGTGTGCGGGTCGACGGCAATGATGTGCTGGCGTGTTACGCGGTGATGGCCGAAGCCGCCCAGCGGGCGCGTGACGGTGGCGGACCGACATTGATCGAGGCGGTGACGTATCGGTTGGGCGCGCACACCACCTCAGATGACCCGACTCGCTATCGGCCCCAGGAGGAACTGGACCGCTGGTTGGCGTTGGACCCGATCCCGCGCTACCGCACTTATCTGCAGAACATCGGATTGTGGAGTGATCGGCTGGAGGTTCGGACTGCAGCCCGGTCGAAACGGCTGCGCAACGAGCTGCGTGAGGCGGTGTTCGGGGCCGCGGATATCGAAATCACCGAGGTTTTCGACACCGTTTATGCCGAGATCACCCCGGAGCTGGTGGCCCAACGACAGGAACTGTTGGCTGAGTTGGCGAAGGAGGCCAGGCGGTGACCCAGCTTGCCGAAAGACCCGCGGGCATATCCGATGTGCCGGCCACGCCGGTGTTGACGATGGTCCAGGCGATCAACCGAGCGTTGCACGATGCGATGGTCGCCGACGAGCGGGTACTGGTCTTCGGCGAGGATGTCTCGGCGCTGGGTGGCGTGTTCCGGGTGACCGAAGGATTGACCGAGATATTCGGCGAAGAACGGTGTTTCGACACCCCGTTGGCCGAGTCCGCGCTGATCGGGGTCGCGGTGGGGTTGGCGTTACGCGGATTCGTGCCGGTACCCGAGCTACAGTTCGACGGGTTTTCCTATCCCGCGTTCGATCAGATCGTCAGCCACTTGGCGAAGTACCGGATGCGCACACGCGGCGAAGCTGACATGCCGGTGACGATCAGGATTCCGTCGTTCGGCGGTATCGGCTCACCCGAGCACCACTCGGAGTCCACCGAAACCTACTGGGTGCACACCGCGGGGTTGAAGGTGGTGGTGCCGTCGACGCCATCGGATTCCTACTGGTTGTTGCGGCAAGCCATCGCCAGCCCCGATCCGGTGATATACCTCGAGCCTAAACGCCGCTATTGGGGCCGCGAAGCGGTCGACACCAGCACGCCCGGGTTGCCGATCGGGCAGGCCGCGATCCGACGGATCGGCGCTGACGTCACGGTGCTGACCTACGGCGGATCCGTCGGTACCGCGCTGCGCGCCGCCGAGGCCGCTGCCGAACAGCGCGGCTGGGGGTTGGAGGTTGTCGACCTCCGCAGCCTGAGTCCGTTGGACTTCGACACCGTCGCCACCTCGGTCGCCAAGACAGGTCGGGCGGTGATCTTGCATGAGGGCCCACGCAGCCTGGGATTCGGCGCCGAATTAGCGGCCCGAATCCAAGAAGAATTGTTCTACGATCTGGAGTCACCGGTGCTGCGCGCCACTGGGTTTGACACTCCATACCCGCCGGCCAGACTCGAAAAACTCTGGCTTCCCGGTGTCGACCGACTGCTCGACTGCATAGAGAAAGCGCTTAGCCGGCCATGAACACCAACAACATCAAGGAATTTCTGGTTCCGGACCTGGGCGAGGGTCTCGAGGAAGCCACCGTGGTGTGCTGGAACGTCGCCGTGGGCGACGACGTTGAGCTCAACCAAACTCTGTGTTCGTTGGAGACCGCGAAAGCCGAAGTCGAGATCCCCAGCCCGTATGCGGGTCGAATCGTTGAATTGCGCGGTTCTGAAGGGGAGACACTCCAAGTCGGGTCGATACTCGTTCGCATCGACACCGAGCCCGACTCGTCACCGTCTGATTCGCCAACTGGTGCCGCGCAAAAGCGCACCCCGGTACTGGTCGGCTACGGCGCAGACGACGACGTCGACATCAGCAGAAGATCGTCGCAGCCACCGAGTGCTGCGCCGCCGGTGGAGCTTCCTGCGGGCGCCTCGCGAGCACGTGCGGCGCCGCCGGTGCGCAAGCTGGCCGCTGAGCTTTCGGTGGATCTAGCTGCGCTGCGGCCAGGGTCGGGTGCCGGTGGAGTGATCACCCGCGAAGACGTGCTGGCCGCCGCGGATACCTCTGAACCGCAGCTGGACGGCGCTGACCTGATACCCGTACGTGGTGTACAGGCACGGATGGCCGACCGGATGAAACTGTCCCGCACAGAGATCCCCGACGCCCATGCCAGCCTCCAGGCTGACTGCACCAAACTACTGGCACTGCGGGACCGATTGAGGGCAGCCGCCGATGAGAGCCGCCAGAACATCACACCGTTCGCGCTCACGCTGCGAATGGTGGTCATCGCCCTGATGCACAACCGGTCGTTGAATTCGACTTGGGTCGACACCCCCGACGGCGCATATGTGCAGAGCCACCGCGGCATCAGCATCGGCTTCGGAGTGGCCACCGAGCGTGGCCTGCTGGTTCCCGTGGTGGCTGATGCGCAGGAACTGACTACCCGCCAGCTGGCGAACCGGGTGGCCGACCTGATCCATCGTGGCCGCGAGGGCCATCTCAAACCGGCTGAGATGCAAGGGTCGACGTTCACGGTGTCCAACTTCGGCGCCCTCGGTTTGGACGACGGTGTGCCGGTGATCAATTATCCCGAGGCGGCCATCCTCGGCATGGGATCGCTCAAACCGCGCCCGGTCGCCGTTGACGGTGACATTGCGGTGCGATCCACCATGACCCTGACTTGCGCGTTCGACCACCGGATAGCCGACGGCGCTGATGTCGCTCAATTCCTGTGTCGGGTACGCGACCTGGTCGAATCGCCCGATCTAGCGCTTCTGGACCTCTAGAAGACCTGCCGGGGCTGAGCGAAGTCAACGGTGCTGATCAGCCTGGTCGGTGCGGTGATCGGCGCGATGAGCTACCTGCGCGTCCATACTCGTCGGGTGCGACCGGACTTTGAGTGGATACCTCGGCGCTGCAGCGGTGAGCCGGGCCGGTGACACGGACCTACCGGGTAGCCCCGACCGGAGTGTGGCGACGATCAGCGACGACCACGGTCAGCTCCGCGCCCTCGGCGCCGGCGACGACCGCGGCCATCGGCTCATCGGCGCGCTGCAGGCGCATGTCACCGGCGAGGTAGCGGGCGGGCCCGATCGCGACGCTGCCCTTGGTGATCACCAGGAACTGCTCGGTCCCGCAGACGCTGGCTTCTCTGATGACCTGCCCAGCCGCCACGCAATACATCTGCACCGACGGGCCCGCTTCGCGGTCACCGAACGTCGCGGTGACCGGGTTTGCGTTGTCGATGTCGTGCAGCGCCCCGAACAGGTACCCGCGTGAGCAACCGCCCAGGCTGGTGTCGATGGCCGACGCGCCTTTCGGCCCGGCGGGATGGGCGTAGTTGTCGGCGTCGGCGGCGCGGAAATTCTCGCCGCCGTCGATGAGGGTTTCGCGATCCGCGTCGCTGATGATGGTCGGCAGCGCTCCGCGACGATCGCCGATCACCAACACGATCCACGCCGGTTCCGACGAATCGGGATGTTCGCGGTAGACCTTGCCCGCTTCCTGGAACACGTAGTCGCCGGTGCGCAACGACTTGCCGCCCACATTCCAGTCACCGCCGGCCAGCACGCGGAACTGGTCACTGCCGTGAAAGTGCGGCGGGTCGATCACGTGGCGCCAGTCCAGTGGCTCCTCGGCAAGGCTGCTGACCAGGCCCAGTTGCACCAGCGGCCCGACCTGCGGATCGCCGATTCCGAAGGTGTAGTTCCTGATGGATCCCGCCGGTGTCATCGACGGCCAAAGGTGTTCGTCGTGGTAGCTGAGGTCAAGATGCCCGCCGTCGAGTTCAAGTACGTTCTGACCATCGAACATGGCTCTTCCTCCCAGGTGAAAACTGCCGAAATAGAACGCAATCTGTTCAATCC
This sequence comes from Mycolicibacter senuensis, assembly GCF_003284925.1. Classification (GTDB taxonomy): domain Bacteria; phylum Actinomycetota; class Actinomycetes; order Mycobacteriales; family Mycobacteriaceae; genus Mycobacterium; species Mycobacterium algericum_A. The sequence continues at coordinate 8,144 of NZ_QMEX01000002.1, forward strand.
GTCGAGCCTAAGCCGCCCTATCCCAGCGACGACGATAACAGTGCAAATTAAACAGATTTTGTCGGATCTGTCTTGTCAAGATATCCGCCAGGTGTTAGGTTCAGCACAGTTGCAAGGCCGTGCGGCGCGGCCCCTTTGAAGTGATCGCCAGCTACCGAGACGGCTGTCAACGATCGCTACTACGGGAAGGAAAGATCGGTCAGTGACCGCAACCGAAGAGTCCGTGTCGAACTGCCCAGGGGATGACGCCAAGTGCGCCATGTCGCCATTCGGCCTGCCGGAAGGCTGGTGGCCGGTGGCGCACAGCGACGAGGTGCACAACCATCCCAACGCGTTCCGGCTGGGAAAACAGAACCTCGCGCTGTATCGCGATCTCTCCGACACGGTGCGGGCGGTGGAAGATCGGTGCCCGCACCGACGGCTCCCGCTGTCGATGGGCCGACTCACCGAGGATGGCTCGATCCAATGCCCCTACCACGGCTGGAGCTTCGACGGGGCCACCGGCAGGTGCACTGCGATTCCGAATCTGCGGCCCGACGAGCGCATTCCCAACGGCATCAAGGTCGCGGCATTCTCCGCAGCGGAGAACGTCGCCGAGATGATGGGTTATGGCCTGCGCACCAGCAAACTGGCGCCCCCAGTGGGACCGCCAACCGGGGAGGAGCCCGACGAGGGCACCACAATGTACGACGCGCGCCTGATCGGCGGACTGGTGTTCGTGTGGACGGGTAGCACCGCGGCGACGGCGACTCCGGGCGAAGCCTCGACCACCCCGCCGGGCGCCTCGGCCGTCAGCGACACCGTCGAGATCCGGGCTCCACACGCCGCGGTCGCAGAGGCGATCCTGCTCAACCCGGGCGCGGCCCTCGGGTTGGGTGCTGCGATCGGTGCAGGCGAGGAATTGTGTGCACCGGCGGTCCACACCGAGCACCACACCGTATCGGTGCAGCGCGAGCGCTACGCCTACAAGTTGCCGCGGCCCTCGACCTTCGATTCAGTGATCCGACGCGTGGTGAAGTCCACCATCACCACCGACGTCACGACCGGGTTCACCCGTGTCAGCACGGTCGGCGACCGGCGAAACCCCTCCTGCGAGGTGACCATCGGCCTGACACCGGTGGACGACTACCGCACCGTGCTCCGTTGGCGGGCCGTCCTAGTCGGGTCGACGCACCGGCTATGGTCCTGGCGTACCAGCGGACTGGTGACCGTCCGGCACTGGTCCGGCCGGGCAGCAGACGCGACCGAGGCACTGTCCGACGCTGCGTCCCGGGGCCATGATCCGGGCGTGCGGGCGCTGCGGTCCGCCCGATGTTCTGGAAGCGCCGATCTGGGCGCCGGCGAGACGTCGGGGAGAAACTGATGACCGTTGTCGCCGACCAAAGAACCCATGCACCGTCACATTTCCAGCCCGGGAATTTTGCCTTGCGTGACACGTGGTTCCCGCTGGTGCACTCGGCCCGGGTGGGTCGCCGACCCACCCGCCGTGCTGTGCACGGCGCGCCGGTGATCTTCTGGCGCGACGGCCAGCGGATCCGCGCTACCGAGGATGCGCCGGGCACACCCCCGCAGCACCGCCGCAACGGGGAATTGACGCACGGGACCGGGGAGTACATCACGGCGCAGCGGTACGGCTACACGTGGGTGTGGTACGGCGATCCGCGCAACGCCTCGACCGACCTCATCCCGAACGTGCCCCACCTCCCCCTGGACGGAATGCCCAAGCGATTTCAGGGAAACGTGCTGTTCGACTGCACCTACGAACTGATCGTCGAGAACCTGTTGGATCTGACACACGCCGACTTCTTGCACTCGAAGCTGACCGGCGACTCGCTGTCTGAAGACGACGTCGTCGAGGTTGAATCCACGTCCGAAGTCGTCTGCATGGTCCGAACAGCCCGTGGCCGCCCCATCCCTGACGTACAGAAACCCCTGGTGAAGGGTGCCACAACCCAGAACATTCGGGTGGTCACCGTTACCCATGTGCGCAGCGGGATATGCCTGCTGCACGGTGACTTCAATCCGGGCATGTCGATACGGATGTTGCATCCCTGCAATCCGGAATCGGCCACCCGAACACGAACGCCGGTTAGCTACAACCCGATGTTTCTACCGGCGTACGCGCGAGCACTGTTTCCGCTGTCGTCCCACATCGTGGGCCGACAAGACAACTGGGCCGTGCGCAAGCAGAATGCCAACTACGCGGAGACCTCGGACAGGCGCGACCTGAGTTCACGGTTCGACAAGGCCGATCTGCGTTACCGGAAGGTCTATTCCGCGCTGGTGGCGCGCCAGCAGGCCGGCGACTACTCCTATCTGGCCGACGGCGACCCTGGCCGCGACGTCAGCGACATCCTCGGCATCAACCGGCGAGCATGAGCGTGTCGGACTGTGTACTGGTGGCCATACGCGATCGGGTCGCGCTCCTGACCGTCAACGATCCCGATCACCGAAATGCCGTCACCGATACGATTTCCGCAGCCTTGCGGGAGGCTGTCCAACGCGTGGAGGCGGACCCCGACGTCCATGCCGTCGTGGTTACCGGAGCAGGCAGCGCATTCTGCGCCGGCGCCGACTTGAGCGCGTTGGGCGCAGCCGCCGAAGACGGACTGCGTCGCCTCTATGACGGATTTCTTGCCATTGCCGATTGCAACCTGCCAACCATCGCCGCGGTAAATGGACCCGCTGTCGGGGCAGGCCTGAATCTCGCTCTGGCCTGCGACGTGCGAATAGCCGGGCGCACAGCGGTATTCGACCCGCGCTTTCAGAAATTGGGACTGCATCCCGGCGGCGGCATGACGTGGATGCTGCAGCGGGCCGTGGGTCCTGAGACTGCGCGGGCCGCACTGTTGTTCGGTATGCGCTTCGATGCCGAGGCGGCGGTCGGCCACGGGTTGGCGCTCAGTGCGGCAGACGACCCGGTGGCGGCCGCACTCGAATTGGCACGGGGCCCCGCATCCGCCCCGCGCGACGTGGTCATCACCACCAAGGCCACCATGCGAGCGACCATCAACCCGGGTGCACTGGACAACGAACAGCATGCGGTGGCGGTCAGAATTGAACTCGAACCGCAGGCGCAGTCGATTCGCTCGCCGGGTTTCCGCGAGCGACTCGCCGCCACCCGACGTCGCTGACATGCGCGGTCGCCGGGCACCTGCGGCATTTGACCCCCCGCCAGCCGTGACAATATAGTACAAATAGTGTTCAATTTGTATAATCGGTAATCGCAGCTCGACCGCCCGGAGCGCTAGCAGCTCACATCGACAGGAGTCGTCATGCCTTTGCAGGACTACATGAAGCTGGTATCCGTCGACGACCATCTCATCGAGCACCCGCGGGTCTGGCTGGACCGACTACCCAAGGCCGACCATGACCAGGCGCCACGCATCATCGAAACCGACGAGGGCGCGCAGGTGTGGACCTATCAGGGCACGATTTATCCCAGCATCGGCCTCAACGCCGTGGCCGGCAAGGACCCACGGGAGTGGGGCTGGGACCCGGTGCGCTTCGACCAGATGATGCCGGGCTGCTTCAATTCGGCCGAGCGCCTCAAAGACATGGACCTCGACGGGGTGCATACCGGGATGGCGTTCCCCTCCTTCCCGCGCTTCGCCGGCACACTCTTCCTCGAGGGCGACGACCGCGACCTCGCGCTGCGATGCGTGCAGGCCTACAACGACTTCCACATCGACGAATGGTCAGCCGCCGACCCCGACCGGTTGCCGCCGGTGGTGATCCTGCCGGTGTGGGACGTGCACCTGTGCGTCGACGAACTGCGTCGCACGGTGGCCAAGGGCGCCAAGGGCGTCAGCTTCATCGAAAGCCCCACTCCGCTGGATCTGCCGTCGTTCCACACGAACTACTGGGATCCGCTGTTCAGTGCGGCCGAGGAGGCCGACATCCCGCTCATGATGCACTTCGGCACCTCCGGCACGCGGCCGTTCACCGCGCCCGATGCTCCAGAGGCCACCTTCATCGCGCTGATGGGGCTCAACTCGATGCAGGCGATGATCAATCTGTGCTTCTCCCCGGTGTTCCACCGCCACCCCAACCTCAAGATCGTGCTGGCCGAGGGTGGCATCGGTTGGATGCCGTGGATGTTGGAGCGCGCCGACACCACTTGGGAGCGGCAGCGGTTCTGGCAGGACATCAATCAAGAGGTCCGGCCGTCGGAGTTGTTCCGCCGCAACATCTGGGGCTGCTTCATCACCGACAAGACCGGAATCGGCCTGCGCCACGACATCGGCATTGACCGTATCCTGTGGGAGTGCGACTTCCCGCACTCGGATTCGATGTGGCCGAACAGTCGCAAGGTGCTCGCCGAGGCGGTCCGCGAGGTGCCCGATGAGGAAGTCCACGCGATCGTCGAACTCAACGCACGCGAACTGTTCCACCTCAAGCCGGCCTGATCATGTCGGCCGGCAACGACGAGGTCGATGAGGTCATCCAGCACGATCGGCTCTCCGAGGAGGCGGATCTGCTGACCACGCTGGAGGCCAGCGCCCGTGTGCGGGAAGTACTGCGCGACACCAGAAGGGAACTCGCGCAAGCTGAAAGCAATGAAGCCACCGATCTGGAACTGACCGTGCTGCGAGAAAAGATCACCCAACTCGAGGTAGCGCTGCAGCGCTACCGTTGACGCTCGGGAGTGGTCCATTTCACCACGCTGGCGGACCGGCCTTGGTTAATGTTCTTTCAGCAGCCAGACGATGGAGGGTGGACATGAGGGGTATAAGCGGTCTGTCAACACTTTTTCGGGTGTTCTGCGTTGCCGCATTATCAGTCGGGTTGGGTGGTGTAGCGGGTATCCCCGGCAACGCCACGGCAGCAGGTTACGAGACCCTGATGGTTCCGTCGGCAGCGATGGGACGTGACATCCCGGTGGCCTTCCTGAGCGGCGGTCCGCACGCGGTGTATCTGTTGGACGCCTTCGACGCCGCCCCGGACGTCAGCAATTGGGTCACCGCGGGCAACGCGATGAACACCCTTGCTGGCAAGGGAATCTCGGTGGCTGCGCCCGCCGGCGGCGCCTACAGCATGTACACCGACTGGGAGCAGGACGGCAGCAAGCAGTGGGATACTTTCCTGTCCAGTGAGCTGCCCGATTGGCTGGCAGCCAACAAGGGTCTGGCCCCCGGTGGCCACGCCGCCGTGGGCGCCTCGCAGGGAGGCTATGCCGCGATGGCGTTGGCCACCTTCCACCCCGACCGCTTCCGCTACGCCGGCTCGCTGTCGGGCTTTCTGTACCCCTCGGAGACCGCACTGAACGGTGCGATCACCGCCGGAATGCAGAATTTCGGTGGCGTGAACACCCAGGCGATGTGGGGCGCGGCCCAACTGGGCCGGTGGAAGTGGCACGACCCGTACCCGCACGCCGCGTTGCTTGCCGATAACAACACGCGGATATGGGTTTTCAGCCCGCAGACCTCGACCGCCAGCGATCCGGCCGCCATGCTCGACGTCGCCGGCCAAGCCCAGGGCAGCAACCGGATGTTCTACGCCCAGTACCGCGACGTAGGCGGAAACAACGGCCACTTCGACTTCCCGGCCGCCGGAGACCACGGTTGGGGTACGTGGGGACCACAGCTGGGCGCGATGGCGGGCGATATCGCCGGTACCATCCGCTGACAACCGGGCAGCGCTAGTTGCTGATGGCCGGCGCCGCGTTGAGGTACTTGTCGGTGTCGACCTGCGCTGCGGTAAACGCGGCGATATCGGCGCGTCGCACCGTGAAGCCGATCTTGTCTGTCCCGAAGAAGCCCTGGTGCTTGATTCCTTTGGCAGCCCCGTCACGGGGCGCGATGAATCGCACGATCGTCCAGTCCAGACCGGAATTCATGATCAGCGCCGACATGCCCAGCAGTTCCTGGTGGGCGCGCGGGAGGAGGGTTCGCGCCGTGAGGCCAATCATGCGGGTCTGCAACGTCTTCGCGTCGCGGCGATCCAACACGCTGGGCGTGCCATTGCCCACATAGCGGCGCACGTCGTGGCGCTTCATCGCCGCGAGAATGTTGGTCACCCCCTCGACCAGCGGCAGCCCGGTCGCCTTGCGGCTCATGCTCGGGCCCAGCGCGCTGACCACGGCGTCGGCTCCCGAGACCGCGGTGTCGATGGCTTCGGCGTCGGACATCTCACCGACGACGGTATCGACCCCGCACCGCCACGACTCGGGGATCTTTCCAGGGGTACGGACGTACACCGTGACCGCGTGACCCGCGATGAGAAGGTTTGGGACCACCAATTTACCTATGGCGCCAGTCGCGCCGAAAACGGTGACGTGCAAGCGAATATCCCCTCAGGTCAATGCCGCGCCGGCGTCGATGGTCAGCTGAAGGCCGGTGACGTATCGGGATTCGTCGGATGCCAGGAACACCACAGCCGCCGAGACGTCGGCCGGTTCGATGTAAGGCACCGGCATGGCCTGGATGGTCGCGAACGCGTCGAGCACGTCCTCAGTGGCGGGATGGTCCAGATCCGGGCGGAAGAGCCGATACATGCCCTCGTTGTGCAGCATCGCGGTGTTGCAGTTGGTGGGATGCACGGCGTTGACCCGGATGCGCCGGGGGGCCAGCTGCTTGGCCAGAACCTGCACATACTGCACGATGAACGACTTGGCCAGCGCATAGGCTGCCCCGCCCGGCCCGGATGCCGGACTCTGGACAGCGCCGCGGATCGCCGCAACCGATCCGGTCGCTATCAACGACGCGCCATCGGGCAGCCGCGGAATTGCGGCGCCGAAGGTATTCACCACCCCGACGAAGTCCACGTCGAACCCGTCGACGAATGTCTGCTCGGTCCCGTCTGCGCCCAGCGGCGCAATCCCCGCGTTGGCCACCACGACGTCCAACCCGCCCAACTCGCCGACGCACTGGCCGACCGCTGATTCCATGGCCGAGCGGTCTCGCACATCGGCGCGCACCGCCACAGCGCGTCGTTCGAATTTCTCTATCTGGCGGGCGGTTTCGTCCAGATCGGCGATGGTCGCCAACGGATACTTGTTGGTGTCGATGTCGGCACACAGATCCACGACGACGACGTCGGCGCCCTCGCGGGCCAACTGGACGGCGTGGCTGCGGCCTTGACCGCGCCCCGCGCCGGTCACCAACGCCACCTTGCCTACCAACCGTCCCGGCATCATCAGCTCCTCAAAAGGTCCGACCCCGGTGAACACCATATACACTATGTGTCTCAAATGCACTATTTATCGTGACCGGTCCAGGAACGGGGTAGACGATGCGAACCGAGCTCTATATCGACGGTTCATGGCGCGACGGCGGTCACGGGCACACGCTTGCTGTGGAGAATCCGGCCACCGAGGAACGCATTACCGAGGTCGCCCAGGCATCGGTAGCTGATGCGCAGCAGGCGATTTCGGCGGCGCGTCGGGCCTTTGACATCGGCGAATGGCCGCGCCTGCCGGTCGCCGAAAGACAAGCGGTGATGCGAGCCTTCGCCGATGCGGTGGCGGCCCGATCCGACGATCTGGTCGACCTGGTGGTGGCCGAAGCGGGTTCCACGATCGCGCTGGCACGAACCGGGCAGGTAGGTGTGCCGCTGACACATCTGCGCGATCTGATAGACCGCGTCATGCCGTCGTTTCCGATCGAGCGACCGCAGCCACCGACATTCGGTGTCGGTATCGGGCAAGGGGTGGTGCGCCGCGAGCCGATCGGCGTGGTGTCGGCGATCACCGCGTTCAACTATCCGGTCCTGCTGAACCTGTTCAAAATCGGCCCGGCGCTGGCCGCCGGCTGCACCGTCGTATTGCGGCCTTCGCCGCTGACACCGCTATCGGCGCTGGTGCTGGGTGAAGCCGCGCAGGAGGCCGGACTACCGCCGGGGGTGCTGAACATCGTCACCGGCGACGTCGACGTGGCCACCGTGCTGACGTCTGACCCCGCGGTTGACATGGTGTCATTCACCGGGTCCGACGTGGTCGGCAGACTGATCCTGGCGCAGGCCGCGCCGACGGTGAAAAAGGTGGTGCTCGAACTGGGCGGCAAGTCGGTGAACGTGATCACCGCGGGCGCCGACCTTGACGCCGCCGCCGCGCATGCGGTCCTGAACTTCACCCGGCATTCGGGCCAGGGCTGCGCCGCCTTCACTCGCATCCTGGCGCACCGCTCGATCCACGACGAGCTGGTCGAGCGCATCCTGGCTCGGCTGGATGCGGTAGTGGTGGGCGACCCGGCCGACGAGTCGACTGACATGGGGCCCCTGGTCAGTGCCGGCCAGCGGGCGCGGGTGCTCTCCTACATCGATTTGGGTCAGACCGAGGGCGCGAAGCTTGTTTTCGGCGGCCGCCGAACGGCCGGTCTGGACCGCGGCTATTACGTCGACCCGACGTTGTTCGTGCAGGCCGACAATCGGATGCGGGTGGCCCGCGAGGAGATTTTCGGTCCCGTCGGTGTGGTGATTCCGTTCGCCACCGACGACGACGCGGTGGCCATTGCCAACGACTCGCCGTACGGGTTGTCCGGATCCATCTGGGATCCCGATCCGGCACACGGATACGCCCTGGCGGCCCGGTTGCGTACCGGGATGGTCCACCTCAACGGTGGCGGTGGCGGCGTCAATCCGCACAGTCCGTTCGGGGGTTATAAGCACAGTGGCTTGGGCCGCGAATGGGGCGAAGCCGGCTACGACGAGTACTTCGAAACCAAGAGCGTCAACTGGGCCGTGCGCGAGCAGAATTAGCGGGCTGCCAACTCCGCGGTGTTCAAGAAAGCCAGCGCGGTAATCATCCGGGAGACTTCGTCGAGGTCGTCGGTCGGGATGAAGAAGGTCGACGCCGCGGCGCGCAGAATCAGTTCGGATAGCTCCGCGCTGGTCAGTTCCCCGGAGCGCACCGCCGGCGACTGCTCGAGTGCTGGGGTCAGCAGTTCCTCGGTGACGGTGACGAATCGGGGAAACACCTGCCGAACAAAGTCGACACCGAAGCCGGGCTCTACCGTGATCACCTGCACTGCTTCGGGGTGGGTCTGGCGAAAGTAGAGAATCGCCTCCACGACCACCTGCACCCGCTCACTCAACTCAGGTCGCTGCTCGACGGCCGACCTGAGTTCCTCTTGCATCGAGCGTTGAACGTGCTCGCCGATCGCGTCGAGTAACTGGTCCTTGCTCTTGAAGTAGCGATACAACGTACCGCGCGAGATCCCGGCTGCGGTACCGACATCGCTCATCGACAGTTTGTGCACACCGCGGCGTGCCAGCGCGGACAGCGTCCCGTCGAGAATACGAGCGAGCGTGTCGCTGTTTGCCGCCATCACGCCTCCGGCCGTCTCAACCTACCCACGATGTGTCACTTTGAACAATATATGGCCATTTGTCTCATCAGCATAGTGGTCATGCCGGCCGTTGCGTGAACACCTTCCCTGGCGAGTCGGAGCCCACCTGTTGACGGATCACCATGATGCATACCACTATAGACAGAGTTTGTTTAAAGTGTCTCATTGCATGCGTGGGCGTCATCGCGGGCCGAGCGTTCGTCGGCGCCGGATCGCGCCTCGGAAGGAAAGCACGGCATGACCGAACTGCAGCCCCAGACTCTCAGCGCCACTACGGCGGGTCCAGAGGTGGTCGACGAGTTGGTTCGTCATTTCGATCATCACGACCCCCGTCTGGGCAGCTGCGTCGATGCGGTGTACGCGCGTATGCGCAGCGAATGCCCGGTGGCACACAGCGACAAGCACGGCGGCTTCTGGACGCTGTCCAGCTATGAGACCGTGCACTACGCGATGCAGCACTATGAGCTGTTCGCCACCGCGCCGTCGGTGAACATCCCCGCGGGGCTGGGGCAGAGCCGCCCGCTGCTGCCGATGGAAGTCGATCCGCCGGTGCAGTCCAGGTACCGCGCGCTGCTGCTCCCGGTGTTCTCCCCCGGCCGAATGAAGAGCATCGAGGGCCACATCCGCGAGGTCACCGACTCGCTGATCGATTCCTTCATCGACGACGGCGAGTGCGAGTTCGTCGGCGACTTCGCCGAGAAGCTCCCGACGGTGATCTTCACCGGGATGATGGGGCTGCCGCTGGACCAGGCCGCCCGGTTCCACGATTGGAAGAACACGCTGCTGCACGGCCACCACGACGACACCGACGGCACCATCCGTCGACGCGCCGGCGAGGAGCTCAACGAGTACCTGGCCGAACTGCTCGCCGACCGCAAACAGCACCCGGGCGAGGACATCATCAGCACCCTGCACGCCGCCGAGGTGGATGGTGACAAGCTCACCGACGAAGAAATCCTCGACATGACCTATCTGCTGTTCCTGGCGGGGCTGGACACCGTGACCAGTTCGCTGGGCCTGCAGTTTCTGCGGCTGGCACAACGACCCGACCTGCGAGACCAGATCGTCGCCGACCCGGCCATCATTCCGCTGGCGGTCGAGGAGATGTTGCGGGTGGAGTCGTTGATCCTAGCCGGCCGAACCGCCACCCAAGACGTTGAAATCGGTGGCCAGCTCATCAGCAAAGGCGACCGGGTGCTGATCAACACCGTTGCCGCCGACCGTGATCCGGCGATGTTCGACGACCCTGACGAGATTCGGTTCGACCGCGGACGCACCCGTCATGTCGCATTCGGGGTCGGACCGCACCGCTGCCCCGGCTCGCACCTGGCGCGGATCGAGCTCGCGGTGGCCTACGAGCACTGGCATCGCCGCATACCGACGTATCGGCTCAAAGAGGGCGCCCGAATTGTTCGGTACGCCAGCTCGGTGGCCGGCGTGGCGGCCCTGCCGCTGGTCTGGGATCGCTGATGCGGCTGGCAACCTTCACCGTCAACACCCCGGTCGGGCCGGCACGCCGTCTTGGGCTGCTCGACGAGCCCGACACCCTGCTGGATGTCAACGCCGCCTACACCCAACTGCTCACTGCGCGGCTGGCCGCCGACCGGGTCGGGCCCGTCGCCGATGCCATCCTGCCGCCCGACCTGCTGGGAGTGCTTCTCAACGGCCCGGTGAGTCGCGACGCGCTCGACGAAGTGCGCTCCGGCGAGTTCGGTGCCGACCGCAACGAGGCCGGCCAACAGCTGCGCCACCGCCTCGCCGACGTGGAGTTGCTGGCGCCGCTGCCGCGTCCGACATCGATCCGGGACTGCTCGGCCTTCGAGGAGCACGTGAAAAACACGTCCGGGGGGCGCGGGGTCCCCGAGCAGTGGTACCGGCATCCGGTCTACTACAAGGGCAATCCGGCGTCGGTCGTGGGCACCGGCATGCCGATACGGCGTCCGGCCGGCGAGACACGCATGGATTACGAACTGGAGTTCGCCGCCGTCATCGGCAAGGCCGGCCGCGACATACCACTCGGGCGAGCGCTCGAGCACGTGGCCGGCTACACCGTCTTCAACGACGTCTCGTGTCGTGACATCCAGCTGGCCGAAATGCGCGCGTTTTTGGGCCCGGCCAAGGGGAAAGACTTCGACGGCGGCAACGTGCTCGGCCCGTTTCTGGTGACACCCGACGAATTCGACCCCACCCGGGGCAATGCGATGGTGGCCCGGGTAGACGACGAGGAGTGGAGCCGCGGGCGCACCGACAGCCTGCACTACTCGGTACCGGAGATCATCAGCTACCTGAGCCGCGACGAGACGCTGTATCCCGGTGATGTGATCGGGGTCGGAACCGTCGGCGGCGGTTGTGGGTTGGAGCTGGGAAGATTTCCGCAGATGGGCCAGGAGGTGGCGCTCGAGGTCGCCGGGCTCGGCACCCTGCGTAACCGCTTCATCGACACTTCTGACACCGCACCGCCTGATCGATCGGAAAAGGACGCAACGTGAGGCGACTCGACGGCAAAGTCGCGGTAATCACCGGCGCGGGCAAGGGTATCGGCCGGGGGATCGCCCGTCGGTTCGCCCGCGAGGGCGCAGCGGTGCTGATCGCCGAGCTGGACGACGCGGCGGGCAAACAAACCGCCGCCGACATCGAGCAATCCGGCGGCCGGGCGGTGTTCGTCCGCACCGACGTCGGCGTCAAGGCGGACGTGCAAGCCGTCATCGACGGCGCGGTCGATGTGTTCGGGCGGCTCGATGTCGTGGTGAACAACGCGATCGCGCTGTCGCCCAACGTGCCGCTGGAAGACAAGAGTGACGCCGACCTCGACGCCTTGCTGCACACCGGACTGTGGGCGACGTGGTGGTCCATGCGGGCCGCGCTGCCGCACTTCCGTCGGCACGGCGGCGGCCGGGTGATCAACCTGTACTCCATCGACGCCGAGGCCGCGGCGTGGCTACACGTCGACTACAACGCCACCAAGGAAGCCATCCGCGGCCTGACCCGATCGGCGGCCGCCGAATGGGGCCGCTACAACGTGCTGGTCAACGCGATCGCACCGGCCGCCAAGGGAAGCGTGTTTCACCAACTGGCCGAGGCGGTTCCCGGATTCGCCGAGATGTCCGCGGCGCAAAACCCGCTGGGCCGGGTCGGCGACCCCGAAGACGACATCGCTCCGGTCGCGGTTTTCCTGGCCGGGGAGGACAGCCGCTACATCACCGGTGAAGTGATCCACGTCGACGGCGGGCAACACCTGCCGCGCTACCACAGCCGCCCGCCCGGGCTATGACCGATGATTGAAAGGACCTTCATGGCAAGGAATTTCGTGTCGTCGCCGAAGACCTATTACGCGATGGCCGCGTTCATGGCGTTCGACGCCGTGATCTACGCGATTCCGTTGCGGCTGGTCACCGAGGGGCTGGACGCCGTCAACTTTCCGCACCGCTATCGGTGGATCTTCCCGCCGATCAAAGCGGCGGCCGCGATCGGACTGTGCTCGGTGGCGCGGTTCCCGGCGTTGGCGCGCCTGACGACGGTGATGCTCACCATCTACTTCGCGTTGGCCGTCGGGTCGCATGCCCGCGCCCGCGACCTGGGTAGCGGTGCGGCCTCCGCCAGCACGCTGCTCGCCCTATTCGCGGCGATGGCGGCCACCAGGCCGCACGGGCGATAGCGTCCTATCCGTGCGAGCAGCAATGGCGCGGTCTTCGGGCGGCCCCGAGGTGGTCACCGTCGAAGACGTCGATGAGCCGGAACTGCGTCCGGGCACCGCCCGCGTCGCGGTCCATTCGGCAGCGGTCAACTTTCCCGACCTGCTGGTGCTGGCCGGTAAATACCAGGCGAGCGTGCTGCCGCCCTACACACCGGGGTGCGAGTTTTCGGGCCGGGTCCTCGAAATCGCGGATGACGTGGCTTCGGTACGGCCGGGCGACGTGGTCTTCGGTCTGGCCACCCACGGCGCGTTCGCCGAACGAGTCGTGATCGACGCCGGTCGCCTGACGCCCATCCCGACGGCAGTCGACGTCGACATGCGACAACTCGCCGCGTTCGGCGTCACCTACACGACCGCCTACCACGCCCTGCATACCTTCGCCGAGGTGCGGCCCGGCGAGCACGTCACCGTACTGGGCGCCAGCGGCGGGTTGGGTTTGGCTGCCGTGGACATCGCGCTGGCGCTGGGGGCCCGCCCGATCGCGGTTGGCGGCTCGCCGGCCAAGCTCGCCATCGCGCTCGAACGCGGCGCGGTCGCCGCGGTGGACTACACCAGCGACGATGTGAAATCCCGGCTCAACGCGCTCACCGACGGCGGCGCTTCGGTAGTGATCGATCCCGTCGGAGGACCCTACGCCGAGCAGGCGCTGCGGGCGATGCGATGGGGCGGTCGTTACGTTGTGCTGGGATTCGCCGCGGGTGAAATCCCCCGCATTCCGCTGAACCTTGTTCTGCTCAAAGGTATTTCGGTGATGGGATTCGAGAATCGCACGATTCTCGATCACCTGCCCGATCTCGCCGCGGCACATCGGGCCGAAGTGCTTCAGCTGCTCCTCGACGGTCGCGTGCGTCCGCACATCGGAAGCGTCTATCCGCTCGACGACATCGTCTCGGCGTTGAACCAACTCGCGAAGCGACGAGCGGTCGGGAAAGTTCTTGTCAGCGTGGGCGACGGCGACTCCTAGTCCACCCCGGCGATACCGATTGGCGATCAGCGCACGGTGTTGCGCACCGAGCCGAGCTTCTCGACCGTCGCCTCGACCACCTGGCCGCGTTGCAGGTAGCGGCCGTCTTCGTGCGCGACGCCGGCCGGTGTCCCGGTGAACAGCACATCACCGGGGGCCAACCGACTGCGTTGCGCCACGTACTCGATCAGCTCTCCCGGGCCCCACACCAGCGACGAGGTTCGATCCTGTTGCCGCACCTCACCATCGACGGTCAGGGTGAGCTCCAAATCCGGATCGTCGTCACCGAACTCGTCGCGGGTGACGATCCAGGGACCGAGCGCACTGGTGTCGTCGAGCCCCTTGCCGGAGAAGATGTCCATACCGGTCACCGACCCGCCGAACTGCAGATCCCGCGCCGAGACGTCGTTGCCCACGCAGTAGCCGAGAATGCCCGCCACACCGGAATCTCCGGCCCGCAGCTGCTTCCCGACGATGACGACCAATTCGACCTCGTAGTCGAGTTGCGAGGTGAGCGGCGGGTAGACGATCTCGTCGAACGGGCCGATCAGCGACTCGTAGGGCTTCAGGAAGGCCGCCGGCTTGTCCGGCATTTTCAAGCCGAGGCCCGCAACGTGTTTGGCGTAGGTGGCCCCGGCCGCCACCACCTTGGCTCCCGGATCCGCCGGCATCAGCAGAGACACCGAATCCAGATCGACGCTGCGGCCCGTCAACGGTGGCGTCGCCGTGAAGTCGGCCACCAGGTCCGGCCCCCAATCCCGCAGCGGCCCCTCGATGAGGTCGACGGCACCGTCCCTGAGCACAGCCCAGGACGGCTGCCCGTCGACGTCGACTCGTGCAATCCTCATACGTGACTCGCCTTTCGGTCAGGGTGAAGCAGCTCTCGTAGATCGGTAGAGGTATCGGCCAAGGCGCAGCGATCAGGCCGCAGGCCGAGTCCGATGGCGGCGCGCGCAACCCGCACGTCGTCGGCGCAGTTGACGCCGACCGCGGCCATCAGCACACCGTCACGCAACAGCATCGCCGAAAACTCGGCCGACTCCGGATCGCCACGAAACACCACCTCGTCGGTGGGCAACGGACGACCCGTGACCTGAAGGTTGATGTCGTACTGATCCGACCACACCCACGGCACCTCGGCGAACATCTCGTGATCTGCGCTGTCGGTGGCCGCGATGTTGTGGGCGGCGATCGCGCTCTGATGCTGGGCGTTCTGCCAGTGCTCGACGCGAACCCGTTGGGCCAGAATCGGATTGGGATGGTTGGCGATATCACCGGCAGCGAACACGTCCGGGCCACTGGTGCGGCAGTACTCGTCCACGAGGATACCGTTGTCGACGGCCAGACCCGCCGCCGTCGCCAACGTCAAATCCGGCAGCAGGCCGATTGCGACCACGACGGCGTCGGACTCGAACACCGCTCCGTCGGACAGTCGAGTGACGACTCCTCCGGAGCCGGGCACCACCTCGCTTACCGTGGAGTTGACACGGATGTCGACGCCGTGCGCGGCGTGCATCCGGCCATAGATCTCGCCCAACGCGGCGGGCAGCCCGCGACCCAATGGCACGCCGGTTGCTTCGAGCGCTGTCACCTGCGTCCCCAACGTCGCTGCGCTGGCGGCCAATTCCGCCCCGACGAACCCCGCGCCGACCAGCAACAGCCGCTTACCCGGACCCACATGTTCGCGGATGGCCAGCGCGTCGTCGATGGTCCGCAGCACATGGACCCCGTCCACCGGTCTCTGTTCGGGTAGGACGCGCGCCCGCCCCCCGGTGGCCAACAACAACGCGTCATATCCGATCGGTTCGCCGTCGCTGAGCACGACGCGGTGCGCGGCCACGTCGACTTCGGTGACCGCCCTGCCCAGCACGAACTCCACCTCGCGCTTCTCCCACAGCGCCGCCGGGCGCAGATGGGTCCTGGGGATGTCGAATTCCCCGCGTATCAGCTGCTTCGACAGCGGCGGGCGCGAATACGGGGGGTGCTTCTCGTCTCCGACGAGAATCACCCGGCCGTCAAAACCCTTCGAGCGAAGGGTCAGTGCCGCCGTGCCGCCGGCCAAACCGGCCCCGACGACCACCACTGTGCGTGTCAAAACTGCACCTCGGATCCATGTGTGCAAATAGGACAAAATATGACTATAGTGTCTCATATCACGCCGGAGAAGGGGCATTAAGAGGACCCAATGAGCGATACCAGCGACATCACCACCGCCCACTTGGTCGAGATCGATCGCAACAAGTGCTGCGGCTACGGGATATGCGTCGAGTTGTGTCCGGAGGTGTTCGCACTGGACGAGAACGGCTTCGTCGTACTCAACATGACCGAGATTCCCGACGAACTGCTGGCGACGGCGGAAGACGCCGCCTACTCCTGCCCGGAAGAGGTCATCACGGTCCATCGGTCCGGCGAGCCCGCGGAGTAAACACCAAGCCATCCGCACGGGCTGTTCGGCCCATGCGTCGTCACCCCATCTCACGAAGCGAAGGGCTAGGTAGTTGAGCAGAACGGATGAACTTGCCGGGACAGTCTCGATAGTGACCGGCGCCGCCGGCGGTATCGGGTCGGCCACCGTGAAGACGTTGCTGGAACTGGGCTCCACCGTGGTGGCCGCGGATCTGCCGGGCACCGACTTCGCCCGGTTGCGCGAGTCGGTGGGATCCGATCGCGGCCGGTTGGATACCCAAGAAGTCGACATCAGCTCCGAAGACAGTGTGGTCGCCCTGCTGGGATCGGTGAAGTCAAACCACGGACGCCTCGACGTGTTGGACAACAACGCGGGTCTGACCAACAAGGCGGCATTCGATTTCGATGTGGTCAACATGGACGTCGCCATGTGGGACGAGATGCAGTCGGTCAACGTGCGCGGCACCATGCTGATGTGCAAACACGCCGTCCCTTTGTTGATCGAGTCCGGCGGCGGGTCGATCATCAACATCTCCAGCGACCAGGCACTGTCCGGGGACAGCATGACGGTTGCCTACGGCACTTCCAAGGCCGGTGTCAACGGGCTGTCTCGGTTTGTCGCCGCCGCATACGGCAAGCACTCGATCCGCTGCAACGTCGTCTCCCCGGGTTTGATCACCAGCGAGACCATGCTGGCCACCATGCCCGAACAGATCCAGCAGATTTTCATCGACAACTGCCTGATCCCCCGGCTCGGTAACCCCGCTGACATCGCCGAGGCGGTGGCGTTCCTGGCCTCCCCGCGGTCGAGTTACATCACCGGCCAGGTGCTGCAGGTCGACGGCGGCGTGCTGGCGCACCTTCCCACCATGGCGGCGATCAACGCGCTGTTCGCCCAGGCGGAGCAGTGACCGACGGCGCACCGCTTCCGTTGGCCGGCATCACCGTGGTGGAGGCCGCCGCCTGGACGTTCGTGCCCTCCGCCGGCGCCGTGCTGGCCGACTGGGGCGCCGACGTGATCAAGATCGAACACCCGGAAACCGGCGACCCGCAACGCGGGCTGATCAGCTCCGGCCTGGTGACCGGGGATGTCGGCGGCGCGAATTATCTGATCGAGCAGCCCAACCGCGGCAAGCGCAGCGTCGGTATCGACCTGGCCAGCACCGAAGGTCGCGCCGCGCTGGACCGTCTGCTGGAGAGCGCGGATGTCTTCGTCACGAGTTTCCTGCCCCGAGTGCGGGAGAAACTCGGCGTGGACCCGCAGACGATCCGGGCCCGCCATCCCCACCTGGTGTACGCCCTGGGCAGCGGTCAGGGCACCCGGGGTGATGAGGCGAGCAAAGGAGGTTACGACGGCTCATCCTACTTCGCCCGGTCCGGAATCGCCGACGCACTCACTCCGCACGACTCCCCCCACCTGGTCGATCAGCCGTCGGGCTTCGGTGACCTGATGGGCGGACTCACCCTCGCCGGTGGCATCTCCGCCGCACTGCTGGCGCGCGAGCGCGGCCGGCAACCGCCCGTCGTGGACGTTTCCCTGCTCGGCCTCGGGTTGTGGAACCTCGGCTTCCCGGTGGTCGCCGCCAAACTGTATGAAGGTAAAGCGATACCCGCGCACGATCCGGACAACTTGCCCAATCCCATTGCGCGCGCCTACTACCGAACCGCCGACAATCGGCATCTGACACTGATCATGCTGGAATCCGACCGATTCTGGCCCGATCTCTGTGAGCACTTGGAGCGGCCCGACCTGATCGTCGACCCGCGGTTTCACGACGCGCAGGCACGCCGGACCAACAATCGCGAATGCATCGCTGTGCTGCGCGAGGTCTTCGCCGGGCGCACCCTCGACGACTGGAGTCAGCGGTTGCGCACCCTCAAGGGGGTGTGGTCACCGGTGCGCACCGCACTGGAAACGCACGCCGATCCGCAGGTGCTGGCCAATGGTTATCTGCCGACGATCGTCACGGCCGAGGGTGTCGAGTTGGCCGTCGTCGCCAATCCGGTTCGGTTCGACGAGACCGCGGCAAACCCCCGCGGCGCCGCGCCCGCGCATGGTCAGCACACCGAGGAAGTTCTCCTCGGCGTCGGATTCGACTGGGACGACTTGGCCCGCCTGAAGGAAGGCGGAGCGATCACCTAGGCGACATATTGAACAGTTTTAGTCGCACGTGTACATTCATCTGGAGACCTAGCTCACAGCCCATTCGCCATTGCCTTCCGGAGGAGCGATGACCATCCTTGACCGTGAACTGCCCACCGCAACGGGCCCCGTGCTCGCCGACGGCACACCGCTGCGTGACCTGATCGACTACGAGAAACGCGAAGTGTCGATGCGGTTGCTCAGCGACCCGGAGGTCTTCCGCCTGGAGATGAAGAACCTGTTCGGCAGGACCTGGACCCTGCTGGGGCACGAATCCGAGATACCGCAACCCGGCGACTACATCATGCGGCAGATCGGGTTGGACCCGGTGATCGTGACCCGCGACCGCAAGATGGGCATCAACGTACTGCTGAACATCTGCAGCCACCGCGGGATGCAGATCTGTCGTTCCGAGGGAGGCAAGGGCGCCACCTTCAAGTGTCCCTACCACGGCTGGACGTTCAGCAACGAAGGCCGGTTCCTCGGCTCGCCGATCGCCAAGGAGGAGATGCACGGCCGAATCCTGCCCAAGGAAGAGCTCGGCCTGCGCAAGGCCCGCGTCGATACCTACGCCGGCATGATCTTCGCCAACTGGGATGAGAACGCCGAATCCCTCGAGGAGTTCCTCGGCGATATCAAGTTCTACACCGATCTGATGTTCGACCGCAGCGAGGGCGGACTCGAAGTCCTGGGCCCCCCACAGCGTTTCGTGATCCGGGCGAACTGGAAATGCGCCGGTGAGCAGCACTCCGGGGATGGCTACCACAACCTCACCCTGCACTACTCCCTGCAGGAACTGGAGATGATGGCCGGCGGTGAGGACAAACCGACCGCTATGGCCGGTGTCAACGTCAGTGCCAACGGTCACGGCTTGCGCTGCGTCGATCAGACCGAGCCTTTTATCAACCTGATGAAAGACAAAGGGTTGGAAAACATGTCCGTGGTGGAAAGACTCACCATGCAGCCGCCACCGGGCATGACCGCCGACCACATTCCGTTCCTGCAGCAGCGGTTCGGCGAAGCCGAGCTACGCCTGCTGGCCGATTGTCCACCCTGTGTCGGTGGTCTGTTTCCGAACGTCGGCTGCTTCTCGTTGAACATGCCGATGCCGGACGGGATGTCGTCGCTGATCTCCTGGCACGCGTTCGTGCCACTGGCCCCGGGCGAATTCGAGTTCTACAACTGGTTCCTGGTGGAGAAGGGTGCGGCGCCGGAACTCCGCGAACGGATGAGCAACACTTCGAATCTGTCCTTCGGGGTGAGCGGATTCGTGGAGACGGACGACGCCGACACCTGGCCGCAGATGACTCGGATGTCCGAGGGCTACATGGGTTCTCAACAAAAAATTCGCTATCACGCTTTCTCCGGTGAGCGCGTCCCCGAGGGCTGGCCCGGTGGCGGACATGTCTACGACGGTTTCGGCAAGGACGACAACCAGTGGAACTGGTGGCTCACCTACTTCGACAAGATGCTGAAGGACACCTGATGACAACTACTGAACCCACGACGCCAGACGCTCCCATCGCCGAAGTGCCCCAGCAACGGGTGCATTTCGGTGAACCGGAACATTTCGAGATCGTCGAGTTTCTCGAAGACGAGGCATACCTGCTGGATTCGGGAAAACTGCTCGAGTGGGTCGGTTTGATGACCCCCGACCTGCGCTACCGGATGCCGGTACGGTCGACTCGCGATCTGGTGGACGGCTCGGAATTCTCCGATGGCATGTTCATGTTCGACGAGACGATTCTGACGCTGGGAATCAAGGCCACCCGGCTGGCCGCAACTATGAGCGCGTGGGCTGAGAAACCACCGTCGCGCACCCGCCGGCACGTCACCAACATTCGGGTATTCCGAGCCGGAGATGACGAGTACGAGGTGACCAGTTCACTGCTGTTGCTGCGTAACAGGTACCAGGAACACAACTTCGAGATCGTCTCGGCGCGTCGCGTCGACCGTATCCGACGTCAGGATGGCGTGTTGAAGATCGCCAAGCGCACCATCTATTCCGACCAGGCCACGCTCGGCACGCAAAATCTCGCCATATTTCTATGACGCCAACCACTCCGACGCTCACACCTGGAACCCGATTGATGAGCACACATTGTTCCACCCAAGTGATCGTGGTGCGGGCACCTCGTACGCCGGTGCAAATGAATTGCGGCCAGGTACCGATGAAGATCCTTGGTGACACCGAGCCACGGAATTTGAATGTCACCTCATCCGGTTCGGAGGGCGTGGAGACCGGAAAGCGTTACTGTGACCCAGAATCCGGCCTGGAGGTGCTGTGCATCCAAGCCGGGGCCGGGCCGCTGGCCGTAGACGGTCGACAACTCAGGGTCAATCACGCAGCCACATTGCCGTCATCTGACTAATCACAGGAGGCAGGATCGTGAAAATCAGCACGCTGGGATACCTCGGATTCGAGTCCCCTGATGCCAAGGAGTGGGAATCGTTCGGGCCAGAGATTTTCGGACTCGGACTGAACGATCCGGGCCCGGACGGCACTGTCTACCTGCGGATGGATGATCGCCACCACCGCATCGCCATACACCCTGGGCCGGAGAACCGGCTCGCCTACATCGGCTGGGAGTTACGCGACCGCAAGGCATTCCGTGACGCTGCCGCTGAGCTGGACGCTAAAGGCTACCCCTACGAGCTGGCCACCGCCGAAGAATGCGCCGAGCGGACCGTGACGGGCATCATTAGGCTGCGCGACCCGCACGAATTCGTCCACGAACTGTTCTACGCCGCGACCTTCACCGCGGGGTCGTTCCTGCCGGGCAAGCCGCACCACGGATTCGTCGCCGGGGCCGAGGGGGTCGGCCACGTCGTGATGGTGGTCCCCGAGTGGGGCGACGACATGGACAACTTCATCAACGACATCTTGGGAATGGAACTGTTCGCCGGCTATCTCACGCCGACCCCGGACGGGGGCGTGTTCGGTCCGCAGTTCTTCCGGTGCAACTCCCGCAGCCACGTACTCGGCTACGTCACGATCCCCGGCCTGCGCGGTGTGCAGCACATCGCGATCGAGGGCAAGAGCCTCGACGACGTGGGCAAGGCATATGACCTGGTACAGGAACGCGACATGCAGATCACCATGACCCTTGGTCGCCACATGATGGACACACTGGTGTCGTTCTACATGCGCTCCCCCACCGGGTTCGACATCGAATTCGGCGCCGGCGGCGTGGTTCTCGACGACGAGACGTTCGTCCAGGAGAAGCCGTCGACAGCCGAGGTGTGGGGCCACAAGTTCGTCGCTGAGGGCTGGGCTCCGACCGTCAGACCGGTCACCGCGCCAGGCTAGGAATCCTTAGAAGGCTTGAAATCCCCTAGAAAGGTAACGCTACTTATGATCATTGATTTGCACGCTCACCACATCCAACCGAAAATGCTGGACTTCGACCCGTTCTGGGGTCCGCGGTTCGCCCCCGACGCCCAGGGACAGCAGCGCATGACGATCGGCAAATGGCAGCTGACATTGGGCACGAAAGAGGCCAGCGAGGCCCACAAGTCCGGCGAGGACTCGTCGCCGATGGAATGGATGAAGGCGCCGAACCGGCTCAAGCAGATGGACGAACGCGGCATCGACAAGGCGGTGGTCTCAGTCCCCGCACACGCGTTCATGTACCACACCGGTGATTTCGGTACCAAGTGGTGCCGGATGGTCAACGACGAGTTCGCGCAGTACTGCGCAGAGGCGCCGGACCGGTTGTACTGGTGGGCTCCGCTACCCCTGCAGAATCCTGACGAGGCGGTCAAAGAACTTGACCGGGCAGTCAAACTCGGCGCCCGCGGTGTCAACACCGGTGGCGTCAACCTCGGCGGGCATGAATTCCACGACGAGGCGCTGCTGCCGGTGTGGAAGCGGTGTGCCGAACTCAATGTGCCGGTCTACGTCCACGGTTACAACCAATCGGTCGGTTGGGAGGACCCGTCCAAGGACCAGTTCGAGACCACATCGATCGTCGGCTTCTGCTACGACGAGACGGTGGCGTTCTGGAACCTGATCTGCGGCGGCGTCCTGGACAAGGTGCCCGACCTGACCGTGTGCATCACCCACGGCGGTGGATTCGCGCCGTACCAGATCGGCCGCTTCGACGCGACCGCCGGCAACCTGTCCGACGGGCTGAACAAGAAGCCGTTCCTGAGCTATCTGGAGAACTTCTACTTCGATCCGCTGGTCCATGACCCGATCATGCGTCAGGCCGTCATCGACTCGGTCGGCGCGGATCGTCTGCTGTACGGAACCAACTTCAACGGCAGCGATCAGATCCGCGGGTACCTGCTCGAGGGCATGAAGGTCTCCGACGCCGATACGGCCAAGATCTGTTACCAGAACGCGTCCTCGCTGCTGGACATCACGGTCTAAGGAGCCGAGATGACGGACTTTCTGCTGTCGGCCGACCTGATGGTCCCCGACCCCGACGGCCATACCAAGCTGCTCGTCGAGCGGCTCGGCATTCTGGAACATCCCAACTGGCGTCAGGGCTTCGCCACCCACGGCTACATTGCACACTTTCTTCGGGTACACAAGTCACTGGCGGTGGCGCCTACTCGGCTTGAACCGCAACATCATTGGGAGGTAGAGAAGCCAGTCGATCCGATCTTCTCGGATTACCTGGACAGCCTGCACGAGTTTCAAGGCCGGTTCCGTCCGATCAAGACGCATTCCTGCGTGATCGCCACCGACGGTATCGAGGAACTGATCGAGAAGCTGCACCGGCGCCGGTTGCCCTTCCGAATCGCGCCGATCGACGATCGGCTGGCCTGGGAACGACTGTGGGTGGGGACCACACCCGAGCAGCCGAGGTACCGGCCGGTGGTCGATGGTGGGCTGTGTTTGGAGTGGCATCCCATCGCGCCGTTGCAGATGCCGCCGGAGACATTCGGTGCGACCACGCCGCAGCCACGTGATCCGCAACCGGGCCAGATGGTTCGGATCGTCAACCGGAGTTTTCTGGTTCGCGACCTCGACGAGACGCTGCGGTTGTTGGACACCAACCTGGACATCGTCGCGTCCGGTCCGGTCGAGCTCTTTGAGCGCGAGGGGTATCGGCGGGCCAGGATCAGGTTCACCGTCGGCCACAGTGCGACGCTGGACCTCATCGAGCCGGTGCGGTGGAACTGCGAAACCGGCCGCTACCTGGCGACGTGGGGGCCGGGTCCCTACTACATTCGGATCGCGGTCAACGGGCTGGACGCCAAGGCCGCCGACCTGCAGGCCCGACAGACCCGCTACACCCGCGTAGACGACAGCGAAGCCGTCGGCGGTTCCTATCTGCAGGTCGATCCGGGGGAGCTCGATGGGACGCTGATCGAGTTCGTCGAAGCCTGAGTATGTCCGATCCGCTGATCGCGCCGGTCCCCGATGCCGAGCTGTCGCCCGATCTCGCGGCGGCCATCACCGGGGCCGTGCGCGACGGCGCATTATCATCTACCGTCCTGCCACGGATCTGGGCACGGCGCCCCGAACTCGCACAGGCCCAAATCGCATTACATCGGCGGTTCTACGACAGCTCCGTCCTGCCCGGACGGCTGCTGGAGTTGGTGCGACTGCGGATCGCGGCGATCAACCAGTGCGAGGTCTGCCAGACATCGCGTAAATCGGCGGATGTCAGCGAGGAGGACATCGCCTGCCTGGCGGGTGACGACCCCCGATTCAGCCCGGCCGAACGGGCCGCGCTTGCGTTCGCCGAGGCGTTCGCGACCGACCATCTTTCTCTCGGACCCGCGGACTTCGACCGCTTGGGCGATCACTTCAACACCGACGAGATCGTGGAAATCGCCATGTTCGCGGCCCAGATGGTGGGCAGTGGCCGCTTGGCCTACGCGCTGCGGGCGTTTGAGAGCCGCCCGTGAGCATCGACGTCCACGCCCACGTTTTCATCCCGCACTACCACCAACTGCTTGCGGGTATGGGAATCGTCATCCCCGGCTATACCGCCGACGGCGGCGCCTCAGCGCCCGGCGACGACGCGGTCACCGACGGTGCAGAAGCGCTGCAGCGACGGATCGCCCTGATGGATGATGCCGGCGTCGAACGCCAGCTCTTGTCGGCGGTGTTCGCCCCCTACGCCGGCAACGAGGCGGATGCCGTGGCCGCCGCCCGTTGCGTCAACGACGCGCACGCGGCTGCGGTGCGCCGGCACCCGCGGCGTCTGGGCGCTTACGCGGCGTTGCCGTTGCCGCACCTGGATGCGTCGATCGCCGAGCTGGAACGCTGCCTCGACGAGCTCGGCATGGTCGGGGTCGCCCTGCACTGTGCGTGCCTCGGCGAGTCGGTGGTGGCGGAACGGTTCGACCCGCTCTACGAGGAACTGAACCGGCGGCGGGCGGTGCTGTTTTACCACCCCTGCGTCAACGGCTTGTGTTCCGGGCTGCTCACCGACTGGGGACTGGCGCCCACCGCCGGGGCGGTGTTCGAGGACACCACCGTTGCGCTGCACTTGATTCTGCGACGGATCCCACAGCGGTTCCCGGACATCACCATCATCATTCCGCATCTCGGCGGCGCACTGCCGATGATGCTCAACCGGCTGGACAATCAGCTGCCGCTGTCCTGCCCGGACCTGCCCGAGCGGCCGAGCCGCACGGCCCGACGATTCTTCTACGACACCGTGGGGCACGGCTCAGCGGCCGCATTGCGTTGCGCCGTCGATGCATTCGGCGCCGACCGGATCTTGCTCGGCAGTGACTACCCGGTGTTATTGGCGTTTGAAAGCTATCGCGACACCGCGAACTACCCACGGACACACGACGTTGCGGCAACGGTGCTGTCCGAGATCATCGACCGCAACGCCGCGCAGATATTCGGCTGACACTCCGACGGGAAGGCACACATGCGGATCGGCAGATTCAGCGCTGGCAACGAGTGGTTCTGGGGGCTCATCGACCCCGATGCCGACACCGTGCGGCGGATTGCCGGTGACATCGGCAGCTGGGCCGCAATTGCCGCAGCCGAGGATCTCAAACGGATGCCGCTGAGCACAGACGCGGAGTTGCTCGCTGATCTTCGGCTGCTCGCCCCCCTCGATCCAGGAGGTCGGGTGTTCGGTGTCGGCGCGAACTACCTCGCGCACCTGCAACGTTTAGGCGTCAGCGAACCACCGCCGCACCCGACCGCGTTCATGAAGCCGAATTCGGCGATCATCGGGCCGAACGACGAAATCCGATACCCTGCGACCACCGCACAATTGGACTACGAGGTTGAACTCGTGATCGTCATGGGCGGGGGTGCCGCAGCACCGTTGCTGGGTTTCACCGTCGGTAACGACATCAGCGCCCGAGACGCCAAAGGGATCGTCGGACTTGACCTGTTCAGTATGAAATCGCTGGACCGCACCACCCCGATCGGGCCGTGGATCGTGACACCCGCGGAGCTGTCCGCCTCCCAGCAGCCAGAACTCGACATCATCTTGCGGGTCAACGGTGAACAGCGCCAACACGACAACACCCGGGCGATGGTGTGGCCGGTGCCCGAGTTGATCGCCTACGTTAACGAACGTGTCGAATTGCGCTGTGGTGACCTGTTGTTTACCGGGACCACCGCGGGTGTCGGGCTTGAGGACGGCCGATTTCTGCAACCGGGAGATGTCGTCGAGACGCAAATCGAGGGTATCGGGATACTCTGTAACACCGTGGGACCGCGCGATACCGCGGGACCGCGCGCAAGCTGAGCTGGCCGTTCCTGCCCGCACGAATGGCACAGATCACCCGGTCGACGTGGGCTTGATCATATCCGGGGCGTCGCGGTGCCCGATATTGATGCGGTGTAAGCCATACTTGAACACGTACGACGCCAATTGACCAGGCTGCCCCAGTCGGTCAGAAAGAGACGAAGTCCAATAGCGGCGCCATTCCGCGGCTGAGTGGCTTGCTAATGAGGTGAACTGGTAGATGGCCGGAATGGATCAGCGCTCGGACAAGACCGTGGAGAAGATCGTGGCTGGCACGATGAAGGCGATCACCCGGCAAGGAACGCAGAAGCTTTCGGTCAGTGACATCTGCGAATCCTCCGGTGTCGCCCGCGGCACCTTCTATCGCTACTTCACCAGCAAGGACGATGTGTTGGCCGCGTTGGGTCGGCACTTCGAAGGCGGGATCGCCGGCGCGTTCGCGGCTGCGATCGAGGTCAACCCCGACCCTGCGGACCGTGTCCAGGTGGTGTTGGACACCATCATCGCTTACCGCGCCGCCGGCGGTGATTTCGTCCGGATGCTGGACGTCGCCCCCGATTTCACGTTGTGGTTCATTCGGGAAACCTTCCCCACGCTTGCCGAGACGGTCACCGCGGCGTTGGGTCCAGCGGTGCAGGAATCGCCGCTGGTGGTCAGCGGGGCGTTGACGACGCGTCAGCTCGGTGAGCTGTTCTTGCGCAGCGTCATGTCCATGCTGTTTCTGCCGGAGGGCCGCTCCGACGAGGTGCCCGCGATGGTGAGCTCATTGTTTCGGGTCGCGCTACCGGGTGCGGGCTCGCAGCGGCGCAAGCGGCGGCCGCGTCCGAAGGCCAGCTGAGCAACCGCGCTGTTGGCCAGCGGGGAGTAGGTTCTCAAATTCGGTGTCATATCGCGTAGCTGTGACCTGTGGTGATGCCGGTCGTCTCCCGTGATGTCATCGGGGTTCTGCCTCAGATTCGTGTCTCTGCAGGATCGAGGATTGCGCTGAGACAGGCGACCTGGCCGGTTTCAAAATCAAAGTCGACCGCAAGATCGGCAGCACACGCGGGCTGTTTCTCGATGGCCGGCCGCGACGAAAAAAAGCTGGCCCACCTTCGCCGGGTATCGCAGGCAGTTGGCCCCACCCCCGAATGCCCCCACGCCTTGCCGCCGTCACAACTTATGACCGCAGTTCGTAGTCGTCGGGATTTGGACGGTTGGTCCACTTCCAATAGTCGACGATGCGCGAGCCATACAGTGTCGGAACACTTCCCGCCGAGTTCTTGTAGTAACTGATCACCGCCGGATGGGTGTACACCATCGTTTTGAGTCGTTCCTGGTTGCGGCGGTTGTACTGGTCGCAGGCCTCGGCGCGGACCGTTGCCGAGCGGGCACCGCCGGCGAGCACCATGTCGATGCAGCCCAGGATGTAGCGCATCTGGCATTCGGAGTTGTAGATGATGCTGGCGCCGTTCACGGCGTTGGTGCCCGGACCGAACATGCAGTAGAAGTTCGGGAAGCCGGGAACGGTGATGCCCAGGTAGGCATAGGCGGCCTCGCCCCACGCGGCGTTCAGTTCGAGCCCGTCGAGCCCGCAGACGTTGATGGGCCCGAGCTGGTGGTTGACGTCGAATCCGGTCGCCCAGATCAGCACCTCGGCGGGCCGGTGCACACCGTCGACCGTGGTGACACCGTCGCGGGTGATCCGCGCGATGCTGTCGGAGATCAGGTCGACGTCGTCACGTTGCAGCGTCTGGAGCCAAGTTCCGTTGTCTTGCAACGTGCGTTTGCCCATCGGGGGGTAGTCCGGGGTGACCTTGGTCAACAGCTCCTCGTCGTCGGTGAAGGCGCGCATCCACGCGATGAACAACTCCCGTATTGCCTGGTTGGCCTCGCTACAGGACTTGCCGCCGCTGTCCCAGTCCGGATCGATTCTCACCGCGTCCTGGACGGCGTCGGTCAGTGGCCACCACGACACGAATCGAAGCCACCGTCCGTAGTACGGCAGATGGCGTATCGCCCACCGGGCGCCGTCGGGAATTGGTTCGTGGTAGGCGACGTTGGGAGCCATCCACTGCGGGGTGCGCTGATAGACGTCGACCTGCTCGGTGACATCTGCGATGGCGGGAACGAGCTGGAATCCACTGGCGCCCGCACCGATCACCGCCACGCGCTTGCCCGCCAGCTCGACGTCATCCCGCCAGCACGCGGTGTGAAACGACGGGCCGTTGAAATCGTTGCCGCCCTCGATGTTCGGAATTACCGCGTTGCTGAACTGGCCAACCGCACAGATCAGGGCACGGGCAGTCACCGCCTCGGCACGCCCGTCGGCCGCGCGGATCGACACCTGCCAGGTAGCCGAGTCGTCGTCCCAGATCGCGCTGGTCACCTCGGTGTTGAAGCGCACGTGTGGGGCGATGTCGTGACGGTTCATGACGTCGGTGAGGTATTGCAAGATCTCGGGCTGCTCGGAGTAGTAGTGGGTCCAGTGGTCTGTCGGTTCGAACGAGTACGAGTAGTACTGGTTGGCGATGTCGACGCGACAACCGGGATAGCGGTTGGCCAGCCAGGTACCCCCGACACCGGACTGCTTCTCCACGATCGTGAACGGCACGCCGCCCTGCTTGAGCTTGATTCCCGCCAGCAGCCCGGCCTCGCCGCAACCGATCACGACAACCGGGAATCCGCTGCGCTGCCCCGGAGTCGACTGCAGCGTCGGACCGCACTGGTCGGCGTCGCTGAGTCGCAAGTCCGCCGCGACATAGTCGAGGTACTCGTCGGTGACCTGCCCCGCCGACATCACGTCGAGCATCACGCGCATCTGTTGGCCGTCCGGGACGAACGGCGGCGGGCAGCCGCGGTCCCGATAGTCACACACCACATCGAACGCCCGGTCACGCACCGCCTGCTTGTCGGCTTCGCTCATGCCGCCCTGCAGGTCCATGGCGATCAGCATGAATGGACCGGGAAGCTCCTCGAGCAGCGCCAGATCACCGGTCATGTGGACCATCGACATCAACAACGCCGGAACACTCGCCTGCGCGATCGCCACGCGGATGACGTCGTCGGAGTCGTCGAACGCCAGACCGACCAAGCGGGCGAGATCCGTCGGAGTGTCGGTGGGGTTGCGGCTCGCCGTCGAAGGACGCATAGGGACACCATACATATTGCTCGTAGTGTATGGCCGATATCGGAGCGATCTAAAGTTCGACCGTTTGGCGACCAAACATGACACTGTATGTGTATGGTCGGAAGAGTTCGCCGATCCCCGCCCGAGCGGGCACGCGTGACCGGCGGGCGACGGCTGAAAGAGCTCGTGGACCGATGCAGAGGTTGGCCCATGGTCAGATCCCCGCACGATCAGAACCGGCACGCCGGCGACGTCGCGGGTGCGCGCGTTTCTCAATGCGTGCTCCCACCGCGGAGCCAGCGTGGCGTCCGGCGCGGGTTGCACGAAGCGCTTCACCTGCGGGTATCACTCCTGGTCGTACGACACGCAGGGTGCGCTGGCGAGCCTTCCGGCCAAGAACATGTTCGACGGCCTCGGCAAGGCCGAGCTCGGACTGCAGCCGCTGCCGGTGAGCGACGCGCCCGGGCTGATCGTCGTCGGCCTGCGTCCACATGTCGAGGTGTCCGGCTGGCTCGATTCCGTCCAGCCCGCGCTGGCCGACTGCCGCTTCGACGCGGTGATACCCATCGCTGACAGCACCGTCGCGGTGGCGGCGAATTGGAAGCTCAGCGTCGACGTCAACTTCGAGGGCTACCATTTCCCCGCCGTCCACACCACTACCCTGCACCCGGTCGCCACCGGCAACGCCTCATACGACCTGTACGGCCGGCACTGCCGCTGGGCCTTCCCGATGCGTCACCTCGAGGAACTCAAGGACCAGCCCGAGGAATCCTGGCCCGACTACTTCGTCGGCACCGTCGTGTACTTCTTCTACCCCAGTTGCGTCCTGGTCGAAGCCGCTGACACCAAGCAACTCCTGCGGATATACCCGGGCAACCACCGCGGCGAGTCGATCGTCGACATCGCCTACTCGGTGACTTCGGTCCCCACAGAGGAGGATCGCGCCAACCACCTGCTGTCCTTCCAGTTCGTCAAGGACCTGCTGTGCACAGAGGACTTCCCGATGGCCGAGCAATGCCAGCGCGGCTTGGCTGCCGGACGTGACCGTGTCGTCGTCGGCCGCAACGAACCGCTCCTGCAGCACCTGCACCAGGTATGGGCCGACGGCGCCGCCGATTCCGAATCCCACCTCGGCGACTGCCCAGACAAACCACACAACTCGATGTGCATGGTCAATACTCAGCGTGTCCATGCCGATTAGGTGCCGGCCAAGCAGGAGGTGGCGCAATGGAAACCTGCACCGCGGAGTTCGCGCGCCTGAGCGCCAAGATGGGCGGACTTGACTGCGACGCCAACCCCTTCATCACGCTGACGAACCCGTTGTCGCTGCAGCACTGGACGATGCCGGTAATCGAGCTGACCTTGGTCGCTGGTGCCATCGCCGCCCTGGCGCATGCATTACTGTGGCGCCGCTTGCACGGCGACGCCTCGAACCTGGTGATCTGGCTCGCCGGAGTATTCTGCCTCCTGCTGATCGAGCCCATCGCCTATTTTCCGCAGTGGTTCGGCCTGGAGAAGGCCATGGGGCTCACTTTCGTACACAACCAGTTCACCGTGCAATTTCTCTACGATCGACTCCCGCTGTACATCGTGGCCATGTACCCGTTTTTCAGCTACACCGCCTGGGTGCTCGTACAGCGCACCGGCATCTTCAAGCGCCACCACGCCGTGGTCGGCGCGTCGTGCGTGACTGTCGTCTTCTTCTCGCTCTACGAAGTGGTCGACATGGTCGGGCCACAATTCCGCTGGTGGGTATGGAATGAGAACCTGTCGACCTCGGTACCGACCCTGGGTCACGTCCCTTACGTGAACCTTCAGGCGTTCTCCATCGCGCTGCCGTTCGCCATGGCGCTGGTGACACTGTGGGTCAGCAAGCAGGGCCAGATCCGTGGGTGGATCGTCACCCGCAACGTCGTGCTGGTGTGCCTCCTGGTGTGGCCGATCCTGTTCCTGAGCTCTCTACCATCACTGCTGATGGCTGTGGCCGGGGTTCCCGTCCAGAACGCGCGCATCGTGGCGACGTGGCTGCTGATCAGCGCCGCCGGAATGGTTACCGCGATCGCGTTCATCGGATCCTGCCGGGCCCGCCGCGGCAACCCCGCGGGCGTGGATCGCGACTACTTCGGGCCGTTATTCGTTGGTATCTATCTCACCGTGGCCGCGGTGTGCTGGGTCGCGGCACTGCCCGACTACCTCAGTGCGAAGGATGGATTCACCGTCACCGGCAGCCGCACGGGATCTTTGCCATTCGCCATCACGACGGCCGCGGTAGTCATCGCGCTGACAGCAGGTGCGTATCTGCGGCCCACGGGCCCCGTCGGTGATGTGAAGCACGCGCAGGGGCCGGCCCCGGCCCGAACCTGAATGACGGCGACACTGTCGACGACGAGCGTCGTCAGGCGAGCGAGGCCTTCGCCGGCCGGTCGAAGAACGTGGTCATGTCCACGCCGCGCTCGTATTCGTCCATCCACACCGCGGCCCACTCCGGCAGCGGCTGTTCGGCCGGATTGTGATACGGGGCCTGCGAGGTGATGAGCCGCCCCACCATCAAGACCAGTTCCCGCGACGGCACGCCGTGAAATATGCGCGGCGGACCGACCTTTCGCGATGGACCAAGGAAGCAGGGCCGCAGCCGAGCCTTCACTTCGCCGAACGCCACGTCGGAGGTCATCGCCTTATGCGCGGAAAGTCCGCCTCGATCGGCAGCGGGCACGTGTCGATCGAAACCCCGCGCAATCGCCTCGACGACCGAGCGCACGTGCTTGGCGGTCGCCGGGACGTACTTGGTGCGAGTCCAGCGATTGGGAGTCAAGTGCTGACAAATGATCAGCCCGGAACTGCGGTGCTCGATCTCCTCGACGAAGTGCCACAAGATGAGCGACGCTATGCGCGGATCACCCCCGCCGAAGATCGAGTCGCGGTGGTCGAGAAAGATCTTGAACAGCGGAGTGAACGTTGCCTCGATGTTCGCGATGTAGGAGACGTGGAACTCGGTGCTACGCGTCGCGAGCAGTCCGTCGAACAGCTCCGCAGCCTCACGCGCAGTCTCCTTCAATCCCGGATACTGCTTGATCAGGGTGTTCATGTGCTTGCGGTGCGCCCACGAATGCTGCCCCTCCTGGCGCACGAAGGCCTCCATCTCATCTGCGACTACAGCGTCGGTGACCTGGCCCTTGGCATCCCGCAGCGCGCCGATGATGTACTGCTCGAACGGCACGGCGAAGAAGGTGAACACGTTGCCGAAGATCCCCGCCAGCGGATTGGCGGGCTGCCACTGAAACGGCACCGAGGTGTCGAACATCCACGGCATCCGCCGAACTACCAGGTCAGTCATGTGCACATCCCCTAGGTCGCGCCGGCCGATACGAGCATACACTTTATCTCCGTGTATGGTGTAACCCTGGTCGGCGGCGAATGAGAACGCGTAAGTCTTCACCATCCATTCGATGTCAGGCGTATGGTTGGCCGACTGCCTCGAACGCGACAAGTTGATGGACGACGCGGCCTACCGGCGGCGCTTCCGCAAGGCCTACGACCAGAAGTTCGGCATCCGGGTGTGGCACCGGGACTTCTTCGACGCGGAGATCACCGACTGCCTGGATCCGTCGGTGATCGGGAAGTCGTTCGGCCAGATCGGCATCGAACGCGGTGGCATCCACCCGGTCGACGCGTTCCTCGATCTCGTCCTCGAACACGGCACCGCGCTCCGCTGGTACACCACCATCTCCAACCACCGCCCGGACGTGCTCAAGAAGCTCGCCCAAGCGTCCTACATCCAGTTGGAATTTTCCGACGCCGGCGCCCACCTGCGCAACATGGCCTTCTACAACATGGGGCTGCGCCTGCTCAAGCACGTGCGCGACGCCGAACAGGCCGGCAAGCCGTTCATGAGCGTGGAACGGGCCGTGCACCGGCTCAGCGGCGAAATCGCCGACTGGTACGGAGTCGACGCCGGCCACCTCCGCATCGGCGACCGGGCGGACTTGTCGATCATCGTTCCCGAGCACCTCGACGCCTCGCTGGACGACTACGCCGAAGATCGGGTCGCGCAGTACGGCGGCTTGTTCCGCATGGTCAACCGCAACGACGACACCGTCACCGCGGTGTTCATCAGCGGCCAACCCGTCGTGTTGAACGGCAAGCCGACCGACATCCTGGGCAGGGTTCGCACCGGCAGCGTCGTTCGCGCGGGCCGGCGATCGCCAGCGGTCACCATCCATGCGCCGTCTCGAGCGGCGCTGTCGAGCACCAGCAAGACCGGCGGCTGAACAGCTCCAGCGTCGACGACGGTGTGGGGATACGAGTCTTGCGGGTAAAGGACGTTCATCCCGAGCTTCGAGCCATTGCCCGGACCCTGCCGCGAGGGTACGGGCTGGAGCGTGGATTAGCGATGTCGCGCGCCGCCATGCGACTCCTCGGTAACGTGGCCGCCGCCGCGATGCGGATGTCGTCTCGGTGACAACCGACGTCGGGCTGCGCCTACACCGCCCGACGCTGGTCGATCATCGCTGACCACATCCGGTCAGCCCAAGGCCACGCCGAGCTCCTGGGCGAACACGCGGATTATGTGCTGGACGCCGATTTCGTTGCGGCCGATGATCATGTGGTCGTGCTGGCCGTGTCGGACGCCTTCGCCGCATTGCGGCAGCATCGTGAAGTCCTCATCACGCACCGCCGCGTGGACCGCAGCGAAGATCATGTCGTACCCGGCCCGCGTTTCATCGTCGGCGGCCGGCACCCGGGCCAGCCAGCTGTGGCGGACCGTACACCGGGTGGGTGACCCGGCGGGCAGGATGTCGATGACCTCCACACCCACCGAGCTGTTGGCCAAGATCAGGTTCGGGTAGATCCAGTAGATGACGCCCATGTTGTCGCGGACATCCCAGGAACCGGTCGCGTCATCGTCCAAATTTGTGATCCAGTTGAACGGAAAGCCCATCCGGTGGTGTTTGCCGTAGGAGTCGTGGATGGATGTGTTCGCCAGGGCGTTCTGTCCAATGAGGCTCTCACCGTGCACGAACGGGAAGTGGTAGCTCTCGGCGAACGCCTCCAGCGCACCCTTCCAGGACACCTCGGACTCGAACTCGCGATAGTCGTGATAGCCAAACGACGCGTAGTCGAGCACTTCCAGATCGGGCCCAAGATCGCCGAGATGTTCGTCAACGTCGATGTCCGCGTCGGCGCTCAGGACGGCCCAGATGAAGCCGTGGCGTTCCTGGTTGGGCAACTCGACCAAGCCGTAGTTGTTCTTATCCATGCCCGCGAAGCCGCCGCTACCGGGAACGCTGAACAACGTCCCGTCGTTCTTGTATGTCCAGGCGTGATAGGGGCAGGTGAACCGCGCGGCGCTGCCCGAGCCACAGGCCGGCATCGCACCGCGGTGCCGGCAGTAGTTCAAGAAGACGTGACTGTGGCCATCCTTGTCGCGCGTGACCAGCAGCGAGTCGCCGAGTACCGAGCGCACGACGTAGTCGTTGGGCGCGGCCACCTGGGCGCTGGGGACAATGGCCAGCGGGGTGCGCCGAAGGATCTGTGCTTCCTCGATCTCGGTGATCTTGGGGTCGCGGTAGTAGTGCAGCGGCACCCGCAGCACGTCCTCGGCCATCTCTGTGGTCTTGTCGAGCACCACCCGCAGTGCCCGACGGGTCAATTCGGTGTCCAACACTCCCGTGCGGACGTGCCCGTCGATGGTCACAGAGCCTCCTCCGTCGCCGTCACAGCTTGACCATACACCTTGACGAAACTGCATGGTCTGTGAGGGCAGGGCTGATCACAGTACCGTCGCTGGTATGGACGTATGGGATCGTGATGACTGATGCGAACACATGGATGGTCCGGTGCGACGCCGGCCGACGATGACGAGGCGATCGCCCGGATCCTGGACGCGGCGAAGCGCAGGATCGACCGATTCGGCAAGGACTTCGGCATCTCCGACGTAGCCAAGGACGTCGGTGTCACCCGCCAGACCGTCTATCGGTACTTTCCCAGCACCAACGCACTGCTGTTCGCCACGTCCGTCTCGGAGGTCGGCCCTTTCCTGGACAGTCTGACCAGACACGTGCGGAAGATCCACGACCCGGCCGAGGCGGTGGTCGAGGGCATCGCGCACACGCTGGAACGACTCCCCCACGAGCGGTATCTGGGCCTGCTGTTGACCCCGGGAAAGGCCAGCGCATTCTCCGCCGGCGTCACCTCCGACATGGCCATGTCGTTCGGGCGATCACTGCTCGAGAGGTTCGACGTCGACTGGAACAGCGCTGGTATCGCAGACGGCGACCTGGACCAGTTGGTCGAATTCATGCTGCGCATCTTCCAGTCGTTGGTGATCGACCCGGGACGTCCACCGCACCAGGGCAAGGAGTTGCGTGCCTTCCTGCGCAGATGGGTCGCGCCGGCAATCTCCAGCCCAGAGTCCGCACCACCCGCCAGGAAGAGGGCGAAGCCGTTGAAGCGCGCGACCCAGCCGAAGACCGGCCAAAAATCCAGAGTCGCTACCTGAGCCGCGGATGAATGGTGCCGGGTATTGGGCGCACCCCGGTGTGCTTGTTGCTCCGCACGTGGCGCATTTCGTGGACATTTGAAATGAGAATGGGTACGCAGCTTAGGACCGTGCAGCCTAGCGAGGCGCCATTCGCAGCGCTCCGTCCAATCGGATCGTCTCCCCGTTGAGCATCGGATTGGCGATGATCTGCTCAGCGAGCATGGCGAATTCATCGGGCAGACCCAGCCGCGCCGGATGCGGAATAGTGGCCGCGAGGCTCTCGCGTGCCGGCTCCGGCAGGATCGGCGTGTCGAACAGGCCGGGCGCGATCGATGCCACCCGGATCTTCTTCGTCGCCAGATCCCGGGCCGCCACCAACGTCATGCTGACGATGCCGCCCTTCGCACTCGCGTAGGGGATTTGGCCGATCTGGCCCTCCCACGCCGCGACCGACGCGGTCAGGACGCAGACACCTCGCTCACCGCCGCGTTCCTCGTTGCGCGCCATCCGTGCCGCACACAGGCGCAGCATGTTGAAGGTGCCGATCAAGTTGATCCGGACCACCTTCTCGTAGACCTCCAGCGACCCGGGATTTCCATCACGGTCAACGACCCGGATCGGACCGCCCTTTCCGGCGCAGTGCACCAGGATGCGCAGCTGGCCCAGTTGCTCGGCGGCGTCGAGGGCTCGGCTCACCTCCTCGGTATCGGTGACATCCGCGCCGCAGAAGCGCACTCGCTCGCCCATCGCGTCGGCGACCTGCTGCCCCGCCGAACCGGGCAGATCCACGATGACCACCCCGGCGCCCGCATCGGCCAGCCGGCGAGCCGTGGCCTGCCCGAGTCCCGAGGCGCCACCCGTCACCACCGCAACAGAATCCGAAATCAGCATCATGCTCCTTAAGTGTGTCGTGCCCTAACGGCCGTCAAAGACGTTGTAAAACGGTGGCATTGGCCATGCCGCCGTTCTCGCACATCGTTTGCAGGCCGTATTCGCCCGGACGCAGCCCGTGCACCAGGGTGGTCATCAGCCGGGCGCCGGATGCGCCCAACGGGTGGCCAAGCGCGATGGCGCCCCCCCGGGGATTCAACCGGGCGGGATCAGCACCCAGTTCCTGCTGCCACGCCAACGGAACCGAGGCGAATGCCTCGTTCACCTCGTAGTGGGCCACGTCGTCGAGGGTCAGCCCGGCGCGCCCCAGTACCTTGCCGGTGGCCGGAATCGGCGCGGTCAGCATGGTGACCGGATCCTGGGCGGCGGTGGCGAATGCGATCAGCCGGGCCAGCGGCTGCAGGTTGAGCTGCGCGGCCCGCTTTTCGCTCATGATCAGCAGGGCGGCGGCTCCATCGGCTAACTGCGACGAGTTCCCGGCGGTGATGCTCCAGGTGATTTCGGGGAACCGTTGTGCGTAGCCGGCATCGTAGAACGACGGTTTGAGTCCGGCCAATTTCTCGGGCGTGGTGTCGACGCGGATGGTCTCGTCGGTGCTGATGATCTCGCCGCCGGCGTCGATCGGGACGATCTCGTCACCGAACTGACCCGCCGATGCCGCTGCGGCAGCGCGCCGATGCGATTCGGCGGCGTAGCGATCCAGCGATTCGCGGTCCAGCTTCCACCTGGCCGCCACGAGTTCAGCTGAGATCCCTTGCGGGACCAGTCCGGGCGCGTAGCGTGCGGCCGCGGGTGCGAACGGATCGACGCCCATCCGGGCCACCCCCATGGGAACGCGGCTCATCGACTCGACACCACTGGCCACCACGATCTGCTGGGCTCCGGCCATGATGGCGAACGCCGCATAGTCGACGGCTTGCTGCCCGGAACCGCAGCGGCGGTCGATCGTTACCCCCGGCACGTGCTCCGGCAGACCCGCGGTCAGCCAGGCGAACCGGCCGGGCGTACCCGCCTGCTCCTTGGCTTGCGACACGCATCCGGTGACGACGTCGTCGACCTCGGCGGGGTCGACGTCGTTGCGGTCGAACAGTGCCCGCAGAACCTGCGCCAGCAGCTCGACGGGGTTGACTTCCGACAGGCCGCCGCCCGCCTTTCCGCGACCCACCGGCGAGCGGACAGCATCAACGATGACGGCAGATTCCATCATGACTTCCTTTTCACCGTCGTCTTCACAGCCCCAGTGAGCGGGCGATGATGACCTTCATGACCTCGCTGGAACCGGCGTAGATCCGCGACACCCGGGCATCGGCGTAGGCGCGGGCGATCGGGTACTCGAGCATGTAGCCGTAGCCGCCGTGCAACTGCAGGCACCGGTCGATCACCGTGCCCTGCAGCTCGGTACAGAACAACTTCACCATCGCCGCGTCGGCGGCCGACAGCTCGCCACTCTCATGGGCGAGCAGTGCCCGGTCGAGCAACGCCTGGCCGGCCTCGATGTCGGTGGCGCAGGCCGCCAACTCGAACTTGGTGTTCTGAAACGACGCGACGGTGGTGCCGAACGCTTTACGCGAGGTGGTGTATTCGACGGTGTCGCGTAATGCCTTGACCGCGGCGGCCTGACTGTTGACCGCGATGGACAGCCTTTCCTGGGCGAGGTTCTCGGTCAGGTACCCAAATCCGTTGCCTTCCTGGCCGAGCAGGTTTGCCACCGGTACGGCGACGTCGTCGAAGGTCAGCTCGGAGAGGTCCTGGGCTTTCAAGCCCAGCTTCTCGAGCTTGCGCCCCCGCGACAGCCCGGGGCTGTCCCCGTCGATCACCAACAGGCTCAATCCGTCCCGGCCTGCGGCCGGGTCGGTCTTGACCGCGGTGATGATGAGGTCGGCGTTGGCGCCGTTGGAGATGAACGTCTTGGACCCACTGACGACGTAGTGGTCGCCGTCGCGTACCGCCCTGGTCGCCAGCGCCTTGATGTCGGAACCCGCACCGGCCTCCGACATCGCCAGTGCGGCGACGGCGTCGCCGCTGACCAACCGGGGCAACCAACGGCTCTGCTGTTCGGCGTTGGCCAGCCTCAGGAAGTAGGGCATGGCGATGTCGGTGTGCACCCGCAGCCCGCCCAGCGCGATGCCGGCGTGCTGGGACTCCTCGGTCAGGATGACGTTGAACAGGAAGCTGCTCTGGCCCCCGCCGCCGAACTGTTCGGGTACCTGGACACCGAGTAGGCCGAGTTCCCCTGCCGCGGTCCAGAAGTGCCGCGGCGGGGCTCCGGCGCGCTCCCATTCCGGATATTCCGGTACCACCTGTTCGGTGTAGAAGGCGCGTACCGTGGCGCGGAACGCCTCGTGATCGGCATCGAACAAACAGCGCTTCACGGCAGCCTTCCTGGGTAGGGCGACCGGACCGGGCAGACGTCACTTCCTGGCCGGAGCTTCACCGGTATTAGACACTATCAACAACTATTGTCTAAAACGACTTCGGCCCGTTCTCGGGTGTGCGCAGGTCGGCACAACGCGCCGCGGGAGCGGTCTCAGCTCATGCCCGGGCCCGCTGTCGGCCCCTGTATCGACGCGGTCACCGTGGTCAGCGGACTTTCCCGGGGTTTGCGGGGCCCGCGCGTTTCGGGCGCATCGATAGCCTCGAACACGTGCAGGGTGTCGGAGAACTCCTTCATCTCGGCGATCTTGCCGTCGCGGAGCTTCAGCGCAATGACGTAGGTATTGAGATAGGTGCCGCCCGAGCTCAGCGGCGCTTCGCTTTCGGCCTCGATCCACACTCGGTCACCTTCAGCCGTCACGTCACCCACGCGCATGGTGATGGGTCCTGCCAAAACTCCTGCGAACATCTTCGCGCTGTCGAAGAACCCCTGCTTGTCCCACCACCCCGACGCCGGCATGGTTCCGGTCAGAAAATAACGGAACTCGTCTGCGACCCCCGATGCCACGGCATCGGCGTCACCGCTGACGAGTGCCTGAAACCAGGCGAGCGCCAGTTCCTTGTTGGTGGCCATCTCGGCTCCCTTCTCTGACTGGATCGACTCTTCTCACAATCTGCCGTAATAACATAAAAGTCAATAACTGTCTATTATGTTCAGTTTTGGATCGGAAAGCGCCCGAAGGAAGGCGGTGGCCATGACGCACACCCATGTCGAGCCATGGTCAGGTGCTCCCCCGTTGTACTCGTTCATCGAGGTCGTGCTGCCGGCCGTCTGGCTGGCCGTGTTGCTGTGGCTGGCCTGGCGCTCAATTCGGCTGCGACGAGCCACATTCGGGTTGTTGATTCTGCTCAGCTTCTCGACGCTGTTCTGGCAGGACGCCTATATCAACTGGGGAATGTACCTGCTATACAACCCAAATCAGACGTTAATACCCTGGGGTTCAACACTTTTCACAGCCCCACGAAAGGTGTGGTGGACGATTTTCGCCTATGGGATATTTTGGTTGGTATCGATTCCAGCCGCCTTGGGCGCCGCGGCAGCCTTGCGGCGACACGCTCCCGCCGTCAACCGCACGGTCTCGATCATCGTCACCGGAGTTCCCCTCTTCTATGTCTGGGATCTGCTGTTCGAAGGCATGGCCGTCCGCGGCGGCTTCTACAGCTACGTCGACTATTGGGGGCCCGCGATCGTGATGGAATCGGGGAACATGCCGCTGGTTTTCCCGATTTTGTTCATCGCGGCGTGTGGGGCGGGGTTCGTGTGGCTGCTCAGCTGGCAGACCGTGGATGGGCACGCGGGTTTCGAACGGTGGTTTCGGCTGGACCGCGTCGCTGCAGGCTGGCGCCGAGAAACGAGCCGCATCGGCGGCTGGATTGTCCTCATCAACGCCGCACACATCGTCTTCTGCATCGTGCCGTTGGTGGCGATTCGGCTGCTGTTACTCGAACCCAGCCAGCTGGTGCCATGACCGGTTGCGCTGTTTGCGCGGCGCGGATGGACGACCGGTTCAAGGCAACCGGCCACGCGGCCAGAACGTATGCTTTGTCCCATGCCTTGAGGCGTGTTGCCTCCTATGCCGACCACGCGAGGACATACCGGGATGATCGACACCCGTTTCTTCGAAGTCACTTGAGATCGCCGACGGATTGGACGACGGATGACATCGGCTAGAAGAGAGTGGACCCGCAGCGACGGGGACCAGTGGGACATCGTCACCAGCGTGGGATATACGGCGCTGGGGGTCGCGGCCATGCGCGCGCTGGCAACCGCGCTTCCGCAGCCGCTGGCCCGTGACGACTACGCCGAGGCATTCGTGCGTGCCTCGGGTGAACCGTACTTGGTCGGGCTGCTCGGGGAATCCGCGGGCCATCCAGACGGCTCGACCTCGAACTGGC
Source organism: Mycolicibacter senuensis (assembly GCF_003284925.1). Classification (GTDB taxonomy): domain Bacteria; phylum Actinomycetota; class Actinomycetes; order Mycobacteriales; family Mycobacteriaceae; genus Mycobacterium; species Mycobacterium algericum_A. The sequence continues at coordinate 49,130 of NZ_QMEX01000002.1, forward strand.
CGGAGTTCTTCGGCGTCCAGATGCGGTTTTTCGACTCCTTCTTCAGCGCTGCCTGCGCCGACGGGGTGCGTCAGGCGGTGATTCTCGCGGCGGGCCTGGACGCACGAGCGTACCGACTGCAGTGGCCTACGGGCACCACGGTCTACGAGGTAGACCAGCCCGAGGTGTTGGCCTTCAAGTCGCAGGTACTGAACCGGCGGGGGGCACAGCCCCGCGCTGAGCGGTACGAAGTGGCGATCGACATGCGGGACGACTGGATCGGCGCACTTACGAGCGCCGGGTTCAACCCGGGCGCTCCCACCGCCTGGCTGGTCGAAGGCTTGCTGATGTATCTGCCGGGCGAGGCTCACGACACCTTGTTCGAGCTGATCGACAGCCATTCCGCACCCGGCAGCAGACTCGGCACCCATGTGTTCGAGAGCACCGGCGACGACTCCCCCGTCGGCATCCTGCCATTGGGCCAAGAACTGAACCCATTCGCCGACATCGACATCGCCGGCCTGGTCTACGAGGACGACCGTCTCGATCCCCCGGAATGGCTGACGGATCGGCGCTGGCGGGTGAGCACTGCGACCGCGAGCGAGCTGAGTCAGCAGTACGGAAAGCCCCTCTCCGGTATCTCCGCAGAGCTCGACCGGGTCGCCTCGAAGGCATCGTACTTGAGCGCCGTCCGTTAGCCGATTTCTACGAATCCACCTTGAGCAAACGGCATGTCGCGCCCGGCGGCGCTACGGCCATGCAGCCTGCGTCACAAGTGCTATCGGATGGACTCCAGTGCGGCGCGCTCGGCGGCGTCCCACGGTCGGGTGCCGGACCGGTCGTCGCGGAGAACCACCTGCACCGTGCGGACTGTCGCGCATCTGTGTCCCGCGACCGTTGTGATGACATTCATCGTCGTGAGTGACGACGTGCCGATCGCGTCGACAACCGCGGTGATCTCCACCGCTTGGTCGGAGAGTTCCACCGGCCGGTGGTAGTCGATCGAATTATGGACGACCACAACCGATTCCCACGCCTCGCGGAGGACATCTCGGAAAAGACGGCTGCGCGCCTCTTCCGCGTAGACCAAAAAGACACTGTTGGTGACATGACCGATGGGGTCGAGGTCGGTCCAGCGCGGTTCGATACGGAGCACAGCGGTCATCGGGGCATCATCCTCGTAGGCCCGCCCATGTACTCCTCGTCGGACACCGTATTGGCGAAGGAAAACGTAATGGTGCGGGCAACCTCAACTCCTATCACATGCGCGGGTGCGGCGGCCTGTCCCGCAGGCGAGATCGAACCCTGCATGATGACGCCACGGATAGCCTGGTACAACGGGAATCGTTCGGCGACAACACATGCGGGTGTTCCCCCTTTGAACGGCCCGGCTAGGGCGTCAACCTCGACCTGCACGCGGTCGTCTTCCTGCCGCACGACACGCGCGGGCAGTGCCAGCAGCCTGTCATCGGTGTCGGTCACGCAGATCGCCCCCGTCGGTTGCTCGCCAAGAAACGTCGCCAGTTCGTCCGCCGACATCGACGCGGGCCCGCCTCTTCGCTCACGTGCCACGATGGCGCCCCCCTGACTCGTTGTCCGTATCGCCCGTAAGTCGGGCCGCGCACACTTCATCGAGCGTCACACGGATCATGGACCGCTTCCCGTCGATCAGCCGGTCGCGCACCTTGGCCACCACCGAGTCGGGAACACGGTGGTCCGACGAACCGGCACCGGTCATCTCATCGACCTCTTCCTTCGACGGCTGGTAGACCTCCGCAACTCCGCGGACCGACACCCAGACCGTGTCGTTTGCATCCTGATCGCTGAGCAGGATGCACGCCACCGCGGGATCAGCACGCAGATGCCCTACTTTCGCGCTCTTGGCATAGGTCGAGAAGTAGAGGTTTCCGGGCTCAGCCCTGATGCTGTGCATCGCATAACCGATCGGCTGCCCCGAATCGTCGCGGCAGAACAGGACGGCGCGCCGGTGCTTACGCGTGAACTCGACCACCGCCGGTGCGTCCGGAGCGGGCAGTTCCGCGCATCTCGCTGTTCTGGCGCCGTTCGACGGTTCCTTATGACTCATGACAGTCAACTGTCATACACCAAGTGTGGCTGACGGACAATCACGGCAGCCGAACGATCATGGGAATCCGCCGCGGCGACGCCCTTGACATTTCGCTGTCAACAGTGGCTTGGTTAAGGTGTGGTCAACGATGAGCTCACAGCGTTGCTCGACGAGCGCGCCATCCGCCGTGTCCTGCTCACCTACTGCCGCGCCATCGACCGGCTCGACATGGAACTGCTGCGCGATTGCTACTGGCCAGAGGCCAGCGACCGGCACGGCCCGTTCACCGGAACCCGCGACGAGTTCGTGGCGTGGGTGGGGCCACTGCTGCGGCGGCACACGATGACCATGCACCAACTCGGCAACATCTTGATCGACCTCGACGGTGATGCCGCGCACGCCGAAACGTACGCGGTGGCCTGGCACTCCGGTGAACCGCCCGGCGACGTGCGCTGGAACTACGTCGCCGGATTCCGCTATGTCGACACGTTCGCGCGCCGTGGCGGCCGGTGGCGCATCGCCGCGCGGGTCACCGTGATCGAGTGGACCCGCGCCTGGGAGGCCGACCGCGAACGGATCGGCGCGTTCGGTGAGTACCTGCCACGCCGTGACCGCACCGATCTGGCCTATCGGCGGCCGGCGTGACCCTGGACGACACCACCGCGTTGGTCACCGGCGCCGGACAAGGCGTCGGTCGCGGCATCGCGCTCGCACTGGCCGCCGAAGGCGCACGGGTCGCCGTGGTCGGCCGCACCGCGGCGAAATGCCAAGCGGTGGCTGCCGAAATCGTCGAGCGCGGCGGGCAGGCTATCGCGGTGGCCGCCGACGTCACCCGCCGCGGCGAGGTCGACAGCTGCGTTGCAGCGGCCCGCGCGCAGCTGGGCCCGATCAGCTGCCTGGTCAATGCCGCTCAGCAGACACACTATTCGTCGCTGCGCAAGCTCACCGAGGACGACCTGGACGCGGTGTGGCAGTCCGGCGCGGTCGGATCACTGCGGATGATGCAGGCCTGTTTCGACGACCTGCGGGCCACCCGGGGCGCCGTGATCAACGTGGGTTCGGGCAGCGGGTTGACCGCGCGGCCGGCGATGGGCGCCTACGCGGCGGTCAAGGAGGCACTGCGCACGATGAGCCGGGTCGCCGCCGCGGAGTGGGGCCGCTACGGGATCCGGGTCAACGTCATCTGCCCCCTGGCGGCGTCGCCCGGGATGGACAGCTGGATGACCGACCTACCCGGAGCGGGCGAGGAACTCGTGAGCCAGGTTCCGCTCGGCCGCCTCGGCGACGCCGAGCACGATATCGGCCGCGCCGTGGTTTTCCTGGCCGGTCCGGACTCGCGCTACATCACCGGAACCACGCTGATGGTCGACGGCGGGTTCGACTATCTGAGATGACTGCCTGAGCGAGGAGCGTATTGAGTGAAGTGGGGAATTGTCTTCGCCAGCACCGGCTTTCCGGATCCGGACAGTGCGGTGGCCCTGGCGCAGGCCGCCGAGCGGGCCGGCTTCGAATCGCTGTGGGCGCCCGAGCACGTGATCATGCCGAAGAGCCCGGACGCAACACCCTACCGCGGCTCGACCGACGGCAGCATGGCCAGGCTGGGTCGCCGCGGCGGCATCCCCGACCCGCTGATCTGGTTCGCCTATGTCGCGGGGCACACCACCCGCATCCGGTTCGGCACCGGAGTGCTGATCCTGCCGGAGCATCAACCCGTGGTGCTTGCGAAATCGGCCGCGACGCTGGACCATCTCTGCGGCGGCCGGCTGCTGCTCGGGGTGGGAGTCGGCGAGTTGCCCGAGGAGTACCAGGCGGTCGGGATGAACTTCGGTGACCGCGGCCGCCGGATGGACGAGTACATCGATGTGCTGCGGTTGCTGTGGGGTACGGACACGGCCTCCTTTGACGGCGCCTACGTCCGCTTCGATCAGGTGGAGTCCCGGCCGTGGCCGGTGCGCCGGTCGATACCGCTGCTGATCGGGGGTGCCTCGGATGCGGCGATCCGGCGTGCCGCCACCCGCGGGGACGGCTATTTCCCGTTCGTGTTCCCCGGCCAGGACCCGCTTGTCGAGCTGCCTCGACTGCTGGGGCGGGTGCGCGCCGAGACGGCGGCGGCCGGGCGGGATCCCGACGCGATGGAGTTCACCGCGGGCGGGGCGCGCACCGTCGACGAGGCGAAGGTGTACGCCGAGTTCGGGGTGCATCGGCTGACCGTGGCGATCCGCGCCCGCACCATCAGCGAGATGCGCGACGAGGTCGCCCGGCTCGGCGACGAGCTCGTGGGCCCGACGGCGGCACTGTGAGCGCGCTGGCGTTCACCGGCCGTAGCGTGCTGATCACCGGCGCGGGACGCGGGGTCGGGCGGGCACACGCGCTGGCGTTCGCTGAACGCGGCGCCGATGTCATCGTCAACGACCTCGACGACAGCGCCGACGTGGTCGCCGGCGAGATCGTCGCCGGCGGCGGCTCGGCGATCGCGCACCGCGGCGACATAGCCGCGGCCGATGTTGCTGAATCAGCGGTAGCCCAGGCGATGTCCGAATTCGGGCGGATCGACGTCGTGGTCGCCAATGCGGGCATCGACCGGATTACCCCGCTGCGCGAGGTCACCCCGCAGCTGCTGACGGATTTCTTCCGGGTGCACGTGCTGGGCACCTGGACGGTGTGCTCGGCGGCCTGGCCGCACTTCGTCGAGCAGCGCTATGGCCGGATCGTGACCACCACGTCGGCCGCCGGATACTTCGGCCTGGCCCGCGCGCTGCCCTACACCACGGCGAAGGGCGCGCTACACGGACTGACACAGTCGCTGGCCCTTGAGGGCGCCCGGCACGGGATCACCGCCAACGCGGTGGCACCCTTTGCGGCATCGCGGCTGGCGCGCGCCCGGACCGCGGGGGCGCCCGAGATGCAGGACGCGATCGAGCGGTATGCGCCACCGTCGGAGGTCTCTCCCGTGGTGCTCTGGCTGGCGCATGAGACCACCACCATCACCGGGCAGGCCTTCGAGGCCGGCGTCGGAGCGGTCAGCCGGGTGGCGGTCGGTGTCGGGGACGCGGTAGCGGTCGACACCGACCCGGCAGCGTGGACGGCCGGCGCGGTGACCATTCCTCCGGTTGGCGCCGCCGACCGGCCCCTGACCCGCTGGCTGAACCAGCGCGACGATGACTCACCGGGCTGACCTGCGCAGCACCGGCACGGAATACCGCGCTGCGCCGAGACTCAAGGCAGGTGCGCGACCAGCGCCTCGGCGTCGGCGATGCTGCGCAGCAAGTCGTTGAGGTGGGTGCAGGTGCTGGTGCCGACCAGCTCGTGACGCACCCGGAAGTGCAGTTGTAGCAACGTCATTCCGGTGATCCGCGCGGCGCTGTTGACCGCGCCGGGACACTCTTGCCAGGGCAGCACCCGCGGTGTGGCGCGCGCCGCCACGATGACACCGCTGTCCATATCGACGGTGGCTGCCAGGGTGTACTCGTGGATGATCGTTTCCCGGCCGTCGGCGCGCACATAGGTGTCACGGAACATCGCGTCGATTTCGACGTGTGCGTGCTGCGCGGCGGCGTGGACATCGAGGCGCCGACGCCGGCGCATGCCGTGCACCGGCAGCTCCGCCACCGGATGCCATGCCAGCGGATCGCCGTGGTCGATGTCCGGGGCGATCGGCCCGGTCACGGTCGCCGGATCACCACCCTCGAACGAATTCATCAGTAGGCCCCCGGTCACGAACCCCGCGCATTGGTCGGCCACCGGCAGATAGCCCGACTTCGTGGTGTCACCGAGCAGTCCCGACGCCGACAACGCATGCCCGGAAATCAGGGCGGTCACCGGAACATCGTCGAGCAGCGTGTACCGCAGATCACGGTTTTCGCGCAAATCCGGAGCCACTGTGTCCGCGGCGGCACGGAATCCGCTCATGGCGGGCGCGCCGGCGAGCCGTGACATGCCGGCAATCGGCGGGTCGACGTCAATGTGCCGAACGACGCGGGGCACCAATTCGACGGTTGCGTTCAGCTCCGCGGTACCCAGCTCGGTTGTGGTTCCGTCGAGGCCCGTCACCAAGTCGCGGGCCCGGCCCGTCAGATAGACCGGATCGAGGGAATCCTTGTCGCGGGTCATGTCGATCGAACTGGTCCGCCGCACCGAGCCCGGGTGCCGCGGCGGAGTGGCTCTGGTGGGTTCGTGCATCCCATGCAGCGGATGCAGTTCAAAGCTGGGCGAACCCAAATCGGTCACTGCCATCGCGAACCTCCGATAGGTATGTTGCGAGTCGCCAACGGTATTGAACCGGGTGCTGTGTTGACCCAAGTCTGCCACTGGGGTCGTGGATCAGGTGTCATCCGAGGCTCCGGCTTCCAGCCGCGTCTCCATCGGGACGAAGGCGTTCCAGGCCTGCCGCTGCGATGCTGCCGGGTCAGATTCCACCCGTGCGGTTCGGTCGAAGATCATGACGGCCCGGTCGTCGTCGTCGGAGTAGGCGGGCCAACCGGCACCCGGTATCCCGGTCGCGGCGAAGGCTCGCCAGCGGCCCAGCATGTCGTCGGTGACCCGCAGCGCCGCCCGCCGGTCGCCGGCGAGTGTCAACAGCCGGCCGAGCCTGGTGCGGTAGATGTCGAAAACTGCCAGCAATTCGGTGCCGTGGGTGGGGCCCATTTTCAGCCAGTGCAGGATCCGCGGTGCGTAGTCGTAGCGGTACAGGTAGGTGGGCCGGTGTTTGCCGTGCGCCTCGGCGATCTGCCACGCCGCCAGCCCGAAAAAGCGGTCACCGCCGAGCCGGATGCACACATCGGCGCGCGGGTAGCCCGGGTAGGCGGCATCAATCCGGGCACGGACGGCCGGATCGGCCTCTGCCAGCATTTCTTCGATCAACGGCTCGGTCAGCGGCATGTAGGCAAGCATCCGGGTGAACAGCCGGCCCTCGTCGAGGTTGCTGCCGACGATCAGCGGGACCGGGTGAGCCTGGCCGTCTGCCATGGCCTGGAGCGGATCCTGCGGCAGATAATCGCCGTCGATCGACGGCCCGAACGGAGCCGCTCCCATCGTTTCGCGCGCCGTTGACTTGAGTAGCTGGTCGACGGCGGCGATGAGCCGCGTCGAGTCGGCCTGCATCAGGGCCGCAGCGCCGTCCTGCGGGTGAGCACCCAGCAGCGCGACCAGCTTCTCGGCGAAACCGGCCGCCTCGTCGGCCGTACGGACCAAGCCAAGGGTCGTGCTCTCCACGACGGCGCGGGCGAACAGACCCGCGGCGGCAGGAACGGCCAGCAAGGTCGACACCGCATGCGCACCGGCGCTTTCCCCGATAATGGTCACCTTGGTGGGGTCGCCGCCGAAGTCGGCGATATTGTCACGCACCCATTGCAGCGCCAGCACCAGATCCCGCAGGTACAGGTTGCCGTCGATGGTCACATCCGGGGTGGACAGCGACGACAGGTCCATACAGCCGAGCGCGCCAAGCCGATAGTTCACCGATACGAAAACACAGCCACGTCGCGCCAGGGCCGCGCCGTCGTAGGGGGCCGAGCTACCGAGCATATAGGCTCCGCCGTGAATGAAGAATATGACCGGCAGTGGCTCGTCGCTGATCGTGGCGGGGGTAAACACGTTCAGCGTGAGACAGTCCTCGCTGATCGGCTGGAACCGGCCGAGTCCCATGACCGTATAGATCCGCCGTTGCGGAGCCGCGAAGCCGAATTCGTCGCAGTAGCGCGCTCCGCTCCACGGCACCGGTGGCCGGGGCGCCCGCAGCCGCAGCGGGCCTATCGGCGGCTGGGCGTAGGGGATGGAACGCCACCGGATCACGCCTTCGCGGGTGAATCCGACGACGACTCCCGAATGTGTGGTGACCTTCTCATTGCGTATTCGCGTCATCTCGTCTCCTACGTTGTTCCCAACCTTGCGGCAGTCCACGTTGTCGAAGAACCAGCGCCCGTCGAGTCGGCGCATCGCCATGACGCTCCATTAAAGACGGAATCTCGCAGTTGGCCGCAGAAACGCCAAGAGAGCCACCGCCGATTCGCGGCTTGGGTCCCGGCAGTGAGCTGATCCGCGCGGGAAGGTGTTGGACGTTCGCCGAGGATTCGGTGATGCTGGACCGTGCATCCCCCGCCATCGAACAAAAAAGGAAACGCGATGCAGGCTCCCCGCGCATTAGCGCGTTTCAACAAGCGCGTCAGCAATCCCATTCAAATGGCGTGGGCGCCGTGGTTGCCACCGTTCGCGGTGGTGGAACACACCGGCCGCAAGAGCGGCACGGTATACCGGACGCCGGTGTCAGCGTTCGCCAAGGACGACAACGTCGGGATTCTCCTGCCGTACGGCGACAACACCGATTGGATCCGCAACGTACTGGCTGCCGGCCAGTGCACCCTGCAGCGCAGAGGCCGCAAATACACGGTGACCGATCTGCGGGTGGTGGCCACCGATTCGCCGGAACTCCCGCCAACGGCGCGGCGCCTCGGCAGGCCGTTCAAGCACACTCTGGCCGGCAAGCTGCAGCCTTTGTGATGCACGGCCGGTCAGCCCTGGGCAACAACGTGAGTCGGCGTGAGGGTAAGGACCACGCGATTGTCCCGGGGGGCCGGGAAGGTGTCGGGGTCCTGACCGTAATGGCGGACGATGCGTTCGAACAGCGCCAGGCCGGGGTCGTCGTCGACCGTGGCATCGCCACGCACCTCCAGGGTGCGGAACGGATCGGCGGGGTCGATGATGAACAGTGTCGCCTTGGGGTGCGCGACGATGTTCTTGTACTTCTGCCGGCTGGTCATCAGCGACGTCTTTACCGTGTCGCCGTCGGCGAGGTACCACAGCGCGGTGACCTGGGGCATGCCGTCGGGGCCGATGGTGCTCAGTGCGCCGATACCGGGTGTTTCGATCAGGTCGCGGTGGGACTGCGGGATCGTGGGCATGTCACTTCCTGTTCGTCTGTCATCGCCTGTGTTGTCGATCTAACGGAGGCATTGCTCAACGCGCAAGCCGCCTAAGTGCGACACGACTAGGCGCTTCAACAGCCCGGCGAGAGTAGGGACCGTCAACCAACCCGCCGCTCTTTTAAACGGTAACTCAGTAAGCTATGTTCTGGATCACAAGCTTAGGAGTGTGTGTATGACCGGCACCGAGCCAGCGACTTCGACCACCCCCAGCGGGGCGCAGCGAAGAGAACCGAGTCCCGCGCTTTCGGAATTCACGAAAATGGACGCCCAGCAGGACAGCTCGCGGCCGGTGTGTCGCATCCAGGAGGGCACCGATTACTGGATGTTCACCGACTACGCGGTCATCCTGGACGGCCTGCAACAACCCGAAAAGTGGTCAAGCTCGGTCGTCGTCCCGACAGAACCCGACCCGCCCTACAAGTGGATCCCGATCATGCTGGATCCACCGGAGCACACCAAGTGGCGCCATGTACTCGGTTCGTATTTCTCGCCCGGCCGGGTCACCGCCATGCTGGATGACCAGCGCCGGCTGGCGGGCGAGTTGATCGACGCCCTTGTGCCGAAGGGTGGTTGTGACTTTGTCACCGATATCGCGCAGGTGTTCCCGGCGACCGTCTTCTTGAACATCATGGGAATGCCGCTGACCAAGCTGGATGAGTTCCTCGGCTGGGAAGACATGATCCTGCACACCGACGAGGTCGGCGAGGCCGCCAACGCGACACGCTTCGCCGGGATGCTCAAGGTGCAGGAGTACTTCTCGGGTCTCATCGCGGAACGGCGCGCAAATCCGGACCCCGATGCGCAGGACATCGTGAGCAACGCTGTCGAGTGGACGATCGACGGCGCTCCGGCAACCGACCTGGAAATCCTCAACTGCCTACTCTTGTTGTTCATGGCCGGATTGGACACGGTCACCAGCCAGGTGTCGTACGCGATGCTGCATCTGGCGACTCATCCAGCGGACCGGGCTCGGCTGGTGGCCGAGCCGGCTCTTACGGCACACGCCATCGAGGAGCTGTTGCGCGCCTACCCGATCGTGCAGACTGCGCGAAAAGCCACTCGCGACATGGATTTCCACGGCTGTCCTGTCAAGACCGGTGACATGGCCTTATTCCCCCTGGCCGCAGCCGGCCGCGACCCCGACGCGTATCCCGACGCGCGGAAGGTCGACTTCGACCGCAAAGTGGTCCGGCACCTGTCCTTTGGCGCAGGTCCGCATCGTTGCCTCGGCTCGCATCTGGCACGGCAGGAGCTGACAGTCCTTCTGCAGGAGTGGCACCGCCGCATCCCCGAGTACGAAGTGGTCGGGCAGCCCACCGAGCATGGCGGGCAGGTGTGGGGTCTCGACACTCTGCAGCTCAGCTGGACCTGATCGGTGCGGATCATCGTCACCGGCGCGAACAGCGGGGTGGGCCGGGCCACGGCGACTGCGCTCGCAGCCGAAGGCCACCAGGTGCTGATCGCGTGCCGTACCCTGCGCAAAGGACAGGAGGCCGCCGCCGCGATGGGCGGCGACGTCGAGGTGCGCCATCTCGACCTCGCCGACCTCTCGAGCGTTCGATCGTTCGCGGATTCCGTTGATTCCGTGGATATCCTGGTGAATAACGCCGGTGTCCTCGGTCTGCCCCTCACCCGTACCAAAGACGGATTCGAAGCGCACATGGGTACCAACCACCTCGGCCACTTCGCGCTCACCTGTCTGTTGGGTGATCGCATTCGGGATCGTGTGGTAGTGGTCACCAGCAGTAACTACGCGGCTGCGCGACTACATCTCGACGACCTGAACTGGAACCGCCGGCGATACCAGCCGTGGGCGGCATACGGAGAATCGAAGCTGGCCGGCCTGCTGTTCGTTCGTGAACTGGTGCGGCGTGGCCACACCGCGTACGCGGCGGACCCCGGCATGGTCGCCACCGAGATCACCCGCGACGGTTCACCGTTACTGCAGTGGCTGGGCCGAACGGTGTCACCACACATCGGTCAAAGCCCTGCCGACGGGGCACGCTCGACCCTTCAAGCGATCCATACCGACCTTCCCAACGGCACCTACATCGCGCCGCGGGGGCTGGCGCACCAATGGGGTAAGCCCAAGCCGGCCAAGCTGCGCGCCAAGGCAACAGATCCGGACAGTGCCCAACGGCTCTGGGCGCTCTCCACGGAGTTGACCGGCTGCGACTGGCCCGCGGCCTGACCGCGCCACTACGGGGCTGTGCCGGCGGGACCGTCACGATGAAAATGCCGGGCAAGATCACCGAGCGCCTCGATCGCGACGCCCACAGCATGCTCTACTTCTATGGTGCGCGAAAGGAATTCACCACCAGTACTGCCCCGTGCCTCCAGTCCCGGGACCACGAAATGGCGGAACCGGCGCCGCACCACGTCTGCCGACCGGTCCAGATCTTCGGCGGCCAGATAGGTTTGCTCAACGAGGAAGTCGACAAGTTCGCTGATCGGCAGGTCGGTGCGCACTTCACCGTTGCGCCGACCTTCCTCGAGTACCGGACTGATCACGCCCATGGCAACCTCGTGGACCCTCGGGTCTTGCACCGAGGTCGAATGCTGCGCGATCAACGCCGAAATGCTCGGATCGGTGGGCAGTTCCCTGGCGGTGTAGATCAACGCCGCCTCCAGCTTGGCGAACGTCCCGGTACGCTTGGCCATCAGCGCGTCCACCGCAGCCACATGGCGCCGGGCACGCAGCAACGCGACCTGGACCAACACCTCGGAGATGCTGCCGAGTTGACGAAACGCGGTGGCCCGGGAAACGCCCGCCCGGCGGGCAATCGCCTCCATCTGCACCGCGGTGATTCCGTGTTCGGCAATTTCGGCATCCGCAGCCAGGATCAGCCGACCGCGGACCGTACCGTCTTCCGGGGAGATCTCGGCTGCAACCGTCATCGCTTCGATCTGGCCATTAGGTGATCGCCCCGGCGATCTTCAGGTCGATCAGCTCCTCGTCGCCCAGACCCAGCTCGCGCAGCACGTCGTCGGTGTGCTCGGCGAACTGCGGCGCCCGGGTCAGCGTCAGCGCCGCCTCGTCGAATTTGACCGGATTTGCCACCAGCTTTTGCGTATTACCTTCCGCGTCAACCACATCCACGATGCGCCCGTTGGCGAGCAGCGCCTCGTCGTTGGCGATCTCCCAAGCGTCCTGTACCGGCGCCCACTGACCGCTGGACTGATTCAGCAGTCGCTTGCATTCCTCGAATGTGCGGCTGCCGATAGCACCGGCGACCAGGGCATACGCTTCGTCGGCGTGGGCCGCCAGTGACTCCAGCGACGCGAACCGTTCATCGTCAGCTGCATCGTCGAGGCCGAAGAGCCGGCAGAAACCCGACCAGTACCGGGTCGGCTGCAGCATCGACAGCTGAACGAAATGGCCGTCGGAGCAGCGGTAGGCACCCGTCAGCGGGTTGCCCGGGGCCTGCGTGCGCCGCTCGATCTTGGGTAGCGGGCCCTCGTAGAGCATTGCCAGATTGACACTGAACTGGGTGGTCCAGGCGCCCACCGCGAGCAGCGATACGTCGATGACCGAGGATTCGCCGGTCGTCTGCCTCCCGTACAGGGCGGCAGCCACCGCACCGGCGATGGTGATGCCCCCGATGTTGTCCCCGTACGCGCCGGCGGGCATGAAAGCGGGCACCTCGGCATCCGGCGGGGTGACGCCGTCGGCGCTGCCACCGCGCGCCCAGAAGGCGGTGGAATCGTAGGCGCCGGTGTCGCGATCGGCGCCCTGGGAGCCGAATCCGCTACCCGCGACATAGATGATGTCGGGGTTGATCCGTCGGATTTCGTCGACGTCGATGCGCAGTTTCGCGCGCGCGCTGGGCAGGTAGTTGGTCAGGAAGACATCGCTGCGCCGAACGAGCTCTTCGAACACCGGACGCGCTTCGCTTTGCGTCAGCGACAACCCGACGCTACGTTTCCCGCGGTTGGGTGCCTCCATGATCGGCGCGAAGGAGGATCCCGGCTTGCTGGCGAGCTGGCCCAGCACCTTGACCAAGCCGCGTTGGGCGTCCCCGGTGACCGGGTTCTCGATCTTGATGACGTCGGCTCCCCAGTCGGCGAGCACGGCACCGGCCGACGGCACGAAGGTGAACTGGGCGACCTCGAGGACCCGGACGCCGGTCATGGGTTTGCGCATTTAACCCACGCCCCATTCCAGTGGCAGCGAGTTCAATCCGAGCTGGCCGCCGCTTTCCTGCAGTTCGGCGCCATCGGCCACCCGGTAGTTGGGAATTCGCTTGTGCCACTCCTGCATCGCGATCTGCAGCTCGAGCCGTGCCAGGTGTGATCCGAGGCAGCGGTGCGGTCCGGCCCCAAAAGCGATATGACGATTGGGTTTTCGGGTGATGTCCACTGTCTTGGCATCAGGAAATGCTGCCTCATCGCGGGTAGCGGCGATCAACGGAATGTTGACCATGTCGCCGGCCTTCATCGGGCATCCCTGAATCTCGATGTCTTTGACAACTTTTCGGGCAGGTATCACGATCGCGTAAGCTCGCAGGAATTCCTCTACTGCGGAGTTGACGACGCCCGGATCGGCGAGAATCCGTTCTCGGTCGCTGTCATTGCGGGCCAGATGCAAAAAGATCCAGCCCAAGGTGACCGAAACGGTGTCCAGTCCGGCCATGAACATCAGCAGACAGAACGACAGCAGGTCAGCGTCCGAGACGGGCTCACCGTCGATCTCGTATTCCAGTGCCTTACTGACGATGTCGTCGCGAGGCTCCGCGCGCCGCTCGACGATGATCTCCCAGAACCGGCCCATCACCGCCATCATCGCCTCGATCTGCTTCTGCTGACCACTTTCGCTGCCGAGATCGCCGTGCAGGATGGCATGTTCCCATTCCATGAACTGATCAAGCTCGTCGACGGGCAGCCCCATCAGTTCAAGAAAGATTGTGGTCGGGAAACGCTGGGCGAATTCGGCCATGAAGTCACACGATCCCCGGTCGACGAACGCGTCGATCAGATCGGCCGCTCGCTGACGGATGGTGCCTTCGAGACGCTCCACCGCCTTCGGCGCGAACAGCGGTCCGAGTTGATTGCGCCACTGCTTGTGCTCGTCACCGTCAAGCATCTCCGGGATCCACTTGTATTGCGGCTCAGGATCGAGAGCGGTGACGACGCTGTTGGAGAACACCTCGGGGTTCTGCATGATCTGCAGAATTCCCTCGTAGTTCACCACCGTCCAGAAGCCGGGGCCGAACTCGTTGCGGAACCAGGGAAATTTCGCCCGCAACTCGTCGTACGTCTGCATCCAGGTGCCCGCCGGCTTGACCGCCGTGTAGTCGAAGTTCAGCACCGGACAGCTGTCGGCACGGTTTTCCACAGTGGTCACGCCAGCCCCTCCCATCATGCGATTTGTCGGGCGAATAGACTCAGTATTGCGACTGCTGCCGGAGACAGTATCAGCAGGGGGTGGGCAAGTCGAGACTCGGGTCACATTTCCGGCTCTTGTCCTGTGTCTGAACAACGAGTCCGCCGATGCAGACGCGAACGGAGAAGGCGACCGCGTCCCGGCAGAGGCCCTGAACGGCCTCTCGGTGGCGACGTGGAACCCGTCAGCTACACACAGCCGTTGGCGCATATGTCGACCGGTGGCGCGTCTTCCCGATGCTGGCCGTCTGCCGGCATCTCGGGAAGTGGCTGGCCGTTGACCACCGCCGAGCCCTGGGTGAGGTCGATGTCATGGTCGAGATCTGGTGCGGTGGGCATCAATCTGCACAAGAAGGTGGCAGCGAATTGGCATGGGTCGTCCACTGGATCGGCAGCGGCGGGGGCGGCGACTCCAAGCCCCACCACGATCGTGCCGATGCCGGCAATCACTGCCTTCTTCAGCGGGACCATGTCGGTAGCGTAAACCAAGACACCGAGCACCGGCGGAGAACGCGGGGTCGAGAAGACTTGGACGCCCCCCGAGCGAGCCGTATTGTGGCAGGCGAGAAGCGCCCGTCACGCACCCACCCGTCGGCCTGCACTCCCTCGGACACAAGGAGGTTCACCTACATGAGCATTACCGGTCTTATCGCTCTCCTCGGATCGGAACGGTCACATGCCCGCTGAGGCCCAGCTCGACCAGTCGGCGTACCAACGGCCGCAGCTGCGATTGGCGCCGAGTCCGACGGCCGAATCGAAACCGTTCTGGACCGGCGGCGAACGTGATGAGTTGCTGATCTTCCGCTGCCAGAGCTGCGAACATTTCTTTCATCCGCCGGCCCCGGCGTGCTGGCGGTGCCGGAGCACCGATGTGGCTCCGGAGCCGGTGTCCGGGCGGGCCACCGTCGCCGCCTACACCGTCAATCGGCAAGCGTGGATTCCCGGCTACGAGCCGCCCTACATCGTCGCAATGGTCACTCTTGCCGAAGAGAACGATGTCCGGCTGATTTCCAATGTTGTCGATGTCTCCCCGGAACAGATCAACATCGGCATGCCGGTTGAGGTGTTCTTCGAAGATTGGACCGCGATGTCGGGCGAGGATGACAGCCGGGTGTGGCTGCCGCTGTTCCGCCCCGTCACGGCCGCGTAATCAACTCCCGACAACCGCTCACCCTGACCGTGAGGGTGCGCAAAATGCCACCTTTTGCGGCGGGTCGGTGTACAGACATGCACGCTCGCGCAAGAGGACGAGCTGACTGCTCACCGTGCCGTTATGTGATGACGAATTCGGGGATGCGGTAACCGCTTTCCCCAAGGTCGACGATGCGCAGCGCTACCCGCTGTCCGATCCGGACATCGGCGGGATCGGCGTCGATGACGGCGTTGATCCGCAAGCCCGGTTGCTCGGCCAGTTCGACGAGGCCGACGACGTACGGGGGCACCCGGCCTGGAACGAGCGCCTGGCGGACCACGATGTAGCTGAAGATGGTGCCCTCGCCGCTGACTTGCTCGAAGTGAACGGGACCGCCGGTGAACCGGCTGCGTTCCAGCGGCGGGTGGATCCACTTGCCGGTGTCGTCGCAGCGGCACAACATCAGCTTGCCGTTCTTGAGGCCCTCCCAGTACGGCGCGGTGTCAGGGTCCGCAACCGGAATGGGAGGCAGTAGTAGCGCGGGATTGGTCATAGCTTCTCCCTGCTGTAGACGTTCGCGCCGCCGAAGGGTCCGCCACCCGCGGTCACCAGCGCGAGCTGTGCGTCGTCCACCTGACGTACACCCGCGGCATGGCGCAGTTGCAGCACCGCCTCGTAATGGTGATTCAAGCCGTGGATGTAGCCCTCGGAAAGCAGGCCGCCATGCGGATTGACCACCACGTCGCCGCCGTAGCTGGCGCGGCCGGTGGAGAAGAACTTGCCGACCTCCCCCTTTTCACAGAATCCAAAGCCCTCCAGAGTGGCCATCACGGTGTAGGTGAAGCAGTCGTACATACACGCGACGTCCATGTCGGCCGGTGTGAGTCCCGTCCTATTCCAGATCTTCGGACCCGCCGTGCGCGAATACATTTCGGTGGGATCGTCCCATTCTGTCCAGCCGGCGCCGCCTTGAGAATTCGACGATCCGACCAGCCATATCGGCGGTGCCTTCGTATTGCGGGCGATGTCCTCACCGACGATCAGGATCGCCACCGCACCGTCCACCTCCGACGTGCAATCCAGCACCCGAAACGGCTCGTTGATCCAGCGGGCCGCCAGGTAGTCGTCCATGGTGAGCGGCTCGCGGCGTAGCGCATGCTCATTGGGACCGGCGTGGCGGCGCTGCGTGATCGCGATCTGCCCGAGGTCCTCGCACGTCGAGCCGTACTCATGCTGATGCCTGCGGGCCCACATCGCGAACCATTGTGGCGGCACCATGAACCCCGACGCAGTGTCGAATTGGTCGTGATGCGGTACCTGCGTCGGCCCGTCGACGTGCCCGAAGCGGTAGCCCGACCGGCCGTTGAGCGCTCGGTAAACGAGTACCGCCTTGCACATCCCGGCCTCGATCACTGCTGCGGCGGTGGCGATCTGGTCGGCGACCAGGTTGCCACCGCCGTACATGGCATTGGCCCAAGCCAACTCGTCGATGCCCAGTGCCCATCCGACGAAGATCGGCTGCTCGGAGTCGTTGACCATGTAGGTGCAGATCCCGTCGATATCGCCCGGTGTCAGCCCGGCGTCGGCGATCGCGTCCCGGCACGCGGCCACCGCCATGCCCCGGGTGGTGCGACCAGAACTGCGGGTATAGGTGGTGCGCCCGATTCCGACGATGGCACAGGTCATCTGGCCCTCCTCTATTTCGGCGCCGGTTCGCGCGGTAGGCCGAGAATGCGCTCAGCGACCAGGTTTCGCAGGATCTCCGACGTGCCGCCCGCGATGGTCAGGCAGCGACTGAACAGGTAGTCGTGTGGGATTTTGGCCTCAGCGCCGGTCAGTACGGCCGGACCGGCGATGCGCAGCGCCAGTTCCGCGACACGTTGGGCGTGTTCGGCGCCGAAGAGCTTCGCGATGTTTCCCTCGATCCCGGGGCCGGTATCGAAGACGGCCCGTGCTGCCTGCCGAAGATTCAGCGCCGCAAGCGCATACGCCTCGATGAGCAAGGCTCCGGCGTCGCGCGCCAAGCCCTGGTCGCCGGCGCGGTAGCGTGCCAACAGCTCGATCAGTTCCTCGGCGACTATCGTCACCGAACCACCGCCGATGGAGACCCGTTCATTGCCGAAGGTCGCCATCGCCACACCCCACCCGGCGTTGACGGCGCCGAGCACGTCGCGGTCGGGCACGAAGACTCCGTCGAAGAACACCTCGTTGAACAGGGTCTCGCCGGTGATCTCCGTGAGGGGGCGGATTTCCACTCCCGGCGCCGCGAGGTCGACGATCAGCATCGTGATGCCCTTGTGCTTGGGCACGTTCGGATCGGTGCGCACGGTGGCCAGCCCGCGCTGGCATTTCATCGCGTCACTGGTCCACACCTTCTGCCCGGTCACCACCCACCCGTCGTCGGCCCTGGTGGCCTTGGTCGCCACCGCCGCGGCATCCGAACCGGCACCGGGCTCGCTGAACAACTGGCACCAGCGCAGCTCGCCTTCCAGGCTGGGCCAGACCAAGCGCTGGAGCTGTTCGGCGTTACCGTGCTGCAGCAGCGTGGGCACCACCCATTCGCCGAGTCCGAGGCTCGGCTTGTCGAGGCCCTGCAGCACCTCCTCGATGACGAGTTGCTCGATAGAGTCGGCGCCCCGCCCGTACGGTCGGGGCCAGTGCGGCTCCAGATAACCGCTACGCGCCCAAAGCCGTTGCCGTCCGGCGTTGTCCGTTCGCGCGAGTTCGTCGCGGAATTCCTGTGCGGCCCGCCGGTATTGCTCGGCCTCCGGTGGCAGGTCCACGGTGTGGCGCCGCCGCAACCCGCCGCCCTGTAGTTCGATGACCTGGTCGCGCAACGCCTCCGGTCCATCGACGAAGGTCAGCAACACCGTCGCCCGCCGGACGTAGAGGTGCGCGTCGTGCTCCCAGGTGTAGCTGATGCCGCCGTGCACCTGCACGTTCTGCAGCGCGACCCGCTGGTAGGCGGGCAGGACATGGCCTGCCGCCATCGTGACAGCCAGCTCGGCCTCCGGCCCGTGTGCCCGGGCGGCATCCCAGGTGACCGCCGCCGCCAGTTCGGTGTCGACCAGCATGTTCGCGCAGTGATGCTTGACGGCCTGGAACGAGCCGATCGGTCGGCCGAACTGCTCGCGCGCGGTCGCATAGGTCGTCGCCATCTCGGTGCACGCCGCCAGGCCCCCGACCGCCTCGGCGGCCGCGAGCAGGCGCACGATCCGGGCGGCCGCCCCTGCGGCGCCCGGCAGGACGTCGGCGATGGGCGCCGACTTCAACCCGACAACAGTGACCGGCAGCATCAGCAGGTCGAGGGCCTCGGTGCGGGACGCGGTGACGGCGTCGCCGGCCTCGACCAACACCAGATCGTCTCCGATCGGAACAAGGAACACGTCGGCGTCCGGTTCGCCCAGCGCGGCGACGGTGTCGGCAGAGACACCCGAATCGCTCCGCTCCACACCGCTGGACGTGGCAGCTGCTATCCCGGCCACCGCATCGCCGGACACCAGGCGCGGCAGCCACCGCTCGCGCTGCTCGTCGGTGCCGGCCTCGGCGATGACCGCCGACACCGCCACCGTCGGCAGGAATGGTCCGCCGATGGCCGCGCGGCCGAGTTGCTCCATGACGACGGCCAGCTCGGGCAGGCCGTAGCCCTGCCCGCCGAACCGCTCCTCGATGTGCAGGCCCAGCCACCCGGTGGAGACGATTTCTTTCCACAGCCCGTCATCGCGCCACCAGCGACCCCTGGTCTGCGTATCGAGCAGGATGCGGCGGGCACCCGCTGTCCCTGCACGCCCGGCCACCATCGCCTTGGCCACGTCGGCAAGTGCACGGTGATCTTCAGTTATTGCCAATGGCATTTGGAATACTCCATTCTCGTCAGGTTGTCACCGGGTGTTGCCGTACCGCATGAAGGCCAGCAGGTCGCCCACTACTGATCAGCCACCCGGCGCGGGCCGCGGGGCTTCCAGCCCGTCATCGAGACGGTGGTGAGGTCCAGCGTTTCGTGCAACGACATCTTGCCCGCCATCACACGTTTGAGGAACTCCGACATCACCGTGTCAGGATCGCGGTCCAGTTCGTAAACCACCAGGTAGCGGTGGCTCGGCGGCGGCAACACCGCCGGCAGATCCTCGTCCTCGGGCACGGTGAGCTCGCAGAGGTCGTAGCGTTGCGCGGCGACGACGCCGGGCACGTCGAGAACCTCCGGCACATGCGCAGTGTCGTACCACTGGTTGAAAACCTCGTCCTGCCCCGGCACAGGGTTGGTGAGCACAAGGAAGAGATTCTCGGCCACTCCACACGCCTTTCCGAGCGGGTTCGTCAAGCACGTCGACGTCACATTATGACAGTTGACTGTCACGGTCAACGCGGGTGCCGTCGCAACGTCGAATCGGTTGACGACTGACAGTGAACTGTCATAGTGTTGCGGACCACGGTCTCGGCTGCCGTCGGTTCCGGATTCGCCGCGCGGGCACCGGGTCTTCGAACCGGAAGGCGCGTAATGAGATTCACTGTGTACCTGCCGAACTGTATGAACGTCGCCGCGATCACCCAGCCCTGGGAGCACAGCCTCACCGGCCAAGACATCGCCCGCGTCGCGCAGACCGCGGAGCAACTCGGCTACTCGATGGTGTTCTTGCCCGAGCACTTCCTGACGCCGACAACACACCTGGAGCTCTCGGGCAACCACTACTTCGACGCCACCACCGCTCAGGCCTTCATCGCCGGCGCGACGTCGAGGATCACCATCGGCTCGATGGTGACTATTCTGCCGTTACACAATCCCGTCGTGGCCGCCAAAGCCATCGCAACGCTGGACTGGTTCAGCGGTGGCCGGGCGCAGGTCACGGTGGGAGTCGGCTGGCTCAAGGAGGAGTACGACGCGGTCGGTGTCCCGTTCACCAAACGGGGCCGGCTGGCCGACGAGTGCCTCGCAGCGATGTTTGAGCTGTGGCACAGCGCTACGCCGAGCTTCGACGGCGAATTCGTGAAATTCAGCGACATCGCCTTCGGGCCCAAGCCGATCAGCAACCCGCACCCGGTCTTATGGATGGGCGGAGACGCCGATGCCGTGCTGCGCCGGGCGGCCCGCTTCGGCGACGGATGGGCGCCGTGGCTGACCAAGCCGGCGGAATTGCCCGCCAAGATGGACTATCTGCGGTCCCAGCCGGGATTCGACGACCGGCCGTTCTCGGTGTTCTACAGTCTGGCGATGCTGTCGGTCGGCCAGGAGCACGCCGTCGTCAACGATCCGCATGCGCAGTTCGGCCAGAGCGCACAACAGGTGATCGACAGTTGCGGCAGGCTCGCCGAAGCCGGAGTGACCGACACCTGGGTCAATCCGCCGCCGTTGAACGATGTCAACGCCTACCTCGACCACATGCAGTGGGTGGCCGAAGAGGTCATCCCCAAGGTGGATTGAATGCCATCGCGCGACCGGATCGCCACCAGTCGACGAGCGCCTGAGCATGCGCTGCCGTTGTAATGTCAACACAACCGACGAGGTCGAGGAGGATGGCCGATGGCACGCGGTGACCGGTCACCACGAAGCGAACATGCGGACCGGACCCGGACGGCACTCCTGGAGGCCGCGCTGAACCTGTTCAGCGCCAACGGCTATGACCACACCACCACCGACGAGATCGCCCAGAGCGCGGGCGTCTCGCCTCGGACCTTCTTCCGGTACTTCCCGACCAAGGAATCGGTGCTGTTCTTCGGTGAGTACGACTTCACCGAAGCCGCCAGCAGAGTTTTCCTGGCCCAGCCCGAATCGGTGTCCGACTACGAGGCGCTGCTGAACTCCTATGCCCTGCTGGCGCCCGGGCTCAAACGGATCCGCAAACGCATCGCGCAGTACCGCGAGGCGGTGACGTCGTCGTTGGTGCTGGTGGGCCGGGAGACGAAGAACCACGAGGCGAATGCCGAGACCATCGCGAACGTGGTGGCCCAGCGGCGAGGCTTACCGGCACCCGACGACGAGTGCCGGCTGCTGGCGGCCGTCGGTATGCTCCTCGTCGAGCGGGCGGTCAACCAATGGCTCGCGACGTCCGGCCAGGCGCTGGATGATCTTATCCGCCAACAGTTCGCCGCCCTGCCGGCTGTGCTGAAGTGATCGCGCTGACTGTCATCCCCGCGGGTCATCGAACCTGGTGCCGTCCGGGCAGGGCCGGGGCGTGTCCGGTCCGCAGAATTGGGTGCGCAGGTAACTCGGGTACGTGTCGGTCGGCCCGGCGTATAGCCCGGCGAAGTTGACCGGCACGTCATAGGCGCCGATCGCCATCACGTGCAGGAACCCGGTGACCGCCAGCACTCGGAGCAGGGACTTGGTTCGCGCGCCGGCCCGGAGAGTTTCGATGCCGCTTTCGACGCGGATCTGGCCGCGCTTGTTCCGGAAGAACATCAGAGCGCCACTGGAGCTGAGCACCAGGGACCACAGCACCGGGCCGTAGAACGGCAGCTGAACGGTCTGTCCGGCCCATAACGTGACGGCGGGGATGGTGGCGGGGTAGCCGACAACGCGGTGGTGCACGGCGAAGATCTCCAGTGGAAACTCGAGGATGAAGACCGCCAACCACCCGCAGCAGAAGGTGCGAACCGGCGCCAGGGCCGGCCGGCGTTTGCGGGCGCGGGTCATGCCCCAAAACGCGATCTTGCCCATGACCAGCGGCATCCAGATGTAGACCATGCCGATCATCAGCACGGGTTCGGCCATCAGCCGCCCGTCCGGGCTCAGCCAGCCCGGAATGTTCTCGGTCCAGTTGCCGAAGTTGACCATGCCGGCGTTGTAGAACAGCACGGGCTGGAACCAGTTGATCAGGGGATCGTGCCACCACGCGATCGCCGACCCGATCACGATGGCCGCCTCGACGCACAGTTGACGCTCACGCAGGCTCTTGCCAACGACATAGACGATGGTGGCCACCGCGAGGATGGGACACGCGATCTGGAAGGCCAGGATCGCGATCCGGCTGCCCCCAGGGATCGGGTCAGGCCCCGGATCGACCGGCGTGGCGTTTCCGGACACGATCCACGAAATGTAAATACCTGCGGCCAGGACGACGCAAATCGCGCCGACCGTCGACCAAAATAGCACCGGCCTAATGGTTTTGATCTGCGTCTGCCCGGCGATGGCCGGCTCGACTTCGCTGAAGTCGCCACTGCTCTTGAGATCTGTCACCGCTACGACTCCTCTTCGGCGCATTGACGGTTGCCCAAAGATGGCAGTTCACTGTCATATTGTCAATGGTCGAAGTGGCGCATGGATAACCACCTGGGCCTGGTCGATCTCGTAGACCACGGTGCCGGCGGGCCACGCCAATCGTTAGGCTCGCGCGCCCACAGGTGGAGAAGCGCAGGGAATCGACCGACCCGAACAATTCATTTGAGCGTCTCGGTTGGGACGCCGTAACGGTCCTGGTACGCCGCAACCTGATCGCGCACGGCCGCCGCGTCCAGACCGGTGTCGGCCCAGGTGTAGCGGCTGCCGCCGCCGTCGCCGGGATGTGAGGCGAGATAATCGCGCATCCGCTGCTCGGTGCTCGCCGGCAATTCGCGGTCCAGTTTGTCGTAGATATCTCTGATGGTGGCGAACGGATCGCGCATGAAGTCGGCGAAACGGACATCCACCACCCGGCCCGGCGGCAACGCGCCGCTGTCGCGGAACTTCATTTCACGTTCCAGCCCGACGACGATCTCCTCCCGGGATTGGGCGGCGGCCTCCTGGATGCCAGGGTCGTCCGATGCCATCCGCCGCAGGTGAGCGGTGAGCGCACTGACCGAGGAGATCACGTTGAGGGGATCGCGGTGGGTCTGGACGATCAGCGCGTCAGGGTACTCCCGCACCAGAACGTCGAGCTGCCACAGATGGGCCGGCGACTTGAGCAGCCACTGTCCCGCAACACCGGACTGCAAGTGCTGCAGGAATTGCCGGTGATAGCGGTATGCCTCGCGGTGATCGGCGTCGTACAGCAGCCATTTGTAGTAGTTCGGCAGGCGGTATTGGACGGAGAAGATCATGCTGCAGAACTGTCCGGCGGTCATCCGCACGCATTCCTGCCCGACGAGCGCCCCCATCGGGTGGAACGTCTGGAAGCCGGGCATGAGCTGCTCGGCCAGATCGATGCTGGCCTGGGTCTCGGCGATCCGCGGGTCGGTCTGGTAGGTCTCGGGGTCGGGCACCGGGAACGGCCGATCGACCTCCCAGGTCAGCGGTGGCCGCAGCTGCGGGTCCTGGGCGAGCAGGTCGTAGAGGATGGTGGTGCCGGTGCGCGGCTGGCCGACGATGACGATCGGTTGGCGGATCTGCTGTTCGGCGACTTCGGGGTGGGCACTGCGCCACCCGGTGATGTGCAGCCGGTTGGCCAGCGCCATCAGCACGTCTGCGGCCGCGATCTCCACTCCCAGATCGGACAGTCGTGCCTCGTTGATCAGGTCGTGCACCAGGCGCTCCAGCCCGCCTCGCCAGGTCTGGTCCTCGCCGAAGTCATCGCTGCCCGCCAGACCGCAGGCCTGTTCTATCAAGCGGTCGGGAACCAGGCGTTCGCTCGCACTCATGGCTTCGCCCCTTCACTGCGCAGACCGACACGCACCTTTGGCGGCTGCGGGTTGTCCAGCCACCGCAGAATCACGAAGCCGCGGTGGCGCCCGCCGGTGTCCAGCCAGTGTCCGTGGCCAAAGTCTTTGGCGCCGACGGCGATACGAACTTGCCCGTCGGCGTCGGGTTCAACGCCTTTGTCCGTCACCGAGCTGTGTCGACGCCGCGGCTCCAGGCACTCGTGCCAGATGTTTTCCAGGGTGACATTCCAGTACCGGGTGTCGGGCGGTTCGAACTCCAAGACCAGCGACTGGTCCGGTTCCAGCGCGAACGTGCCGATCATGTACAGGTTGTCCGGCGTGGTGTCGGCGGCACCCAGGTCGGCGGCCTGCGCGGTGTGCAGGGTGTTCGACTCGGTCAGCAGTTCGGGTTTGATGGTCCGGTGCAGTGTCGAGAGCTTGACGATGGTCCAGGCCATCGACGTGAACTGTTCGGCCAGTTCGGCATCCGAGATCGGCCGTGCCTGCGCGTCGCCGATCGGCTGGATATCCAGCGTCGCGGGCTTCTCTGTCGCGGCGTCGCCGATGTACTCGCGCACCACGATCGAGGACGAATCCTCGGGTATCGGAATCCACTGGGCGCCGTCGAGCTGGTCTGCCGGCGGCTCGGTGGCCGAGAACACCAACGCGAACTCCCCCGCGTCGAGCCGGAGGTCGTGATCGCTGACGTAGGCGCCCATTCGTCGTGGTGTCATCCCGACGCCGGCCAGCACCTGCAGGCCCAGATACGCGGTGCTACCGCGCCGGCCCGTGACCCGGTAGGCGCGGTCCCCGCGAATCATCGCCAGGTAGTACCTGCCGTCGGGATTGGGCCCGCCGATCATCCGAGCGGGCGTGCACATATCGAAGAACCACGGTGCGTCGGGGTCGGCGTCGACGGACAGTTCCGAACACAGCGCGGCGGCCCGCGCGACGACGCGCAACCCTTCGAGTAACTCGCGCTCGTTCTGGGCATCGGCCTTCACAGCCTCGGTGATATCGCCAAGAACCTTTTGGACAAACGACCATCCCTCCAAAGCCTCTGGCGCCCAGCTGGTTTCCATATCAGGTGTCCTCTCGCACTGCCGGCGGGAAAATGAGACGATGTCTCATTATATCCCGATTCCCGTCTCGGCGGCAGGGTTACAGTGAGACCATGTCTCAGCAGGTTGCGGTCAATGTCCGTAAACGCAAGGCCACCCGGGAACGAATCGCCGACGCCGCGGCACATCAGGTCAGCGAGAACGGCCTCGCCAAGACCACCGTCGAACAAATCGCCAGCGCCGCCGGGATTGGCCGCGCCACCTTCTTCCGGTACTTCAGCTCCAAAGAAGACGCCGTATCCGAGGGGATGACCCGCCGCTGGCTGGACCTGATCACCGCAGCGATCGCCGCTCAACCCCCCGGACTGTCCGCACAGGACGCCGTGCTGGCCGCCTTCGCCGACCTGGCCGCCGGGTTCGCCGAGATCAGCGACCAAATCAAGGAATTGGCCACGCTGACCCGGTCCTCACCAACGCTTAACGCATGGACGCTGCAGATCTACGTCGGTTACGAAAACGCGATCGCCGAACTGATCGCTCCGCGGCTATCAGATCCTCCCCCCGATGATCCACGGCCCAGGCTGATCGGCGCGCTGGCCATGACATCCGTCCGTATCGCGCTCGACGACTGGCTGCGCCATGGCGGAAGCCTGCCCGACCGCGTGCACCGGGCGTTGACGTCCGTGTCGTTTCGTTAGCTATTGCTCGCACGGCACGCTCATGCGCGCCCGTTGATACCCAATATGTCGCTGATGTCGCGCGCCGGATCGCCGTCCTCCAGATAGGAGTAGTCACCGGCCTGCTGCCGTGCCACCAGCGCGGAGTAGACCTTGCGGTATCGCAGACCGGCCTTGTCGAATCGCGAGCTGAGGTCCCGCTTGTCGTCGACGTCCACATAGTTCGCGTTCTGCTTGCGCACCGCCCAGTTGTCCTGGCGACCGACCACGTGGGAGGTCAGCGGGAACAGCTGACGGGCCAGCCAGGGCAGATGCTGTGGGTTGTAGCTGACGGGGGTCCTTGTCCGGGTGGCTGTCTCGGGATTGCAGGGGTGCAGCATGCGCATCGACATGCCGGGGTTGAAGTCCCCATGCAGGATGCACAACCCACTGCGCACGTGAGTGACGGTGACGACCCGGATGTTCTGGGTCTTGGCGCCTTTGACGAACGGGCGCTGCGCATCGGGGATAGGACGGCCGTGGGCGGTCCGGACCATGGTCACGACCTCAGAGGTTGACTCCACTTCCACCACATCATCTTCGGATAGTGCGTCGCCGGTGAGTTTGGAATGCAGGAAGTCCGCGTGCGTCAAGTCGAGCAGGTTCTCGGCGACCAGTTCGTAGGTGCAGTCGAACACCACGTTGCCCTGGAATCGTACGGGCATCCCGTCCATGGGTAGATGCGGGATCTGCGGGATGAGATCCGGCGACGCATTACCGGGATCGCCGTACCACACCCAGCAGTATCCGTACCGCAGGGCGGTGAGGTATTCACCGGTTCCGTGCGTGAGTTCTCCGCACCGACGACGGTCCGGCGGGGTACCCGGCAGGTCTTCGGTGGCCCGAATCCGGTCTCCGTCTCGCCATAGGATCACCGGCGCCCCGTGCATCGCGCGGCGCACCGGTCGCCGACCCACCCGCAATGCGTGCACCAGCGGTATCCAGGTGTCGCGCAGAGCGAATTCGCCGGGACGGAATCGCGAAGGGGCTTTGGTGTGTTGCGGCACAACACTTGTGGTCATGGCGATCCTCCTTCTCGTCTGTGGTCAGCTGCCGAACATCAGATGCAGCCGCAGGAAGCCCCGCAGCATCGGGTTGGGGTTGCGCTCCGGAGCCTTGTCGGCATCCAGGCGCAGGTCGGTCATCCGTGGCAGCAGTCGCTCTAACGCAATGCGGCCCTCGGCGCGGGCCAGTTGGGCGCCCAGGCAGAAGTGCGTTCCGAGTCCGAACGTGAGATGTGGTCTGGTGCCGGCGTGCGCGCGGCGATCCATGACCAGCGCGTCCGGCTCCGGGAACGCGCCTTCGTCGTGATTGGCCGACCCGTACATGACGAACACGGTTGCCCCCCGCGGAATGGCGACACCGGCGAACTCGACGTCGCGAGTCGGGAACCGCGGCAAGCCCTGAGCCGGCGCCTCCAGCCGCAACATCTCCTCGATGAACGCCGGAATCGTCGACGGATCGTCGCGCAGCGACTGCGCCAGCGCCGGTTCGGTGGCCAGCCGGTGCAACGAGCTGGTGAGCATGAACATGGTGGTTTCGTTGCCGCCCACCAGGAAGTTCTTCGCGACATTGACGATCTGTACGTCGGTCAACCGCTGCCCGTCCAACTCGGCGGTGGCGAGCAGCGAGAACAGATCGTCGCGCGGATTCTCACGCCGATCGGCGATAAGCGTCAGGAAAAAGTCGCTCTTCTCCGCGATGTGGCGCGCCACCTCGGCTTGACGCTCGGGTGTCTGGGGCCCCGCAGTTCGGCTCATGATCTCGTCGGCCCAGAACAACAGCTTGTCGCGCATCGAAAGATCTGCGCCCAACGCATGTGCGGTGACCGTCGCGGGCAGCGGCCGGGCAAATTCCGACGCGAACTCCACGTGGCCTCGATCGATCCAGCCCGCGGCGAGGTCGTCGACGATCGCGGTGATGCTCGGCTCCATGGCTTTGACCTTGGCCGCGTTGAACACCTTGCTCACCAGTGCGCGCACCCGCGCCTGCTCCGGCGGGTCGTTGTCGAGCAGGGTCGGTATCTCGGGGCAGGCTGCCAGGATGGTGTCCAATTCGTCCTGGTTCTGCGGCGGCCCGAACCAGGCGAACGGGTTAAGCGGTGCCCGCGAGGAGAAGGTTTCCGGATCCTTGAGGATCCGCACCACGTCGTCGTACCGGGTCACGAGAAACACGCCGGGTGCGATCTCGACGGCCGGTGCGTTCTCGCGCAGCGCCCGGTAGGCGGGGAACGGGCACTCGATCATCGTGGCGTCGAGCGCGGGCAGCGAGCTGGTCATGATCCTCCTGGGAAGGGTCAGGGTCGGGTGTTGATGCCGAGTTCCTCGGACGTGTCGCGGGCGATGGCGGCGTCGGGCAGGTAGGAGAAATCTCCCGCCTGCTGGCGTGTGACCAGCTGCTGGTAGAGCTTGCGGTAGCGCAGGCTGGCTTTGTCGAAGCGGGAGCTCAGGTCCGCCCGGTCGGGCCGCCGCCGGCCGGGATTGACGTAGTTGGCGTTCTGCCTGCGCAGCGCCCAGTTGTCCTGTCGCCCCACAGGATGCGCGGACAACGGGAACAGCGCACGGCCCAGTGCGGGCATGTGTTTCGGGTTGAACGTCGCGGGCACCCGGCACCGGGTGCGGCTCTCGGGATTGGTGGGATGGATCATCGGCATCGCCATGCCGGGGTTGAAATCCCCGTGTAGAACACAAAGGCCGCTGCGTACGTAGGTGATCGTGACCGCCCGGACGTTCTGGGTGGTGGCTCCCCTGGCCAGTGCCTTCTGTATCTGCGGAATCGGCCGGCCGTGCGCGGTACGGATCATGGTGACCGTTTCCGACGTGGACTGCACGTCGATGACGTCGTCCTCCGACAGGGCGTCGCCGGTCAGCTTGGAGTGCAGGAAATCCGCGTGAGTCAGGTCGAGCAGGTTCTCACACACCAGCTCGTAGGTGCAGTCGTAGACCACCGTCGCCTCGAATCGGCGCGGTAGTCCTTCCTGCGGCGTGTGCGGGATGCAGGGCAGCAGATCGGGCGAGGCATTATCGGGGTCGCCGTACCAGACCCACGCGTAGCCGTAGCGCTCGATGAGTGGATAGTGGCCGGTCCGGTCAAGGAACCCCGAATCCGGGCGCCGCGACGACGGGGTCTCGGGTTCCGCGTCGGCGGCTAACACCGATCCGTCCCGGCCGCGATAGAACACCACCGGTTCGCCGTGCACGGTGCGCCGAACCGGCCGACGCCTGATCTGATTGGTGTGCACAAGCGGGAACCAGGTATCGCGCAGCGCAAAACTGCCGGGCTGGAAGACTTTCGGTGCGCTCGGTGCCTTGATCGTCTGGGTCATGGCGATCCCCTCAACTGTTCGGAACAGACAGCGTCGTTGATCGTGCTTCTGATGCCGCGCAGCACGTCCACCGCCTCGTCGATAGCGTCCTCGGAGGCATCGACCGCCGACTCGGCGCGCGCGGCGGGGCGCATCCGTGCCGCCTGCGCCGCCGCCGAGCCACAGAACCGGCGAGCCGTCCCCGCCGCGGCGTCGAGCGTGACAGACCAGCGCACCACCGTGCGGTACCGGCCGATCGGGGTCAGCGCGACCACGAGCTGGGCCGCGGGCAACACCCCGGATACCGGCACGTCGATCAACGCCAGCCCGGTGGCGGCGTCCATCGTGGTGACACTGGTCGCGATGCGTTTCGATACCGGTCCGTAGGTCGAGGCCCGTGGCGGGTCGAGCGCATAGCGCTGCCGCCGCACGGTCAAGATCTGGTCGCTCGCTTCGACGGTCGGGCCGACCACGTCGTCGCCACCGCCGATCAGCCAGCCCAGGCCGGTGAGCTTGCCGGGGTTCCACACCAGCGCGTCGCACACCTCGTCGTGCGGCGCCCGGACCGTGATCTGGCCCGACACGCACCGACCCGAAACGCCGTCTGCTCCGCGAACCAACACCGACGGCCCGGGAGGCGAGACCGGGGGATTCCCAGGCCCGGACCAGACGAAGACGAGCCGACCGACGACCGCCGCCGGCGACATCGTCGTGCCCTCGTCAGGCTCTTCACCGGTCGGCGGGCCGACCCGGGGTGCCAGCGCCGGGGTGCGCACCCCCCAGCCCAGGGCGTCGGCGACATTTTCCACCGTCGCGAACACCCCGACCTTCATCCCGCGCGGCACGCGTTCCTCGCGGCTGAGGTTGGGTATCGCGGTGCATTGGCCGGTTTCGCCGTCGAAGCACCAGCCGTGGTAGGCGCACTGCAGGTAGCCGTCCTCGGTGATCCGTCCCATCGACAACGGCAGCCGCCGGTGCGGACACGCGTCGTCGACCGCGCGCACCGTCCCGTTCAGATCGCGGTAGACGGCGAACCGCTGCCCGCCCAGCCGGAACGACTCGGGGTGCTGACGGACCTCGTCGCCGAACGCGATCGGCCACCATGCCTCCGGTAGCCGACCGCCCGCCGACGCGGATCCGGGCCCGGCGGTCGCCACCATGTCGGTCACTGCGGCTCCCTGACGGGGTTCAATGCTCGGCTCCTCGGTGCCTGCCTGCGGACGCGGAACTACGTTAAGGACAGATTAGACATTGTATGCTCATTTTGTATACCTATTTCGGTTACTCGATCACGACGGACTGAGGTGGCGATGGCCGAGCGCGTGATCGCGCCCGAAGCTCGGATGTACGTTGACGGCCGCTGGGTGGCGACCGGTGACCGCACCAGGGCCGTCGTCAACCCCGCCACCGAACAGACCGTCTGCGCGGTGCCCGAAGCGTCCCCCGCAGACATCGACAGGGCGGTCACCGCGGCCCGGCGGGCGTTCGACGACGGACGGTGGAGTGGCATGTCGCCGCACGATCGCGGCGCGGCGCTGGGTCGGTTCCTGACGCTGCTACAGGCCCGCCGCGACGAGGCCGTCGACCGGGTGGTCACCGAAGTCGGCACCCCGGTCACGTTGGCGCGCGGCCTGCAGGTCGCCACCCCGCTGGATCACCTCGCGGACATGGTCAACCGGGTGCTGCCCACCTACCCCTTCATGACACCGATGCCGCCGACGTTCGGCGACGGCATCGGGCAGGGCGTGGTGATGCGCGAGCCCGCCGGCGTGGTGGCCGCGATCACCCCGTTCAACTATCCGTTCTTCACCTGCCTGTCCAAGGTCGGTCCCGCACTCACGGCGGGCTGCACCGTGGTGCTCAAACCTGCCCCGGCGACCCCGTTGTCGGCCCTGTTGCTGGCCGAGGTCGCCGAGGAAGCCGGGTTGCCGCCGGGCGTTTTCAACGTCGTCACCTCCGGGGACGCCGAGGCGAGCCGGCACCTGACCGGCCATCCCGACGTCGACGTTGTCAGCTTCACCGGCTCGGTGCCGGTCGGTGCGGCGATCAGCGCCCAGGCCGCGCCGACCATCAAGAAGGTGGCTCTGGAGCTGGGTGGCAAGAACGCCGATATCGTGCTGGCCGACGCCGACCTGGACAAGGCGATCGCCCACTTCGCCTACGGGTTCACCCGCAATTCCGGCCAGGGCTGCGGGTGCATGACGCGGTTGATCGTCGATGCGAGCCGCCACGACGAGGCGGTCGAGATGCTCGTGGCTATGGTGGCCCGCTACGTGGTGGGCGACCCGCGCGACCCGGCGACCGACCTGGGGCCGCTGATCAGTGCCGCGCAGCGAGAACGGGTCGAGCAGTACGTGCGCATCGGTGTGGATGAGGGCGCGGTGCTGGCCGTCGGCGGGGGCCGCCCGTCTCATCTGGACAAGGGTTTCTTCCTCGAACCGGCGGTGTTCACCGCGGTGACCCCGGGGATGCGGATCGCCCGCGAGGAGATCTTCGGGCCGGTCGCGGTGGTCATCCCGGTCGCCGACGACGACGAGGCCGTCACGGTGGCCAACGATTCGGACTTCGGGCTCTCCGGTGCGGTGTGGAGCGGCGATCCGCTGCGCGCGTTCGCGGTGGCGCGACGACTGCGCACCGGCCAGGTCACCGTCAACGGCGGCGGCGGTGGCACCAACCCGTTCGCGCCGTACGGCGGCTACAAGCGCAGCGGCATCGGCCGCGAATTCGGTGAAGCCGGACTGAGCGAATACCTGGAGACCAAGGCGGTGCTGTGGGGCGTCGCCCCCGGATGACCAGCGAAAGACCGCAACAGCGCATCGAGAGGAAAACCCAAAACATGAATTACGCCAACCACTTTCACGTCGGCATCCTGGTAGCGGACATCACCGTGGCGATCGATCGATTCTCCGATGTCCTCGGGGTACGGTTCACCGAACCAGCCGAGCAGATCACCACGTTGCACGACCCCGATCCGATCGAGTGTCGAGTGCGTGCGTCGTATTCCCTGGGCGAACCGCCGTACCTGGAGCTCGTCGAGGCGCAGGGCGACGGGGTGCTGTCGCTGCGCCACGGCGAGGGATTGCACCACCTGGGTTACTGGGCACCGGATTTCGAGACCTACCGTGACTCCGACGCGGGCGTGAAGCTGCCCGCCGGGCCGCGGTTCTGCCTTGCCGCCGGTGCCCCGACGATGTGGCTCACCGATCCCCGGAATCTGCATGGGGTGCGGCTGGAGTTGGTGAACTCCGCGCTCCGAGATGGACTGGAGGCGGGTCTGGCCGTCGGCCGGATGAGCGGCTAGGCGCGCTAGGATGACAGTTTGAACATAGAGTGACCTTTCTGTTTATCGGTAAGAGGTGGCCACCATGGCGTTGCAGGGCCTGGAGCTCCATCACCACGCCGTCCGGATGAACCCGGACGCCGCCGAGAAATCATTGCGGTTCTACCGCGACGTGCTCGGGTTGCAGCCGGATCCGGCGGCCCGCGACATTCCCGGTGTCCCGCTGTATTGGATGGACACCGCCAACGGCACCCAGATCCACCTGTTCGGGGTGGAGGGTGTGTCGCAGTACGCCCGATCACCCGAGAATGACCCCTTCGTCGAACACGTGGCGTTCGGCGTGCCCGACATCGTCGCGGCGCGCGCGGAGCTGGACCGGCTCGAGGTGTCCTACTGGCGGGCCGGTCGTGATGAGTCCCAGCAGCTCTTCCTCTACGACGACAGCGGAAACATGGTGGAACTGCACCAGATCGGCACCTGCCGCTGCGACCGTACCGCCCGGACGGACACATGACGGCGGCGCCTCGGGTGGGTCTGCGGGTCACGGCCGATGGCGATGAGCGGCTTTCCGCGATCTACCAGCGCGTGATGAAATCGGTCGATGGCGTGCCGGCCATGTATCAGGCATTGGGTAACTCCCCGGAGATCCTGGACGCCTGGATCGGTCTGGGCTGGGGTCTGCGCTCCAGCTCGACCGCTGATCGTGGATTACTGGAGCTGGCGATCCTGCGGGTGGCACAGCTGACCGGCAGCGACTATGTGTGGCGCAGCCATTGGGGCGCGGCGCGCAAGGCCGGCGTGGGCGAGGAGAAGCTGCGCGCCCTGCATCGGTGGCCCGACGAGCAGGCTTTTACCGAGCCCGAAGTCGCCGTCCTGGCCCTGACCGACGCGCTGACGAGCGACATCACCGTGCCCGACCGGATCTGGTCGGCGGTCGCGGACCGCTTCGACGACCGCCAGCGGGTGGAGTTGGTCATGACGATCGCGTGGTACTGCTGCGTCGCGCGGGTCGCGACCGGCTTGGCGGTCCCGCCCGATGAGCACCACGCCCGGGTTCCCGGCCTCCACGAATCGTCATGACGGTCGACGACGTAGCGGCCCGGGTAGCGGTCGAGACCAGCAGGCACAACGGGGTGGATGCGTGGCTGTACCGGCCAGCCGACGCCGTCGGCCCGCGGCCCGCGCTGGCCATCGGGGCGGAGGCAACCGGGATCAACGCGTTCATCCACGACGTGGCGCGCAGCCTTGCGGTGCGAGGTTTCGTCACGATGGTGCCCGACTACTACCGGGGTGGGGGCCCCGCGGATCCGGAGGGCTATGCCGACACGGCCGAGATCATGCGGCACGTCGACGCGCTCGACTTCGCTCGCGGCACCCATGACCTGATGGCCGCATTCCAGCACCTGGTGGAACATCCCGCCGTCGACCCCGCGCGGGTCGGGGTGTGGGGTTACTGCACCGGCGCCACGCTGGCGTGGCTGACCGCGAGCTTGCGCCACGACACGGCTCTGGCGGTGCTCTTCTACCCCAGCCAGCCGCTGTTCGAGACGCTCTCACCGACCAGGCCGGTCAGCCCTCTGGACTTGGTGTGGAATCTCCCGTGCCCGGTGTACTTCGTCTACGGCACGCTCGACCCGCTGATGCCCCCGCCGTTACTCGCGACGTTGCGGGATCGGTTGCAGCACTGGGACATCGAACATGTCATCCGACTGTTCGACGATTGCGGACATTCGTTCGGCGCACCCGTTCCGGGCGGCCAGAACCTGGCGGCTTATCGCCAGGCGTGGGACGAAGCGGTGTCGTACGCGTCGACGGTGTTGGACGCTGATCAAGAGAAAGGTCGCTGATGTCGGCAATGCTCGACGGGGTACGTGTTCTGGAAGTCGCCATGTGGACCTTCGTACCGTCCGGCGGCGCCGTGCTCGCCGAGTGGGGTGCCGACGTCATCAAGGTGGAACATCCCGAGACGGGGGATCCTCAACGCGGACTGATCAATTCGGGATTCCTACCGTCGGAGTCCGGCGGGCTGAACTACATGATGGAGGTGCCCAACCGCGGCAAGAAGAGCATCGGCATCGACCTCAAGACCGAAGGCGGACGTGAGCTGGTCTACCGACTGGCCGCCAACTGCGATGTGTTCTTGACGAACTTTCTGCCGGCCGCCCGTCGCAAGCTCGGCATCGAGCTCGCCGATATCCGCAAGCACAACCCGAAGATCATCTACGCCCGCGGCTCCGGAAACGGGCAACGCGGCCCGGACGCGGAGAAGGGTGGATTCGACTCATCAACCTATTGGGCGCGCGGGGGCGTCGGCTACACCGTATCGCCCCCGGAGTATGAACATCCGGTACGGATGCGCTCGGCGTTCGGCGACGTGATGGGCGGACTCACCCTGGCCGGTGCCATTTCAGCGGCGCTGTACCACCGGGAACGGACCGGTGAGCCGAGCGTCGTGGACGTGTCGCTGCTGGGCGTGGCGCTGTGGAACCTGTCGGTCGACGTCGCATCGGCCAAACTGCGTCCGCAGGATGACGTGTTCCGTTACGA
Source organism: Mycolicibacter senuensis (assembly GCF_003284925.1). Lineage (GTDB taxonomy): Bacteria > Actinomycetota > Actinomycetes > Mycobacteriales > Mycobacteriaceae > Mycobacterium > Mycobacterium algericum_A. Next base: position 84,069 of record NZ_QMEX01000002.1, read on the forward strand.
CCCCGAAGATCTGGTGAACCCCACCGTCGGTATTTACCGCACCAAGGACGGCCGCCACCTCAACCTCACCCTGTTGGACTCCGATCGGTATTGGCTTTCACTCGTCGAGCACCTGGGCTGTCCCGAGTTGGCTGATGATCCGCGGTTCGTTGACCATGCTGCGCGGGGCCGTAATTCACGCGAATGCACGCAGACGCTCAAGGAGTGCTTCCTGAGCAGAACCCTGGCCGAGTGGCGGGAGGCGCTGGCCGATTTCGAGGGGGTCTGGGCGCCGCTGCAAACACCGTTGGAGGTTCACAACGACCCTGCGGTGGTGGCCAACGGCATGATCCGTGATCTTCAGACGGGAAGCGGTCGCCCCTTGGCGGTCGCGGCAAACCCAGTGCAGTTCAACGAAACCGTCCCGGAGACACCGGCCGCGCCCGAACACGGTCAGCACACCGAAGAGCTGCTGCTGGACCTCGGGCTGAGCTGGGATGAGATCATCGCCCACAAGGAGAGCGGCGCCATTTTGTAAGCGCGGTCAACGCCCCCATACCAGCGGCAGCGCGTCGACACCCGCGACGTTGCCGCCGTGGAAACTGATCCGGTGGTCTGGCTTGAGTCGATAGTCGGGGATGCGCTGATGCATGTGCTCGTGGACCACCCTCATCTCCAGCCGGGCCAGGTGTGACCCGACACAGCGATGCGGTCCCGCACCGAATGCCAAGGTGCCCTTGGGTGAACGGTCGAAGTCGACGGTGTCCGGGTCGTCCCAGACGCGGGGGTCGCGCCCGGCACTGCGGTTCACCAGCACCACCGGGTCACCCTTGGCGATCTTGCGGCCGGCCAGTTCCGTGTCCTGGGTGGCGTTGCGCCCGGAGATGTTCAGACCCTCCCACCGCAGCAGTTCTTCCACGGCACGCGGGATGATCGCCGGGTCGCCGACCAGGCGGTCGCGATGTTCGGGGTGCTGCGACAAAAATGCGTACTGGTAGCCGATCGCCCCCTGCACGGTGTCCAGACCCGCCAGGAAGAGCAGGAACGCGTGATCGAGGATCTCCTCGTCGTCGAGATGCTGACCGTCGATCTCCGAATCCAACAGCACACTGAGCAGGTCATCGCGCCGGTTTCGTTTGCGTTCGGCCAGGATCTCACTGAGCCGGGCCCGCGCCTCAACGCCGGCTCGCGCACGGGCGTCACCGGTCGGATCGTCGTGCTGCCCGTGCAATATCGCGTGGTTCCAGTTGCGGAACGCCACTGCCTCCTCCGCGGGAATACCGAGCATATCCACAAAGATCCGGGTCGGCAGCGGCTGCGCCAACTCGGCGATCAGCTCGCACTCACCCCGGTCGATGAAACCATCGATCAGTTCGTCGCATACCGCGCGAATCTTCGGCTCCAATTCGGCGATACGGTTGGGCGCGAAGACCGGTGCCAGCAGCTTGCGGTGCTTGGTATGCAGCGGCGGGTCGACTTCCAGCGGCAGCATCGGCCTTTTGTTTCCCAGCCCGTGCGGAACGCTGACCGACGGCTGGGTGGAGAACAGTTCGGGGTGCTGCCAGACGTAGCGCGCCTCGTCGTATCCGGTGACGATCCAGAAGCCGCCGTAGTTGTCGCTGTGCGTGACCGGACACCGGCTCTGCATCAGCTCGTAGACCGGGTAGGGATCCTGGCCGAAGGCCGGGTGGTGGTGGTCGAAGTGGTCCGCGAAGTATGCGACTTCGTCGGCCTGCAGCGTGCGTGCCGAATCGTGGTCCAGCGTCACCGGCCGGTCGGCCTTAGCCGTCTCGCTCGCCGCCATGGTCATGACCCCTTCCGGCTCGCCCGCAACCATGTTAAACACTTTCAACTAAGTTTGTGCATATTGTCTAGGGTGGGTGTCCGGAGAGTTCAAGGCCCGGTGGCCGGACGACAATGCTTGGCAGATGGCGCCGACAACGAATACGGAGGACTGGTGACGATCGAGGCCGCGCCGATCCGGATCGCCGACGACGCCCGCATTCCCGTGCCCCAGCAGTCGGTGGACACCGAGTTCTTCTGGCGGTCCGGCGCCGACGGCTACCTGCGGATCCAGCAATGCAGCCGCTGCCACCGGTACGCCCACCCGCCGACGCCGCGCTGCCGGCACTGCGGCGCGCCCGGCCCGCACCCGACCGTGGTGTCCGGTGACGCGACGGTGTTCAGCTACACCGTGAATCGGCAGGCTTTCGTGCCCTGGCTGCCTCCGCCATATGTGCTGGCCATCGTCGCGCTCGCCGAACAAGACGACGTGCACCTGACCACCCGGCTGGTCGACATCGCCGCCGACGACGTCCGCATCGGCCTGCCGGTGTCAGTCGTTTTCGAGCAGCACGCCGGCGTGTATCTGCCGCTGTTCGGCCCGAGCCGGGCGCACCCGGCGAAGCGGGGTGATCGCGGTGCCTGAATCGCCGGCCAAGACCGAACACCGAACCCTGATCGCGGGGGTGGGCAAGTCACAGGTGGGGCGGCGGCTGGGCCGCTCGGATCTGGATCTGACCGTCGAGGCGTGCCGGCGGGCGCTGGCCGACGCCGGTGTGTCCGCCACCGACGTGGACGGGCTGATCGCCTGGCCCGGCGAATGGCCGGCGGCACGCGGGTTCTGCGGACCGGCGGTGGGCCGGGTCAAAGACGCCCTGGGCATCAATCCCTCCTGGCACGCGGGCATGCAGGACGGCCCAAGCCAACTCGGTTCGGTGATGTCGGCGGTGTTGGCGGTGGCCAGCGGGTACGTCCGCCACGTGTTGGTCTACCGCACCACCTCGGAGGCCACCGGCCAAGCCGGTGGCGGGCGCGACACCACCAGCCCCGCCGATGTCGTCGGCGTGGTCGGCCTGCAGGAGTGGCTGCGCCCGTTCGGCGCCGTCACCGCCGCCCATTGGCTGGGCATGGTCGCCCAGCGGTACCTGCACGAGAGCGGGGCGACCAAACGGCAGATCGGCGGCCTGGCCGTGTCCACCCGCAACTGGGCGTCGATGACCCCGGAAGCCGTCTACCGGACGCCGATCACCATCGACGAGTACCTGGCTGCGCGGATGATCAGTGAGCCGCTGTGTCTCTACGACTGCGACGTGCCGGTCGACGGCTCGGTGGCCGTGCTGGTTTCGGCGGCCGAGACCCGCAGCGACCTGCGCGCCCCGATACGGATCGAGGCGATGGGGGCCATGCTGACCTCGCGGCCGTTCTGGGATCAATGGTCGGATCCGCTCGACCTACCGCAGCGGGATTCCGCCCGGCACCTGTGGTCGCGGACCTCGCTGCGGCCCGCCGACGTGGACGTGGCACAGCTTTACGACGGCTTCTCCATCCTGACCCTCGCCTGGTTGGAGGCCGCCGGGTTCTGCGGCCCCTACGAGGCGGCCGCGTTCGTCGAGGGTGGGCAGCGGATCGGGCCCGGCGGGCAACTGCCGCTCAACACCGCCGGCGGCCAGCTATCGGGCGGCCGGCTGCACGGCTTCGGATTCCTGCATGAGGCCGTTCTGCAGCTGCGCGGCGAGACCGGCCAGCGTCAGGTGCCCGACGCCGAGACCGCCTTCGTGGGCGCCGGCGGCGGCCCGCTGGGTGGCTGCCTGCTGTTGACGCGGCCGTGACCGACCGGCGCCGTCACGCCAGCGCGTCCGCGAGCCTTCGCAGGGTGCCGTCGGGGTCGGCGCTGCCCGGAAGCGCGACCAAAAGGTGTGTGACACCCAGCTTTTCGATCTGCGCGGCATAATCGCGAACCTGGGCGGGAGTTCCGGTCACCCCGCGCAGACCGACCAGGAAGTCGACCAGCCCGAGTTCTTCGACCAGTCGCGCGCCGGCACCGCCGACGACGACATGCTGTCTGGGGTCGTAGCGCTCTTCGAGCTCGGCGACTGCCCCCCGCAGCTCGGGCGGGATCAACGCCCGCATGTGCGGCGCCTTGAGGCCCATTCCTCCCACCGATGCCAGGAACGCGGTGATGTCCGATGCGGCTTGGGCCGCGTCGTCGCGCACGGAGGTGAAGGCAAGCCCCCACACGTCGATGGAAGCGGGGTCCCGGCCGGCCGCCGCCGCGGCAGCACGAACCGTTGCGATCTTGTTCGCCACCACGTCGAGCGACATGCCCAACCCGATCACCACCCCGTCGGCGATCTCCCCGGCCAGCCGCAGCGACTTGGGCCCGTCGCCGGACAGGTAGACCGGGACCGGGCGCGCCTGCTGCAGCGGTACCGCGGTGCGGCCGTCGACCTCGGCCGGCCCGCCGCCCAGCAGCGACCGCACCGCCTCGACGTAGGCACGCATCTCGCGCTGCCCGGCCGGCTTGCGTCCGACGCTGCCGACCGCGCTGCCGCCGGTGCCGATGGTCAGCACCACCCGCCCGCCGGTGAGCTGGTGCAGTGACGAGATGGCCCCGGCGGTCACGGAGGGGTGGCGTAATCCCGGGGTGGTCACCATCGGGGTCAGCACCGCCTGGCGACTCTCGGCGGCGGCCACGGTCAGCGAGACATACAGTTCGTTCCAGGCCGCCGGCGAATCCCCCACCCCGACGACCGCGTAGCCCAGGTCTTCGGCCAGCCGCACCTGGCTGCGGAAACGCGACAGATCGTCTCCCCAGAGCAGAATGGTTCCCAGTCTCATCGCGGACTCCTGACTCGTCGACCGGCTGATGCCGGGTGAAAACGCCGGCCCGGCTTGGCACTTATTGAACATAATCTGTGCAAACCGTCTTAGGCCAGTGCTATGGTCCGAACAACGCCGGGACCACCGAAGACGGTGAGGAGTGGACATGGCCGACGTCGGGTCGTCTGTCGCCGAATCCAACAGCCGACTGGCCACCGAGTTTCTCGACGCGCTGGGAAGCGGGGACGCCGCAAGGATGCGTGCGACGCTCAGCGACGACGCGGTGCTGCTGCTGCCCCGGCCGACGTTCTCCGGCACAGCGATCAGCGGTGCAGACGCCATCGCGGGATCGATGGCCGAATTGGGCGCGCACTATGCCTCCCCGGAGGCGACGCTCGGCCCCATCGTCGCCTCCGCGACGACCGTGATCGCCGAGTGGCGCCTGGCGGCGACGATCATCGCCACCGGCGGCCCCTACGACCAGTTTTACGTCTGGGCCTTCACCATCGCCGACGGCAGGATCACCGAACTACGCGAGTATCAGGACACCCGTTACGGTTTCGAGGTCATGGGGGCATTCGCCCAAGACACCCTCGACACGCACGTGAGCCGGTCGCCGTGACCGGGCGCCTGGCCGACAAGGTCGCCGTGGTGACGGGTTCGACCCGCGCGATCGGCCGCGCCATCGCGATCCGCTTCGCCGCCGAGGGCGCGCGTGTCGTCGTCACGGGCCGAACCGAGGCGCACGGCACGCAGGTGGTCGCTGAGATCGAAAGTGCCGGCGGCGATGCACTTTTCGTGCCGGCCGATCTCGAGGACCAGTCGCAGGTACAGGAGCTCGCCGACCGAGCCGTGAAGCGGTTCGGAGGCCTCGACGTGCTGGTCAACAACGGTGCGGCCACCGACCTGGTCGGGCCGGGCGGCGTCGACGCCGCATTGCTCGACCTCGACACGGCCCGCTGGGATGCGATCCTGCGCGGCTGCACCACAACCGCGCTGTGGTCATCGCAGGCCGCGTTACGGCACATGGTCGACGGTGCGGGCGGGGCGATCGTGAACATCTCGTCGGCCGCCTCCACTCTCGGCACACCCGCGATGGCCGGCTATTCGGTCGCCAAAGCTGGATTGGAAGCGCTGACCCGATCGATCGCCGTCGACTACGCGCAGCACGGCGTCCGCGCCAACAACCTCGTGCTGGGGTTCATCGTGAGCCGTCCCAGTCACGAAGCGATGGTCGCCGATCCGGTGGTCGGACCGGCCCTGCGCACGATGCAGCTCACCCGCTTCGGGCGGCCCGATGACGTCGCCGCGGCGGCGGCCTTCCTCGCCTCCGACGAAGCGAGCTTTATCACCGGCACATCCCTGACCGTCGACGGCGGTGCGACGGCCCGAATGCCGATGCCGGACCTGGCCGGCGCCCGTTCGGTCGGAAGCCGAGACCGGTCGCCGCAATGACTGGAACCAGAAACCACTCGCGAAGGAGATCCATTGCGTATCAGCATTTTCGGTGGAACCGGACCAACGGGCATCCTGGTGGTCGAAGGTGCACTCGCGGACGGACACGACGTCGTCGCATTCGCCCGCACACCGTCGAAACTGCCGCAGCATGACAGACTCTCGGTCGTCGAAGGCCAACTCGACGACACCGAGGAGATCTCAGCAGCAATCATGGGCAGCGATGCCGTTGTGAGCCTGCTCGGACCGAGCACCAACTCCGCCGACGCGGCAGCGCTGGTCACCGGATACCGCAACATTGTCGCCGCCATGCAGACACACGGGGTGCGGCGACTGGTGGTCACCGGGACGCCGAGCATCACCGATGACGCCGATGGCCGCGATTGGAAGGTAGCGGCGATGGTCAAGCTGATCAGCATCGTGCAACCGGCCGCCTACCGCGCCCTCGTCGACATCGGCGGTATCGTCAGAGCGTCCGGACTGGATTGGACGATCGTTCGCCTGCCGTTTTTGTCGAACCGACCGCGCACCACTCGGATCAACGCGCGGCAGGTGGGCGCCAAGGGCAGCCTGCGATTGTCCCGAGCCAACGCCGCCGCCTTCATCCTGGAGCAGGTGACCGCGACGACTTACCGTCGCAAGGCGCCGTTCATCAGCGACACGTAGCGGCCGCGGCTCTTAGAACATCGAGTTGCCGCCGGCGGGTTGTTCGGGAACACGCTGGATCACGTCCCAGTGCTCGGCGATGCGTCCATCCTCCATGCGAAGGATGTCCACGACTGCGTAGCTGGGCGTCTCGCCCCCGGCGGCGCCGGCGCTCGGCGTGTCCGCGCCGTCCAGAACCCAATTCAGGCCGGTCATCTCGGAGTGCACGATCACATAGTCGCCGTCCGCGAACGCACGTTTGACGTCAAAGCGCAGGTCCGGAAACTGGGCGACCAGCGACTTCATCGCGGTTTTCAGCGCCTCGGGGCCATTGGGCAGCGCAGGGTTGTGCTGGATGTACGACGGCGCTTGGTAGTTGTCCACGGCTTCGTCGATGCGATGCTGGTTGAAGAACATCTCGAAGTAGTCCAGCACGATCTTCTTGTTCTCCTCCGGGCTTGCCACTCTGCACCCCTTCCCCTACCCGGACCTCATGGCGTGCTCAGACCGCAGTGAGTCCGCCGTCGACCACGAAATCGGTGCCGGTGATGTATCCGGCTTCCTCGGAGGCGAGAAAGACGGCGAGACTGACGACGTCAGCCGGTACCCCGAGCCGGGGAATGAGGTTCTGCGCCAGCAATGCGTCGCGCACCTCCGGTACCGCCAGCACCTCAGCGGTGCCGGGCGTGACGATGGTTCCGGGGCTGATGCTGACCGCGCGAATCCCGACCGGCGCCCCTTCGGCCGCTAGTTGCCGGGTCATCGCGATCACCCCACCTTTGGCCGCCATGTGTGCAACGAACGGCACCGACCGGTTGCCGGTCCATCCGGCGATCGACGCGATGTTGATGACCACGCCACCGCCCGAACGGGTCAGTACCGGCCAGGCGTACTTCGTGACGAAGAAGACCAGGTCCAGTTCATTTCTGATGGTGAAGTGCCAGTCCTCGACGGAGAGGTCGGCGATCGAGCCGACCCGGGCGGCCGACCCATTGTTGTAGACGATGTCGATGCGGCCGTGTCGTTGCTCGGCGCCCTGCACCCACCCCCGGGCCTGCTCTGGATCGCCGAGATCCACGTCGTCACTTGCGATGTCAGCATCCCGGCCGGTGTCCCGAACTGCCGACAACGTCTCTTTGGCGGCCGCGCCGTTGATGTCGCAACCGACCACCGTTGCGCCTTCCGCGGTGAACCGGACAGCCGCCTCTCGTCCTTGACCACCGCCGATTCCGGTAATCAGGGCCACCTTGCCGGCCAGGCGCTGGGCGGTTGGGGACGACGGCACCTTCTCGCTCACGCTCATCACAATAGACATTAAGTGTGCAATATGTCGCGGCTTTGGCGACGCCCGTTCATCGATCCGTCCAACGCATGACGGCGGTTTCGTCGCAACCCGAGATTCTCCATATGGTGCACTAGGTTAAATATGTATAGGGTGACTTGCATTACCCGGCTCCCCGACGGTCAGGCGTTCGTGTGCGATCGGATCGGGCGTTTCCGGGCGCAGACGGCAGATCCGGCTCGGTGGAGTCCGCTCCATCGCTTGCACACTGAGAGGCAACGATGCTCTTAGCCACCGCAGGTCTGGCGCCCCCAGCGACCACCAGTCCATCCGGTGTGTGGTTCTTCAACTGGGTGATACCGATCGTCGGCAGCGTCTTCATCCTTCTCGCTATTGTCGACGCAGTCAGGCGTCGCCGCCTGACGTGGGGTTTCCTGTTCCTGTTCAACAGCCTCGCGGTGTACTGGATGGAGACGATCGGCGACTGGGGCCAGATGCTTTTCTACAGCCCCGCTTTCACCGAACACCACCTGCTGGAATGGCTTCCGCTCAAAACACCCAACGATCCGCTGTTCATGCCGTTCGCCTACGCGGTGTACTGGGGGGTCCACGCCCTGTTGGTGTTGTGGCTGAGCCAGTGGGTCTCTGCCCGGTTCGGCTGGAGCATGCTCAAGTCGATGATCGTGCTGGCGATTCCGGTCAACTACGCATGGGACTTCCTCGTCGAGGGCACCGCGACGGCGATGGGCTGGTGGACCTACGACCCGGGTATCGGGCCGGTACTCCAGTGGAGCAACGGGGGCCGCATCACGTTGCTCTGGACCATCGGCATTATGTGCGTGTGGCCCAACCTGATCGCCTACTGGGCCGGCAAGCCACCAATCCGGGGCCTCAACCACTTCGAACGGTTCTGCCGATTGGAACGCTTCACCGTGCCAAAGGCGCCCTCGCTGCAACCCTCCGCTGGTAACGGGGGTCTGGGTGGGATTGCTATTGCTACCGTAGCCACCAAACAGGTGCGCTTGACCAAACAGCAGGAATTCGACAACTACTTGAACTATCAAGTCACCATTCCAAGGTGGCGATTCGAACTCGCCCGACTGGGCGCGTGGTTCGTCGTTTTCCAGATCAGTTTCTTTCTACTTCTGGTCGTCCCCCTCGTGGCGTTACGCATGATCACCGGCGCCGACAGCCTCTACATTCCCTGACAGACAAAGGATCCCGCATGAAGGATTTGCCCGCTGAGTTCTTCCTTCCACCGCAGACCAATGCAGCGTTGAAACGGGAGACCACCAGACTCGTTGCCGGATGCGTCGCGTTCCTCGTGATCCTCGGCGTCGTCGTCGCGCTGACACAGGGCATCGTCGTCACCATGTGATGCGGCGATCGGACTGGGCACCGACGCTCGGACGCCAGTACGACGCGCGGCGACTGACCCTGGCCAGGTACTGCCCTACCCAACAAACCGGAGCGGACCTTGTCGGCGACGGCCAACCAGTCCGGGTTCCACCGGTTTTCAAAACAACAGGGGGTGGGGCGGTTCGGCCTTGGCGGCGCGCACCATGTCGCGAGCAGCCTCAAGATCGCCCGCCAGCGGCTTCTCACACAGCACCGCCTTACCGGCGTCCAGTGCGGCCAGCGTCACCTCGCGATGCAACATGGTCGGGGTGGCCACGGATATGACGTCGAGATCCTCGCGGGTCACGAAAGACCGCCAGTCGGTGCAGGTGTCCTCGATGCCCAGTTTCGCCGCAACGCGATCCAATCACTCGGGCGTGCGCGCGCACAGGGCGACGCGATCGAAACCCCCGGCCGCCCGGGACCCCGGTACCTACACGTGCGCGCCCCAACCCACGCCCACTACGCCGACCCACAGAGTCATCTGACCTCCTTCACACTGACGAACCGACGGCCGAGGTGACGCCGACGAGGGTGACACTCATGTTAGATATCGATCGTATTCGCGGTCTCAATCGGATCCCCAGCCGGTGATGCCACTACGTTATAGGGCACTCCACCTTGCCAAATAGTGACACCAATGCCAGAATCTGACTTTGTGACCGCGATCGATACCGACGAGCGACAATTCGCACCACTGATCGATCTGAAGTGGTGGCAGGACCGACCAACAGAACGAACAGAGCTGTACCGGCGGCTGCGCGAGGTCGGTCGCCCGGCGTTCGTCCGTACCAATCGGGTCGACGCGCCGGTGGCGAAGGGGTTCTGGGCGGTGGGCACGCACGCCGACATCGTCGACATCAGCAGGCGCGACGCCGAGTTCAGTTCGGCTCAGGGCACCCAGATCTTCGACCAGACTCAGAAGATGCGCGAATACCGCGGCTCCATCATCGACATGGACGACCCCGAGCACATGCGGCTCCGCAAGATCATCTCCCGCGGATTCGCCCCCCGCGTGCTTTCGCAGATTCACGGGCTGGTCGAGGAGACAACGGCAGAGATCCTCGATGCAATGCCCGCCTCGGGTGAGTGCGACTTCGTGGACGCATTCGCGACTCTGCTACCGCTGCGAATCATCGACAATATGCTCGGCGTGCCCAGCGAACACGAGCAGTTCATCCTCAGGGCGACCAATGTGGTGCTGGGAGCCTCGGATCCGGAGTACGTACCCGACCAGACCGCGGCAGGTGTCGAAGCAGCCGTCACCGAGATGAGCGAAAAGCTCATCGACTTGTTGAAGGGCATCGCCGAAGACCGCATCGCCCGGCCCCGTAATGACGTCATCAGCAAACTGGTCACATCCGACGAGGAGAACTTGACGCCGCAAGAACTGGCGAAGTTCTTCATCCTGCTCATCGGAGCAGGCAATGAGACCACGCGTAACGCGTTGACGCACGGCCTACATATCTTCACCCACCATCCCGAGCAGCGCGCCCGACTGCTCGATGACTACGACAACCTGGCCCCCACCGCAATCGAGGAAATCCTCCGCTACGCCAGCCCTGTTATCCACATGCGGCGCACCGTTACCCGCGACGGCGTGAAGCTGGACTCCGGTCACACGTTCAACCGGGGAGACAAGGTGGTGATGTGGTATCCCGCAGCCAACCGAGACCCAGCGGTATTCGATGATCCCGAGTTGTTCGACATCGCCCGTACTCCGAACACTCACGTCGCGTTCGGTGGCCCCGGCACGCACTTCTGCCCCGGTTCGCACCTCGCCCGACTGGAACTCAAGGTCGCGTTCAAGATGCTCTACAACCGCTACCCCGACATCACCGCCGTCGGCGAACCGGAGATGTTGCGGTCGAACTTCATCAACGGCATCAAGCACCTACGCGCCACCTATACGCCATGAGCAGCGAGCCCGCCATCCTGTCCGACATCACCGGCGGCGTCCTGACGATCACGCTGAACCGGCCCGACGCCGCCAACGCGTTGCGCCCCGACGACCGCGACGAGCTGATTTCCCTGTTGGCAGCCGCGGACGCCGATGAGGAGGTACGTGTTGTTGTGGTGCGCGCCAACGGTAAACACTTCTGCGCGGGCGCCGACGTGGGCGCCTTGGCCGAACGTCGCGCGACTGTCGAGAAACGGGTGATGGACCCGATGCGCCGCATCATGAATGGTGCGCAAAAACTTGTGTCCAGTGTGCTGGACTGCAACAAGCCGGTGGTCGCGGCCGTGCAAGGGGCCGCTACCGGTGTCGGCGCACACCTCGCCTACGCTGCCGATCTGGTTATCGCAACCGAAAACGCCTACTTCGCGGAGTCTTTCGTCAAGCGGGGACTGGTCGTCGACGGCGGCGGCTGCTATCTGCTGCCGCGGCGCATCGGGATGCAGAAGGCCAAGGAGATGACGTTCTTCGGTGACCGCCTCACCGCCGCGGAGGCCGCGACGTTGGGGCTGGTGAACCGGGTGGTCGGGGCCGACGAGTTCGACGCCGCGGTGGCCGATTTCGCAGGCCGGCTCGCGGCGGCGCCCACCAGCGCGATCGCGTTCACCAAGCGACTGCTCAACGACTCCCCCGACACCGACCGGGCCGGCGCATTCGTAGCCGAGGCAATGGCGCAGGAGATCCAATCGTATTCGCATGACTCGAAGGACGGCGTAAAAGCCTTCACCGAGAAGCGCCCGCCCGAGTTCACAGGATGGTGAACATGCCTCGCGCAGACATACCGACCGTCGACCCGTCCAGCGCGCCCTATTGGGAAGGCGCCGGGCAGGGCCGCATGTTGATCGCCGAATGCGGGGCGTGCGGCAGGGTGCACCACTATCCGCGGCCGTTCTGCCCGCACTGCTGGAGCGACGACGTCCATCCCGTTCAGGCCAGCGGGCGCGGCAGTCTGTACACGTACTCGACGGTCTACACCAATGACCTGGCGCCGTTCACTGATCGGCTGCCCTATATCGCGGCGATCGTCGAATTGGCCGAAGGACCACGACTGATGACGATGATCGAGGGCGTGTCACCCGATCAGCTCAGCATCGGCATGGCGGTCACGGCCTCGTTTCGGCCCGTCGATGAACACGACCCCGACAGCCCCTACCTGACGGTGTTCACGCCGAGCGAGGAGACAACATGACCGGACTACTCGACGGCAAGGTCGCACTGGTGACCGGTGCCGGGCACGGCATCGGCCGCGGGCATGCGCTTGAGCTCGCCAAACACGGCGCAACCGTGATCGTCAACGATCTGGGCACCACGTTGACCGGTGAAGGCACCGGCAAAGTCGCCGACGAGGTGGTCCAGATCATCGAGTCCCGCGGCGGCACAGCGGTCCCGGATTTCGCCGATGTCGGCGACGAGGAACAGGTCGAGCTCGCCGTCGAGCGGGCCTATTCCCAGTTGGGCCGGCTGGACATCGTCGTCAACAACGCCGGCATCGTCCGTGACAAAGCGATCTGGAACATGACGGTCGACGATTTCGACCTGGTGATGCGAGTGCACGTGCGAGGCAGTTGGCTGACCAGCCGCGCGGTGGTCCGCAAGTGGCGCGCCGCGGCAAAAGCCGGCGACGGCAAAGTCTATGGCCGCATCATCAACACCACCTCCGGCGCGGGCCTGCACGGCAATTTCGGGCAGACGAATTACAGTGCGGCCAAGTCCGCGATCGTCGGGCTGACACAGACACTGAGTCTGGAATTGGCCTCCATCGGCGCCACTGCCAACGTCATCAGCCCCGGTGGCCGAACCCGGATGTCAGCATCGATGCCCGGGGCGGCGGCACCGATCGAACCCGGCGAACGCGACGACGGCGAATTCGACCCCAAGGACCCGTCGCTGGGCTCGCCGGTGGTGGCCTGGCTGGCCAGCCCGGAGGCCGGCCACATCAGCGGGCAGGTGATTCGGGCCCTGGGCGAAAACCTTCAGCTGCTCAAGGGCTGGCATCCGGTCGCGACCGTGTCCAACGGCCAGCAGCGCTGGGAAGCAGACAAACTCGGCGCGATCATGGCCATCGACGTATTCGGCACCCGCAACACCGGGTTACGGCTGGGAGGCTAGCCACCCGAGCTGATCGGGGGTGCTGCCGTGCAGTACCAGTTCGTCGGCGCCCGCCTCGCGGTACCTGTCGAAGGTGTCGTGGCAGCAGCCTGCCGATCCGATGGCCGCCGCCTCCTCGGTCCACCTCGTGGGCAGCACCGACGCCACCTCGCTGAGTTCTTCGCGGGTGAGCACCGAGTCTGCCGAACCTCGGATGCCCACCAGCCGCGGATGAGTGCGCAACCGCGCCAATGGTTCTGGATCCCAGCCGTTGACCGCTGCCAATCGTTCACCGAAGCCGGGAATCTGGTAGTAGGTCACCGCCCGCGCCCCCACCACGGCGAGCTCCTGTTCGGCGGGCAGATCGCAGGCCACCACCAGCGTGGCGTAGACCCGCACACAGCCGGCCGGTCGGCCGGCCTGTTTCTCGGCCTCGCGAACGGCCGCCACCGAGCATCGCACCGCCTCCGGTGTCAGGAAAGGGTGCAGCAACACGCCGTCGAAGTGGCGGCCGGCCAACGCCAAGGCCTTCGGGCCGATCGCCGCAAGCACCAACGGCGGTACCGGTTGATCGGGGACATCGTTGAGCCGCAGCGACGGAAAAGTACCCGCGGGCCCGTCGTAGCGCACCTTCTCGCCGCGGCACAACCTCCGGAAGATGTCGGCATGGTCGACGATCGACGCGTTGGTCGACTTCGGCAGTCCCACGGCACCCCACATGGCATCGACCGAGCGTCCGACCCCGATGATCATGCGTCCGCCCGACAGTGCCTGACCGGTCATCGCCAGTGAGGCCAGAATGGCCGGGTGCCGCGCCTGCAAGTGCGTGATGCCGGAAGCGATCCGAACCGTCGAGGTCACCTGGCTGATCGCACCGGCGAGCACACCCAGATCCTTGGTGCCCCAGCGTTCGCTCAGCCACAGCGTCTGTAACCCGAGTTGCTCCGCCGTCTCCGCCTGCCCAATTGCCGCGCGGGGATCCGAGACGCGTCCGGGCAGGGTGTAGGCGCCAAGTGGGATCGGACTGGCCATGCGGTCCTCCATCACCCTATTCTGACAGGAGTGTCTAGTTATGTTACGGGAAGGGGCGCCGATGGCTTACCTGCCGTCACGCGGTGACGTCGGTGCGGATGTCGGCGAGATCATGCGCGTCTGGCTGCCACCGCAGATCGCGCCGGATGCCGTGACGTCTTTCGACGTCTCCGAGTTCAGCGCTCCGGACGCCGGTTACTCCGGTAAGACCGTCTTCTTCACTGCATCGTGGACCGATCCGGCCGGGCAGTGTCACCGCGAACAGCTCGTGTTGCGGATGCAGGCCAGCGATCATCAGTTGTTCACCACCCCCGACGCCCCACGGCAAGCTCAGGTGATGCAACGGCTTGGCAGGCACCAGATTCCGGTGCCGGACATCGTTGCCGTCGAAACCGACGCGTCGGTGTTGGGTGCGCCTTTCTACCTGATGCGTCGCGTCCATGGCCGAACCCCGTCCGACGTCCCGAGCTGGCATAAACGCGGGTGGACGGCGGAGTTGTCGGGTGTCGAGCGAGAGTTACTGTGCGATAATGCCCTGCGCGCGCTGGTCGGCGTCCATCGCATCGATAAGCAGGATGACCTGTCGTTCCTTCGCGCTGATCGCAGCGTCGAGACCACGGCGCTGCAGCGCTACCTGCACACGCTGACCGGTTGGTACGACTGGTGCCGCGACGACCTGAAGATCGGTGTCGACACACTCGGCCGTGCGCTGCGGGTTATCCAGGATTGCGCTCCCGACAACAAGGCCGAGACCGTCGTCTGGGGCGACGCGCGCGTCGGGAATATGTGCTTTGCCAACGATCTGTCGGTGGTGTCACTGTTCGACTGGGAGACCGCCACCACCGGGCCGCCCGACATCGACCTGGGCTGGTGGCTGATGTTCGAGCGGTTCCTCTGCGAATCCCTCGGCTTCACCCGACTGCCGGGCATCCCCGACGACGCCGAATTCGTACGCCGCTACCAGGAATTCGGCGGAACTCTGGGCGGCGACATCGTCTATTACCAGCTGCTGGCGGCGTTCGTACTGTCGCTGATCAACAACCGGCTCGCGCTGTTGCTGGTTCGCGACGGTCTGGACCCGGGCACGGCCCGGCGCTACCCGCAGGCCGCGGTCGACCTGGTCGAGCGTTATCTGCAGCAGCTGTAAGCCTCAGGCCAGCGCCAGCGTGGTCAGGATGTCTGGTGTGTACGCCTCCGCAGGCGCGGCCCAGGGCCCGGCATGTACGGCGTCCAGGGCCGCTCCGAGTTCGGGACGCCGGCGAATCAGTCGCAGCATGCGTGACCGCCGCCCCATCCGGTCCGGCATACCGAACCCGGTGAGCAAATCGGTGAGTGCACTGGCGAATCGCAATCGCGCCATCCGAATCCGACGTTCCTCGGCGTAGCCGGCGAGACCCCGTGGTGTCCAATCATCGGTGCCCAGCAAAGCATCCGACAGTACGCGCGCGTCACGCATGGTGATGCTGAGGCCTTGCGCGGTGACCGGATTGCTCCACCCCGCGGCGTCGCCGATCAAGGCCGCGCCGGGCACCACCGGCTCGTCGACCCAGGCGTCATCCATCGGGAAGGTCGCACAGGGGCCGATCGGCGTGGCTGTTGCCATCGCATCAGAACACGGGAAGATCGGTGTGCGAAACGATTTCAGAAACTCCACAACCGCGGTGGACCCTTTCAGTGGTTCCGGGTCGTCGACGCGGCGGGCGACGTAGAGCCGCAGCCTGTTGTCGGCCCGCGGGATCACAATGTACTGGTTGCGACCGTCTACGGAGATGGCGGTCTCGGCCCGGTCCCAGGCACCGCCGTCGTCGACGAGCATGCCCGACAACCGGACCCTGGCCTGCGTCGTCGACAGCGATAGGCCGAGGGCCGCCCGGGTGGCCGACTGTTTGCCGTCGGCGCCGATCACCAGGCGGCACCGCTGCGTGTGGGTATCGCCGTCGGTCTGGTAGCTGACCGCAGGGGTTGCGCCGGCCTGCACCGAGGACTTCCGTACGCCGCGGACTACCTCGGCTCCAGCCTTGGCGGCTGCGGTGGCCAATGCCTCCCGAAGCTCAGGATGGCCGACGCCGACCACACCCGGCGCGCCCGAGACGACGGTGGACAGGTCACGCGAGTGTCCCTTCGCTTGCTCGACGGTGAGGCCCTCGTCGTACGGGACCATCTTCGTCATCACCGAAACGCCCTCGGTCTCCAGAATCGTGTCGGCTATCCCCAAGTCCGCGGCCTCACGAAATCCCCACGGCACCATAGCTTCCCCACGCACGATGTCGCGGTAGACGGCCTCGCGCTCCAGGACCTTCACCGCGATGCCGGCCCGTGCCAGACGGATCGCCAACGCACATCCAGCAATACCCCCGCCAACGACGACGACCTCCGCGTCCATCAACGCCCCCTTTCCCGAATCTCATTTACTATGACATAATGGGGCGTCCGCAGACCAGAGGGAAAGGGGTGCGATGATGCGGCGCCGCGGTGGTACGCAACCGTCTCCGATCTCGGAAGTCGACGTACTCGACGCTGCGCTGCGTGTCGTCGCGCGCTCGTCACTGGACGCCCTGACGGTGCGCGCTGTGGCCGAGGAGTGCGGGGTCACCGCTCCCGCCATTCACTACCACCTGCGCGGCGGTGCTGACCTCGCCGACCGGGTCGTCGAGGCTGTCGCCGCACGAATCGACGTTCGAGTGGATCCGGACGCGTCGTGGGTCGATCAGTACCTCGGCCTGGTTGCCGCAATGGACCAAGCTTTCCTGGCATACCCGGGAACCGGAGTGCGCGCGCTGACCTCGACGGGCGCCTCAGCCGCGGCGACCCGGCTGACCAACGCCGCACTGTCCATCCTGCGCCGCGCCGGCTTCGCCGAAGACGTTGCCGTGCATATCTTCACAACCACCTACTTGATGTTCGTCGGATGGTTGGCCACCCGCAATCGTGCCGAAGCAAATACCATCCACCCCGCGCTGGCTGCTGCCGGGGCGACCGGCCTGGGCCGTCACGGTATCCAACCTCTCGAAGAAGCGATGCGCCGCATCCTCATAACCGCAGAAGGAGATCGCAATGACCGATGACGCGTCCTGGGTGAAGGACTACTACGCAGCGTGGGATTCCGGTGACGCTGAGGCGATCAGCGCATGGTTCGACGAGGACGTCATCCTCGAAGACGTCCCGACCGGACATATTGCGCGCGGTCGCGTTGCGGCCCGCGGATTCGTCGACGGCGCACTCAAACTCGCACCGGGAGCCAGCTATGAAGTCCTTGCCGCACTGGTGAGTGCCGAGCAGTTCGCCGTAGAGTGGGTTATGCAGCCGGCCGGTCTGCACGGCGCGTCCATCGGAACCGTGCGTAACGGCAAGGTGGCGACCAACCGGGACTTCTGGGATGCCTCGCCAAAGAGGAAGTGAGCCGAAAGCTTCTTAGCCTTTTCGATGTACGGGGCGAGCCACACCAAGGTGGCGATGTCGGTGTTCTGCCGCCGGCTCACCGAGTCGGCTTCGCGAACGTCTTTCTGATCAAAGATGATTCGCCCGGACTTTACTTTCGATCGGCTTCACGGTCTCATCGAGTTCGTCGAGGACTCATTCGGACGGTCCGTCGTGTCGAGATTCCTTACAGGAGGCAGTCCGTTCTATGTACCGTCAGGTGTCATCAGTCTTGAGAATGACGGTCGGCACCATGCGGTCCGGCCAGTGCCCGCAGCGCAGCGCGATCTGGCTTGAGCATGGGCGTCAGCGGTAGCCCTTCGACCACGATCATCTCGTCCGGCGCCTTGTAGTCCGCCAGTTCCCTGCCAACATGCTCCCGCAACTCCTGTAACGACGGAGGATCGGCGGCATCGACCGGCACCACAAACGCCACACCGATCTCCCCGATCACCGACGCAGCGCGGCCCACTACCGCGGCGTCCTTCACACGAGGGTGAGCGCTGAGCACCTTTTCGACCTCCACCGGATGCACGTTGTAGCCGCCGCGGATGTACATGTCGCCACTGCGGCCGACGATCGACAGGTTGCCGTCCTCCCCGAGCACCCCCATGTCTCCGGTCCGCAACCACCCATCCCGCAGCACCGACGCGGTCAGGTCAGGGTTACGCCAGTAGCCGCGCATCAGGCATGGCCCACCTACCTCGATGACACCGTCGCCAGCCACGCGCACCGCCATGCCCGGCGCCGGGCGCCCGACCGTTGTGGACTGAACTTCGGGGGAATCGTCGGGTTCCGTGCCGCAGATCGTCGGGCATTCGGTCATCGCGTACCGCACGACCAGCGGAACCCCAATCCGCTCAGCGACCCGGCGCACCAACTCAGGCGAGACCGGCGCGGTCGCCACAACTCCAACTCGTAAGTGTGCCAATGCCTCCGGGCAAACACCGTCAACCTCGAGCAGTTTTGCCCACTGGGTCGGGACCGCTCCGGCCACCGTGACCCGCTCGGTACGGAGGATGTCGAACATTCCCGTTGCCGACCACGGCACCGGTGGAATCACCAGCGTGGTGCCCCACAACAACTGGTCCCACAGTTTGAACATGTAGCCCGCGTGGGCGAACGGCGTGGACGTGAGCCGCCGGTCGTAGGGCGCGCTCATCACGCCGGCAGCTAACGCGCCGGCCTGCATTGCGGCCGCATCGAACACGGCCCCCTTCGGCGTCCCGGTCGTGCCACTGGTGAAAAGAATGGCGACCGGATCATCTTGATCTAGCCTCATTTCTGGCACTGCATCGGCGGCTGGGGAAGCCCAGCTCAGCGAATCCCGCAGCAGGACCGGGCATTCGCCGGCCGGAAGATCGCCGAGCGCCGGATCAGCCACTATCAACGAAGGATCAGCTCGGGCGATAATCGCGTCGATCTCGCGGAAACCCAGCCGAGGATTCAGCCCCGTCGTGATGGCACCGATCATCGCCGCCGCGGCATAACACGTGGCGTAGTCGATTCCCGATGGCAGCCACAGCACCACCACATCGCCTTTGCCAACACCCAGCTCGGCGAATTGAACAGCGACGCCACGTGCCCGGCCGACCCATTCGGCGAAGGTCATCCGTCCACCCGGTTCGACATAGGCTTCCCGGTCGCCATAGGTCGCGGCAGCGGCCTCCAACAACGCTCGGGTGTCGCGAAACGCTTTCTGCAGCGGCGGATGCGCCACTACGGTTCCTCGCTGCCGAGAATCATCGTGCCGCTGGAACAGAACCACCCGCCGGTTCCGCTGACACAGGCAATCTTCGCATCGGGGACCTGACGCGGTCCGCATTCGCCGCGTAACTGACGGACCGCCTCGACCAGTAGGAAGAGGCCGCGCTGGCCGGGGTGGCAGGCCGACAGGCCGCCGCCGTCGGTGTTGGTGGGCAGTGCCCCGCCGAGACGCAACGCTCCGCTCTCGACGAAGCGGCCGCCCTCCCCTTTCGGGCAGAAGCCGAGATCTTCCAAAGTCAGTAGCAGCATGTAGGTGAACGCATCGTAGAGTTCCGCGACATCGACGTCGCCGGGCTTCACTCCGGCCCGCGCGAACGCCAGCGGTCCGCTGACAGCTGCCGGGCCGACGGTCATGTCGTCCCACTGCGACGTCAGCATGTGCGAGGTGGTTTCGGCGGTGCCGAGTACCCACACGGGGGACGATCGCAGGTCTCTGGCGCGATCGGCGTTCACCAGCACGACGGCGGCACCGCCGTCGCTGCGGATGCAGCAGTGCAGCTTGGTGAATGGGTCAGCGATCATCGGACCGGCCAGCACATCGTCGACGGTGATGGGGTCGCGGTAGTACGCCTCGGGGTTGTCGGCGGCGTTGAACCGGGCCGAGACGGCGACTTCGGCGAGTTGCTCGATGGTGGTGCCGTACTGATGCATGTGCCGCCGGGCCGCCATGGCGTATTTGGAGATCAAGGTGTGCCCGTAGGGCGCCTCCCACTGCAGCGGCCCCCTCGCACCCCAGTTGATGTTCGCCCCGCGCAGTCCTTTCCGAAGATCCGACCGAGCGGTGGAACCGTAGGTGAGCAGGACGACGTCGGCGTGGCCGGCGGTGATGGCGTCGACGGCGTGCGAGGCCATCACCTCCCAGGCTGCGCCGCCCACGGCTGTCGAGTCCACCCACCGTGGCCGTAGCCCCAGGTACTCGCCGACATCGACCGGCGGCAACGTGCCCTGCCCGGTCGACGCCAGGCCGTCGACGTCGCCGGGTGACAGGCCAGCGTCCGCCAGTGCCCGCCGACTGGCATGGGCGATCAGCTCGTACGGCCCCTTGTCGTCGACACGTCCGACGTCCGAGAGTGCGACGCCGGCGACCGCGACCGGCCCGCTCACTGCGCACGTTCCTGGGCCAGCAGTTCAGCCAACACGTCGGCGGGCTCCGCGAACAGATGGCGGAACACGTGCGCGCGTTTGAGATACAGATGCATGTCGCTTTCGAAGGTGTATCCCATCCCGCCGAAGACCTGGATGCCGGCGGCAGCATTGTCCACCGCCGCCGACCCCGCCACCGCGACCGCCGACAGCACTTGAAGCAAGGCATCGGAGCGGCCGCTGTCCAGTGCTATCGCCGCGAACAAGGTTTGCGCGTGGGCGGCCTCGGCGGCCAGTTCCATGTTGACGCAGCTGTGTTTGACGGCCTGGTGGACGCCGATCGGCTTGCCGAACTGCACCCTCGTCTTGGCATGGTCAGTGGCCAGGGCGGTGGCCGCGGTGGCCAGACCCGTGAGGAACGCCGCCGACAGCACCATGGCGCGGCCCCAGACCCAGTCGTCGTCGGACGCCAACCAATGCAGCGGCTGCGCGGACTGCACCGTCGCCGACGCTATCCGAGTGCCGGGATCGGCGGATGCTACGGCGGCGGGCTCACCGAACTCGGCGATGTCAACCAGCGCGGCACCGCTGCGCGCAAGCACCAGCCCATAGCTTGCCCCGGCGGGCTCCAACAAATCGAATGTGCCCTTGACGGGACGGACCTCGCCGTTGCCGCGCAGTACCGCCAGCGCGACCATGGCTTTGCCGGCGCCGATCTGCTGCGCCAGTTCTAGGTCACCGCATCGGGCCGCGACTCGCGTCGCGAGCGTGCCGGCCAGGAATGGCCCCGGAGCGAGCCGCCTGCCCAGTTCCACGTGCAGCAACACCTCGTCATCGATGTTGCGGCCCGACCCGCCGAGTTCTTCCGGCATTGCCAGCGTCAGCAGTCCGAGCTCCGCACCTTCAAGCCAAACACTCTGCGGGACCGAAGATTCTGCGTCACGGCTGGATCGGATGCGTTCCACCGGCATCCGCTCGTTGAGAAAGTCACTTGCGGCCGCGATGATTTCAAGTTGTTCGGCGTCAGGCAGCAGATTCACGAAGTACTCCCGGCTCTGTTCATCGAGGTAGTCCCAACACGCGTTCGCCGATGATGTTGCGTTGGATTTCTGATGTGCCACCACCAACGGACTGCGAGAACGCGTAGTAGTAGTAGCCCACCCAACCGTCGGGATCCCATCGCGACGAGCCCCGGATCGCCCCGGGGCCGAGGATGTCCATGGCCAGTTTGCCGATCTCCTTGGCCAACTCGGCGTACATCAGTTTCACGATCGAGCCCCGCGGGCCCGGGGTTTCGGTCTGCATTGCCTCACAGATGTTGGTGTAGGTCAGTGCCCGCAGCGACGCGACCGATGCCCGAGCTCGGGCCAACCGCCGGGCGATCTCGTCGTCGGCGATGGCCGGGCGGCGTCCGTCCGGTCCGACGTGATCCCGGGCATAGTCGATCAGGTCTTCGATGATCTTGGCCAGCCGCACCTGGTGGGCGGTGAAGGCGGTACCCCGCTCGAACGACAGCGTCGCCATCGCGACCGACCAACCGCTGCCGATGTCGCCGACCACATTCGTCAGCGGGATACGGACGTTGTCGTAGAACACCTCGCAGAACTCGGAGCCGCCCTCGATGGTCTCGATCGGGCGGATATCGATCCCGGCTGTTGCCATGTCGCAGATGACCCAGGTGATCCCGGCATGTTTGCTGCCGGTGTTGTCGGTGCGCACCAGCAACTCCTGGTAATCGGCGAGCGTGGCGAAACTCGTCCACACCTTCTGCCCCGAGACGACGAGTTCGTCACCATCGATGACCGCCTTGGCACGCAGCGCCGCCAGGTCCGACCCGGCGTCCGGCTCGGAGAAGCCTTGGCACCAGATCACGTCACCACGCAGGATTTTCGGCAGATGAAACGACTTCTGTTCATCGGTGGCGCGGGTGATCAGGGTGGGTCCGGCATGGGAGAGACCGACGAAGCATGCATCGATGCCCGGAAAGCCGCGGGCGGCGTACTCCTCGTACCAGATCAACTGCTGCAACAGGGTCAGTCCCCTGCCGCCGTACTCGGTCGGCCAGGCGATGCCGGCCCAGCCGCCCTCCCACTGGGTGCGTTGCCAGGCCAGGTCGTACTCGCGGATACCGGCATCATCCCGCGGCCGCGGTTCGGTTGGCTTGTTCTCGTCCAGCCACGTTCGGACCTGATCACGAAAGTCGATCTGGTCAGGAGTGAAGTCCAGGTCCATAGCCGTCGAGTATAGGTGACATGATAGTCAGAAATAAAGTCCACCCGAGTACCGCGCGCCCGGGATTCAACTATAGGGCGCCGATTCTGACCGCTTAACCGGATGAAACGGGGTCGAATCGAGCGTGACTCGCAACGGTGACATTACCGTCAGAATCGTTGTTATTGGAACGAGTTCCGGTATCGGTAGGCCAACTGCTCAGCACCTCGGGCCAGCAGGGCCACATCGGCGCCGACAAGGACGAAACTCGCCCCTGCGGCAACGTACCGCCGCGCGATCGTCTCGTTGAACGCGTTCACGCCGGCACTCTTGCCGTGCGCGACGATCGTCGCCAGCGCATTCTCGATGGCGCTCACCACATCCGGATGTTCGGGCTGGCCCAGTTTGCCCATCGAAGCGGCTAGGTCGGCCGGGCCGATGAACACCGCGTCCACTCCGTCGGCGTCGGTGATTTCCCCCAGCCGATCCAGACCCGCCACCGTCTCCACCTGAACCGTCAGCGACACCGACGCGTCCGCGGTGGCGAGGTAGTCCGATATGCGGTTCCATCGGGACGCACGGGCCAATGCGCTGCCGACCCCGCGGATACCCGTGGGCGGATAGCGGGTGGCGGCCACCGCCGCGACCGCCTCTTCGGGGCTGTCGATCATCGGGACGATGATGTTGTGCGCCCCGATGTCGAGGAGTTGCTTGATCACCACGGGGTCCGCCGCCGGCGGACGCACCACCACGTCGACGTCGGGGTAGCCCGACAGCACCTGCAGTTGCTCCAGGATGCTGCGGGTGTCGTTGGGCGCGTGCTCCTGGTCCAACAGCACCCAGTCGATGCCCGATCCGGCGCAGATCTCGGCGACGTAGCCGCTACCCGAGGCGATCCACATACCGAAGCGAGGACGCTCGCCGGCGATACGCTGCGCCCATCGGGTGGTCATGCCGCGGCCTCGCGGTCGAATGCCACCGAGACAGTGCCGAGCGGGCCATAGTCGGCGACGAAGGTGTCCCCCGGTTCGGCGAACACCGGTTTGGTGAACGAGCCGGACAGAATCACCTCACCACGTTGGAGCGAAACCCCGTGCGGAGCAAGCCGGTTCGCCAACCACGCCACGCCGTTGCCGGGGTGGTTGAGCACCGCGGCTGCCACTCCGGACTCCTCGATGGTTCCGTTGCGTGACAGCAGGGCCGCCACCCAGCGCAGGTCGACGTCGAGCGGCCGGAATACCCGTCCGCCGAGCACCAACCCCGCGTCGGCTGCGTTATCGGCGATGGTGTCGACGATGGTGCGCAGATGACCCGTATCAGGGTCGGACATCTGCACCCGGGCGTCGAGGATCTCCAATGCGGGGGTGACGAACTCGGTGGCCCGCAGCACGTCGAACAGCGTCACGTCCGGTCCGCGCAAGCTCTCGCCGAGCACAAAGGCCAACTCCACTTCGACACGGGGGCGAATGAAGCGGCCTGCCGGTACCCGCCCGCCGTCTTCGACGAACATGTCGTCGAACAGTGCACCGTAGTCCGGCTCGTCGATGGACACCGCGCGTTGCATCACCTTGGAAGTCAGACCGATCTTGCGCCCCTTGAGCACCCGTCCGTCGGTGACCTTGAGGTCCACCAACGCCCGCTGCACCGCGTAGGCGTCGTCGATGGTCATCTCCGGATAGTCGAGGGACAGCTGCCGGATCGGCGTGCGGGTCCGCTCGGCCGCGTACAGGCGTCGCGCGATGTCGTCTATCTCGTCGGGGCTCGGCCGGCTCATCGGCACAGTCTCACTTGGTGAGGAACGCTACGGCGGCTGGATTGAACAATTCGGGATCCTCGAAATGCGGCCAGTGCCGCACATTCGGCATCTCCAAGACCTCCGCGCGCGGGATCAGTTTGGCAACCGAGGTGGCGGTCTCCTGATAGACACCGTGATCGCGGCCCGACGCGACGACCATGACCGGCGCGGCGATCGTCGTCCAGTCCGATTCGGGAATCAGGTTGCGATCGCGGGCCGCGGCATCTTGCAAGATCAGT
This sequence comes from Mycolicibacter senuensis, assembly GCF_003284925.1. Classification (GTDB taxonomy): domain Bacteria; phylum Actinomycetota; class Actinomycetes; order Mycobacteriales; family Mycobacteriaceae; genus Mycobacterium; species Mycobacterium algericum_A. The sequence continues at coordinate 109,019 of NZ_QMEX01000002.1, forward strand.
AGATGATCGATGGTTTCCCTGGTGTCGTCACGCTGGTAGATCGCCTGTCGTAGCCCGATGAGGTCGGGCAGCCGGTTCGCCTCGTCGGCGATCAAGTGCGCAAACACCGCGTGCAACGACTCCCAGGTGGGTTCGTTGACGGCCTTGGTGCGTTCGGCCCGAATCCGCGCCATGTTCGCGGCGGCCGCCTCCTTACCCGCCGGCGACATCAGGATGACCTTCGACACCCGGTCGGGGTGGGACACCGCGATTGTCGCGGCGACCCAAGCACCGAGTGACATCACGACGAAGTTCGCCTGCGCCATGCCGAAGTGGTCCATCACCCCGAGCACATGCTCGACGTAAACGGGGATCTCGTAATCGAAGTCGGGCTTGTCGGAGAAGCCGTTCCCGATCATGTCGATGGCCACGCAGTGGAAGTGCTCGGACAGTGCGGCCAGATTGGGCGCGAACGTCTCCCAATGTCCACCGGTTCCGTGCAGGAGTATCGCGGCCGGTTTATCGGGCGATCCCGCCTCGGCGTACCGGGTGCGCACCCGAGCGCCGTTGACTTCGATATCGACGAAGCCCTGCTGGAACGCGATCTCCTTGAGATACATCCAGATGCTGCGGTAGTCCTCCGTGTCGATCGCCGGCGCCTGCGACGCTGCCGTTTTGCTCATCTTGACCTCTCTCCCGCGCCCCATCGACCCATCCTTCTGACACTTCTGTCGCCTATCGACATCGTCCACCGTCGGTCGTTGCCCGATTCATCCAGTCTGCATGTTCGCATGTAGATAACGCAACGGCTCCACCGCATCGCTCAACGCCAACAGCTCTCCATCGCGGAGGAATTATTGATTCTGACAGTTATATGCGGTAATACTGGGAGGGTGAGCAGCTCCACAGCCGGACGCCGGGTGCTCGCGGACTTGGTCAACGAGTTCGCGGCCGTACGGTTGTCGCTGGACGTCAGCGGCAACGGTCCCCGACTGCTGATCGAGGACCTCGAAAACGGTGGCCAAGTCTTCTTGTGCCCGCTGGAATTATCGAGTTTCACGCTGGCCACCCCTGAGGACCGGGAAGACTGGCTGCGAGTGGGCGATTACCGGGCCGACCGTCAGCCCAGAGGCGGTGAGCGGGCGTGACCCCGCCACATGTCGCAGTCGTCGGGCTCGGGATGACGGCCATGTCGCTGCAGCCCGGCGCGACACCGCTTGAGCTGGCCTGCCAGGCCACCGCCGCTGCGCTCACCGACGCAGGCATCGAGCACGCAGAGGTCGACGGTCTGCTGGTGGGTTCATCCCAGGGGGTGCGCCCGGATCGGTTGGGCGTCGGCTTCGCCGCACAGGGCGGCTTTGCAGACTTGCGCTTGCTCGAGCACGTCGAGATCAAAGGCGCGACAACGATCGCGATGATCCAGCGTGCCCGGCACGCCATCGTGGCCAGCGAAGCATCGACGGTGGTCTGCGTCTTCGCGGACGCGCCGCTGGTCGAAGGCAAAGGGGCGGGTTCGACGTACGCGCACAGTGGTGGCAATACCGGGCTGCGCGGGCTGGAGCGCGCTTCCGGCCTGTTGGGTTCGGTGCCGACCTACGCGCTGCTGGCCCAGCGCTGGCTGCACGTCACCGGAACCAACGCCGACGCGCTCTGTGCAGTGGCGACCACGGCGCGGCGCTGGGCGACGGGAAATCCCGACGCCGTCAACCGCGAACCACTCGATGACGAGGGCTACGCCGCCAGCCCGATGATCGCCGAGCCGTTGCGCCGGCTGGATTGCGCGCGACCGGTCAACGGCGCGGTCGCCGTCGTGCTCACCGGTCAAGAATCGGTCGGCTCCACGCGGCTCGCGATCCGCGGCACTGGTCGCAATCATCCGGTGCGCCGCCGCCGCGCCGGAGCGGAGTCGTGGTTCGGTGGCGGCTGTCGCGCCGTGGACGATGCACTGCAGGAAGCCGGCGTCACGCGGGCCGACCTCGACATCGCCGAGCTCTACGACCCGTTCTCCATCGTCACCCTGGCGTTGCTCGATGAGTACCGGCTTACCGGGGACGTGCCCGTAGGAGCCTTCGTCCGAGACGGTCAGACCGGCCCGGGCGGGACGCTGCCGACCAACACCGGTGGTGGTCAGCTGTCCGGCTTCTACCTGCAAGGCATGACGCCCCTTGCCGAGGCCGTGATCCAATTACGCGGAACCGGCGGTGACCGTCAGGTTCCCGACGCGACCATCGCCCTGGTTGGCGGGATCGGCGGTCGGATGGACCATCACGCCGCACTGGTGCTGGAGCGAGCGGCATGACGGCCGTCCCCGATGTCACCGGACAGGACTGGCTGTTGGAACCGGCGCTGGCTCCCGCGGTCAACCTGGATGCGATTCGCCCGCTCTACGATGCGGCCGCACGCGGTGAGCTGGCGCTGCCGTTCTGCACCTCCTGCGCCTTGGCGCTCGAGCTCGAGCAGCAGGTCTGCGACGGGTGCGGCGGCACGGAGCGTCAGTGGAGTGCAGTCGAACCGTACGGCGTGGTGCACGCCGCGACCCTGATGCACCGCCGCGAGCGAGGACTGGTGCGTGCCACAGAGCCTTACCCGATCGTCGACGTCGAACTGGACAGTGGGCACCGGATCGTGATGGCCCTGACCGCGCCCGGTTCAGCACCCGGCATTGGCGCGCGCGTTCGCGTCGGGTTCCGCCGCCTCGCCGACGTTGCACTTCCCGCCATCGAGATTCTGGAGGACCCCGAGTGACGATTACGGAAAACCCGACTACGGTCGATACGCCTGACGATTTCGATGTCACCACGGTGGTGCAGACCGCCCGTGTGCACGGGTCGGTGTACACCTCGCCCGAGATCTTCCGCCGCGAAATGGACACCATCTTCACGACGGGCTGGGTCTACGTTGCGCACGAGAGCGAAGTCAGCGAGCGCGGCGATTACCTGACCCGGATGATCGGCCATAACCCGGTCGTGGTGGTACGCAGCAAGGACGGCATCGTGCGGGTGCTGATGAACCGCTGTACCCACCGTGCCAACAAGTTGTGCAATGCCGAGAAAGGTAACGCCAACTCGTTTCGTTGCCCGTACCACGGCTGGACATTTGGCAACAACGGTGCGCTGCAGGGTGTTCCGATGCGCGAGGGCTATGGTGCCGACTTCAACCAGGTACGGTCCGAGCTCGGCCTCGTCCCCGCACCCCGCGTCGACAGTTACGGCGGATTCATATTCGCATCGCTGACGGCCGACGGCGTCTCGCTGAGCCAACACCTCGGTAAGGCGACTAACGCCATCGACCGGCTGCTTAACCTCTCGCCGACCCGCAAGATCGATCTGCGGGCGAACTGGATGAAGCATCTCCACCACGCCAACTGGAAGATGGTGGTCGAGAACAACGTTGACGGATACCACGCCCTGTTCACCCACGCATCGGTCTATGAAGCGGTCAAGCCGGCCAAGGTATCGCACGTTCCGACCAAAGTCGACGTGCTCGTCCGCGATATCGGCAACGGGCACTCCGAGATCGACTACAGCGAGGAATACCGCAAATTGGACGAGGAATTCGTCTGGTACGGACGCATTCCCCGCGCCAAGCTCGCCGGGTATGTCGAGGCCCTGGAGCAGGCATACGGACCGGATCAGGCACACGACGCGCTGGTGGTCGGTCCTCCGCACACCCTGATATGGCCCAACCTGTTCCTGGCGGAGATGAACGTGATGTTCGTTGAGCCACAGGCGACCGACCGCACCATCGCCTACACCACCCCGGTGCTGATACCCGGCCAGGACGATCTGAACGATCGCACGATGCGGCGTTCCGAAGGCGCGATGGGGCCAGCGGGGTTTCTGATCGCCGACGATGGCGAGATCGGCATGCGCAACCAGGCCGGGCTCGCCGCGAAGCTTTCAGACTGGCTGGTGCTATCGCGAGGCATGGAGAGCGACATAACGGATGAAACCGGAACCATCAACCGGGACAAGAGTGCCGAGACACCCCAGCGGGGCTTCTACTCGCAGTGGGCTGCGGTCGTCGGCGGGAAGGCGTAACGGATGAGTGTGGAAGCCCAGTCGGAGTCCCATCCGCTGCTGCGGGCGCTGCCTGAGCCCGACATCATGGCCTTTCTCTACCTCGAGGCTCGTCTCGCCGACGAGGGCCGCTACTCGGAGTGGGAAGCGCTGTGGGCCGATGACGATGACACCGTGCAGTACCGGGTGCCCATGCACCCGGACGATGACCCACGTATGAAGCTGGCTTACATCAATGACAATCGGCGCCGGATCAAAAGCCGGATAGCCCAACTGAACACCGGAAATCGGCATTCCCAAACGCCACCGTCGGTAATGCGCCGCTTGGTATCCAACAGCGAGGTCATCGACCAGAGCATCGACACCGTCACGGTCGAGTCCAACTTCGCCATCTTCGAATACCGTTTGCATCAACGGTTCTGGGCCGGCCGCGTGATCCACACGATACGCCGGTCCGATAGCGGGCTGAGCCTGGTCCGCAAGATCGTGCATCTGATCGACGCAGGCGGGCCGCTCGACACACTGTCCTTCCTGGTCTGACCGCCATGCTTATCGGAGACATTGCGACCAATAACGCCCGCCGGTACCCAGACAAGCGGGCGCTCGTCGATGCCGATCGGACGCACACCTGGTCGCAGGTGGACGCACGCGCCCGACGTCTGGCCAACTTCATGACCGACAGGGGCCTGAACCGCGGCGACCGGGTGATGGTGATCGCCCGCAACTGCATTGAGTGGCCAGAGATCTCGTTCGGACTGGCCGAGGCCGGACTCGTGGCCGTCCCGGTCAACATCCGACTCGCACCTGACGAGGTCGCCCACGTCCGTGATGACTCCGGGGCACGTGCGGCGATCATCCACGCCGACCACGTCGTGAAGTTCGTCGGCGAATTGGCGGAGTTGGCGGTGCTACTCGGCATTGGCACTCAGAAAACGATCGGCGACCACGAGCTAATCACCGACTACGACACCGCTTTAGCACATGCCAGGCCGAGTGTGCCGCCGAAGTGCATCTCCCCCGACGACACCGCGGTCATCCTGTACACCAGCGGGACCACCGGCCGGGCCAAGGGCGTGATGCACACTCACCGCGGGCTGCTCTACCAGGCCGCGGACACTAACCTGGTAACGGAGGCCAACCGCTCCGACGTCATGCTGGCGACAACCCCGTTTTTCACCGCGGGCGGCATGGTGCGCACCGTGTCGTGGCTCTACCTCGGCCAGACCATGGTGATCCACCAACGGTTCGATCCCCAGGCCGTGATCGACGAGATCGAGCGAAGCAAAATAACTTTCACCACCTTCATCCCGACCATGCTGCACCGCACGCTGGCTATTCTCGAAAACGGCCCGCGTCGCGACATGTCAAGTCTGCGCCGGATCTCCTACGGCTCAGCACCGGTACCGCCTGGCCTGGCGCGCAAGGCAATGGATCTGCTCGGCTGCGATCTGCAGCAACGCTACGGGCTGACCGAATGCGGAGGGCAGGCCACCATATTGACGCCCCAGGACCATCGCGACATCGTTGACGGCAAGACGTCGATCACCACCTCCTGTGGCCAGGAGACTCCGATGTGCTCGATCCGCGTCATCTCCACCGAAGAGGGAGCCGACGGCAACGACGCGCGGATCGGCGAGGTCGGCGAAATCGTCATCGTCAGCCCGGCCAACGCGATCGGGTACTGGAACCGGCCTGAGCAGACCGCCGAGACGTTCCGCCCCGACGGATTGCGCACTGGCGATCTCGGTTACCTCGACGCCGAGAACTACCTGCACATCACCGGCCGCAAGACAGACATGATCATCTCCGGCGGATTCAACGTCTACCCCGCCGAGATCGAACGGGTCATCGCGCAAAACCTCGGCGTTGACCTGGTTGCGGTTGTCGGGGTGCCGGACCCGGAGTGGGGTGAGACGCCCATCGCCGTGGTGATCCCCAAGCCCCATGTCACCGATCTGGACGGGCTCACTTCCGAATTGACCGTGCTCTGCAGGGCGGAGTTGGCTGGATACAAGCAACCGCGTCGGTTCGAATACCGCACCGAATTCCCGTTGGGGCCGGCGGGCAAGATCCTCAAACGTGAGATCGCAAACCAGGTGGTTCAGGTTGACGAAATGGCTGAGAGTCTGCCGGCGGCATCCGGGCCAAGCAAGGAGCGCCCATGATCGACCTGAGCAGCCCGACCACCATCGAATTCGAGGTACGCGAACACGTCGCCACGGTGACGCTGAACCGGCCGGAAAAACTGAACAGTTTCAACAAGCGGATGGCGGACGAACTCACCGCGGTGTGGGCAACGGTTCGCGACGACGACGACATTCGTGTCGCGGTGCTGCGCGCCAACGGTGACCGCGCGTTCTGCACCGGGATCGACGTGTCGGAGGGCACCTGGTGGACACAGGAGCCGATCTTCAACCAGGAGGATCCCGGAGCCTTCCTGGGCCCGAAGGCGCACCGGGTGTGGAAGCCGGTGATCGCGGCGCTGCACGGCATCGTTGCCGGCGGCGCAATGTATTTCGTCAACGAATGCGAATTCGCCATCTGCGGTGAATCCGCCACCTTCTTCGACCCGCACGCCAATGCCGGGATCGTCTCGGCGCTGGAGCCGATGGGCATGCTGGCCCTCGGGGTGCCCTACGGCGAGGTGATGCGGTGGGCGCTGCTCGGCAGTGAGGAGCGGTTGACCGCCCAGACCGCGTTACGGATCGGACTGGTCACCGAGATCGTGCCCGATGACAGGTTGCGGTCCCGAGCAATGGAATTCGCCTGTGAGATCGCCTCCCGGCGACCCGCGGGTATCCAGGGCACCGTGCGCGCGATGTGGGAGGCTCGCGACCTGCCGCCGGCGATCGCAGCGCGGCACGGCATGTCCTATACGCATCTCGGCAATGCCGGCGACGGACGTACTGACTCACGTACCAATAAGAAAGCCGCGCGGACGCGGTGAGGACGACGATGACTGACACCGCGGCCGAACAACTGGCTGCCTTCACATTGCTGATCGGTGGCGAACAGACCGCTGCCGCCTCCGGTGCGACCTACGACAGCGTCGACCCGTTCACCGGCCGTCCTTGGGTCAGGGTCCCCGATGCGGGCGCCGCCGACGTCGACCGCGCGGTGGCTGCCGCACGGGCCGCTCTGGCCGGACCGTGGGGTCAGCTCACCGCGACCGCCCGCGGCAAGCTCATCTGGCGACTCGGCGAAATCATCGCGCGCGAAGCCGAGGCCCTGGCCGATCTGGAGGTCCGCGACGGCGGGAAACTGGTGCGCGAGATGGTCGGTCAGATGCGCTCGCTGCCCGACTACTACTTCTACTATGCGGGTCTGGCCGACAAGCTGCAGGGCGAGGTGATCCCGACCGACAAGCCCAATTACCTCGTCTACTCCCGCCACGAACCGGTCGGAGTCGTCGGCGCGATCACCCCGTGGAACTCGCCGCTGTTGCTACTGACCTGGAAACTGGCTGCCGGCCTGGCAGCCGGCTGCACATTCGTGGTCAAGCCCAGTGACCACACGCCGGCCTCGACGCTGGCGTTCGCGACGTTGTTCGCCGAGGCGGGCTTCCCGGCCGGGGTGATCAACGTCGTCACCGGATGGGGGCCCGAGACGGGTGCGGCACTGGCGGCGCACCCGGGTGTGGACAAGATCGCGTTCACCGGCTCGACCGCGACCGGGATTCAGGTCGGCAAAGCCGCGATCGAGAATATGACGCGGTTCAGCCTGGAGCTGGGCGGCAAGTCGGCGCAGGTGGTCTTCGACGACGCCGACCTCGCTGCGGCGGCCAACGGTGTGATCGCGGGCGTATTCGCCGCCACCGGCCAGACCTGCCTGGCCGGGGCGCGCCTGCTGGTGCACGAGAACGTGGCCGATGCATTGGTGGACAGGATCGTCGCGCGGGCGTCAACGATCAAGCTCGGCGACCCGAAAGATCCCAGCACCGAAATGGGGCCGGTGGCCAATGCGCCCCAGTACGAAAAGGTGCTGTCGCATTTCGCTTCCGCGCGCGAGCAGGGCGCAACGATTGCCTACGGCGGCGAACCCGCCGGCGACCTCGGGGGTTTCTTCGTCAAACCCACCGTGCTCACCGGGGTGAACCCGTCGATGCGGGCGGTCGCCGAGGAGATCTTCGGCCCGGTGCTCACCGTGATGACCTTCCGAGACGAGGACGAAGCTGTCGCCGCGGCAAACGCCACCGAGTTCGGCCTCGCCGGGGCGGTATGGACCAAAGACGTCCACCGGGCCCACCGGGTGGCAGCCAAGCTACGAGCGGGGACCGTGTGGGTCAACGCATACCGCGTTGTCGCACCCCATGTGCCATTCGGCGGCATTGGGCACAGCGGCATCGGCCGTGAGAACGGCATCGAGGCCATCAAAGATTTCACCGAGACCAAGGCGGTGTGGGTGGAGCTGTCCGGGGAAACCCGTGATCCATTCACGCTCGGATGAGCGTGAAGACAATTAGGGAGAACACCATGAGCTTCGACATCGATGCGGCCAACAACGTGCTGGCCGGCCTGCGGCCCTTTCCGGTCGCCGTCACCACGACCGACAACGGCTTCGCCAACGGACTGATGTCACTGTCGGCCGGCTCGGCCAGCATTGTGCCGGAGTTGCCGCGAGCTACCGTCAGCCTGACCAAGTACAACAGAACCCATGACATGCTGCTGAGCTCAGGGGTTTTCGCGATGCACATGCTGTCGGCAGGTCCCGATGACATCGACAAATCGCTCGAGATCCTGATGACCCTGGGCGGCAGCTCGGGCCGCGACGGCGACAAGATCTCAAAGCTGCGGACCAAGCCGGGCGTCACCGGTGCCCCGATCCTGCTGGATGCGCACAGCTATGTGGAATGCCGGATCACCGGCTCGCTCGACAATGACGAAAACACCATCTTCGTCGGCGACGTGGTGGCCGCCGAAGTATTCAGTCCGGCGCAACGGCTGCGGATCGGCGAGGCGTGGGGCAAGCTGCCGAACGACTGGATCGAGCAGTACGAGGCCAACCACGTTCCGCAGTTGGAGAACGCCCGCCAACACCGGGCCGGCACGGCGCAGCGGGCATAGATGACCCGCCCGGAGCCCGGAACGACGGGGGCCTGGCAGCTTCCGGACGAGCTGGTCATGCTGCGCGACACCGTGCGGCGGTTCATGACGGCATACGTTCATCCCGTTGAGGAGAAGCTCGATCACGACACCGTCGGCCTGCCGCGAGAACACCTCGTCGAACTGCAGGCCAAGGCGCGCGAACTCGGACTGTGGGCACTACAGACGCCCGAGGAATTTGGCGGTGCTGGACTGAGCGTCCTCGGTCAGGTCGTGGTCGGCGAGGAGGCATCCAAATGCCGGATGGGGGCATTCTTCCCGGCACTCGGCGCGTTCGGCGGAAACCCCCCCAACGTCATGTTCAAGGCGTCACCCGAGCAGTTCGACAAGTACGCTCGCCCCATCATCGACGGCACCATGACCAAGGCGTACACCGCGATCACCGAAGCCGCCGGCGGATCTGATCCGGCCCGAGCGATTCAGCTCAAGGCTGTGCGCGACGGTGATGCCTATGTGCTCAACGGCTCGAAGATGTGGATTTCACACGCACCGGGCGCCGACTGGGGTGTCGTGTACGCCCGTACCGGCGAGGGCCGCAGCGGGATCTCGTGCTTTATCGTCGAAAAAGACACGCCTGGAATCACTTTCAACCGCATCGGAGTGATGGCTTCATTTGCTCCCTATGAGCTTCACTTCGACGACGTCCGGATTCCGATTGACCAGCTGATCGGCGAAGAGGGCCAGGGATTCGCCCTGGCGAGTGACTTCCTGGTCCATGGCCGGATCATCTACGCCGCTGGCCCGATCGGTATCGCGCAACTGGCGCTCCAGGAGGCCTGTCAGTGGTCCCGCGAACGGGAAGTGTTCGGCGGCAAGCTCGCTGACAAGCAGGGCATTCAGTGGATGCTCGTCAACAGCGAAGTCGAGTTGCGTGCCGCACGGCTGCTGATGTATCAAGCGGCGTGGAACGCCGACCTGGGCCGCCCTGATGTACGCACCGACGCGTCCATCGCCAAGTTGTACGGCACCGAGGTGGCCTACCAAGTTCTTGACCGATGCATCCAGATCCACGGCGCGTTAGGACTTTCCACCGAGCTCCCGCTAGAACGCTGGTTCCGCGACCTGCGGGTCAAACGTCTTGGTGAAGGTGCCAGCGAGGTGCAGCGGGAAGTCGTCGCCCGTTCACTGTTGCGATAGGAGTGCTGCCGAGTAGATCAAGCCACCATCAGCTGGCTTTGCTCCCAGAAGCTTGCCCCGAGCGCCACGTCATCAGCTGAACGGTTTGCTGCTGCAGGTCGTCGCTTCTTGTAGTGCAAGCCTGGAGACCAGTCGAGTCCCGGCGTCGACTCGGCCAACCACACCAAAGTGTCCGCGCCCCGTTCGGGCGCCAGTAGAACGCGGTTGGCGACCGAGTGGTACAGCAGTCGCATGAGGATCGTCGAGTCGGCGCCGAAATTCGACGCCACGGGGCCGGGTTCGAATGACACGGCGGCAACCCCGGCTTGGCCATATCGTCGGTGAAGTTCTCTGGTGAACAGGATGTTCGCCAACTTCGCGGCCGAATATGCGCTGGTGGCTGAATACTTTCGGTGCGGATCAAAGTCGTCTGATCGGATCCGGCCGCCTCGGTTGACGCTGCTCGACGTCGCGATCACCGTTGCTTTGTTCACGAGGAGCCGTGGCAGGAGCAATGTGGTCAGCAGGAACGGCGCCAAGTGATTGACTTGAAGCGTCATTTCGTGTCCGTCGACCGTGCTTTGACGCTTCCCCATGATGCCGCCGGCGTTGTTGCACAAGACGTCGATAACCGGGTATTGCTCCAGTAACTCCGCTGCCAGTTGCCGAACATCGCCGAGGTGCGCGAAATCGCAGACGTGATACGGCCCGCCGACTTCGTTCGCGATCGCCCGCGTCTTATCGATCGAACGTCCGACCACGGCGACCGTGTGACCGGCGCGATGCAGAGCAAGTGCCGCCGCGCGCCCAATCCCGTCGCTGGCGCCGGTAATGATGATCGTCTTCGCCATCAGCCGTCTCGTTCAGTTGCCGGTGCGACGGTCCGCCATTACACACACCACGACATCAGTGATGCGCACCGACCGCCCGGTTATATGACAGTACACTGCCACATAGTTGGGGCGTAGCGCGGTATTGGCGGGAAGCAGAGTGCAGTTCCCCGAGAGCGCAGACCGATGCGGCCATACCGAGGAAGATGCAGAATGTCCCGGTGCCGGAAGTATCGAGCGCCCCGGGATGGCAGCGGCGGCGACGCGTGCTGTTTGACGAGTACGAACGGATCGCACTCACGCTGTTCGCCGCGCGCGGGTTTCGCAGCGTCACGATCGACGAGATCGCCGAGGAAGCGGGCGTTTCGGCGCGAACGTTGTTCCGGTACTTCCCGACCAAAGAGGACTTCCTGCTCGCCTACGCGCGACGCGAGTTAGCGGCCACCGTCGACACGATCGCTTCGCTCGAGCCCAGCCCGACGCCACTGACCACCGCATGGGAGGCGATCCGTTCGCGTTTCGGCGCGGGAAGAGCGGACCTCGATGCCGTGAACCTATGGCGTGCGGCCGCCGCGGAAGCGCCGGACGTCCTCGCGCGCACCCGGGGTGAACGCCAGGAAGGCTTACTCGACGCCTTGGCGGCATACTGCTCGGTGTCGCTGGGAGTCGACGCCGCCCACGACGCCCGTCCGCGACTCTATGCCGGTGTCATCGCCGGCGCCGACATGGCCGTGATCGAACTCTGGAGCCGCTCGACTCTGACTCCCGCTCAAGTCGGCCAGGCCGCGGAGGCCTTCTTCGCCTCGCTGACCGCATCGCTGGGGTAAGTCCGCCACGTCACTTTTCGGTCGGGCTTGTGCCCGTCGCCACCGACGGTTACTTTGTCAGTAACTGACAGAATAACGAGGTGGGATTTCGATGAGCAGCCGTCTTGCAGGAAAGGTCGCATTCATCACCGGCGCGGCCCGCGGCCAAGGTCGCGCACACGCTGTCCGGATGGCCGAGGAAGGCGCTGACATCATCGCGGTCGACATCTGCGAACAGATCAAGTCCAATAAGTACCCGCTGGCGACGCAGCAGGACCTCGACGAGACGACCAAGTTGGTCACCGAGCTGGGCGCTGGCATCGTCGCGGTGAAAGCCGATGTCCGCGAGCGTGACCAGTTGCGGGACGCCTTGGAGACGGGCATCGCGCAGTTCGGCCGACTCGACATTGTCGTCGCCAACGCCGGCATCCTGCCGATGGCCCTCGGCGACCCCCACCCCTCGGATTTCGTCGACTCGACCGACGTGGACCTCGTCGGCGTCATGAACACCATCGCGGTCGCGATCACGCACCTGGGCGAGGGCGGGTCGATCATCGTGACCGGTTCTACCGCGGGCATGATGCCGGGCACCACGTCGAACCCGGTCATGGGCCCCGGCGGTGCCGGATACTCCTGGTCGAAGAAGACGCTGATCGGTTATGTCGAAGAGATGTCGATGCATCTGGCATCACGTTTCATTCGGGTCAACGCCATCCATCCGACCAACGTCAACACCCACCTGATGCACAACGATGGCATGTACGGAATCTTCCGGCCCGACCTCGAGCACCCGACCCGCGAGGACGTGGAGCCGGCGTTCACCTACTTCCAGGCGATGCCGATCCCGTACATCGAACCGGTTGACGTCGCCAATCTGGCGGTCTTCCTGGCCAGCGACGAGGCTCGCTACATCACCGGGCAGCAGATCCGCATCGACGCGGGTGCACTAGTCAAGTTCCCCGACGGGCCAACGTCGCTGTAAAGCCGATGCGAGTCATTGTCACCGGCGCCAACAGCGGGGTCGGGAAGGCGACCGCGACCGCACTGGCGGCGGCGGGTCATCAAGTGGTCATCGCGTGCCGAACCGTCACCAAAGGCAAGCAGGCAGCTGCCCAGATGGCGGGTGACGTCGAGGTACGCCACCTCGATCTCGCCGATCTGTCCAGCGTGCGAACATTCGCCGATTCGGTGGATTCCGTTGACGTTCTGGTGAACAACGCCGGTGTACTGGGTTTGCCCCTGACCCGAACGGCGGACGGGTTCGAGGCGCACATCGGAACGAACCATCTCGGTCACTTTGCGCTGACGTGTCTGCTCGGCGACCGGATCCGCGATCGCATCGTGGTAGTTGCCAGCAGTAACTACGCGCTGGCCCGCCTACATCTGGACGACCTGAACTGGCAACGCCGACGCTACAACCCATGGTCGGCTTACGGCGAGTCCAAACTCGCCAATCTGCTGTTCGTCCGGGAACTGGTTCGGCGTGGCCGCACCGCGTATGCGGCCGATCCGGGGATGGTCGCCAGTGATATCACGCGCGACGGCAGCCGCCTTGTGCGCTGGGCCGGCAGAGTGATCTCTCCGCACGTCGGCCAGAGCATCAGCGATGGAGCGCGCTCAACCATCCAGGCGGTCAGCACCAACCTGCCCAACGGTACCTACATCGCGCCACGAGGACTCGCCCACCAGTGGGGCAAACCGAGGCCAACGAGGCTGCGTGCACACGCCCTTTATCCCGCTGATGCGCAACGTCTTTGGAAACGGTCCGCCGAACTCACCGGTTGCGATCTGCCCCACAGGAGAATCGATGTCTGAAACCACCGAATTGACCAGCACTGGGCCCCGCCCACCCGAAGGCGACTGGCTCGGTACGCCCTACCTGAGCTTCGAGCGCCAAGGACCGTTCGCTATCTGCACGCTCGACCGCCCGCAGGCCCGCAATGCAATGACCCCGGCGATGTACTTCGGCATCCGCTACGCGACCACTCGCGTCGAGAACGACAACGACCTCGCGGGCCTGCTGATCACCGGGACCGGCGACGTGTTCGCCCCCGGGGGGGATCTCGGACAGAACGGTGTCGACGACTGGATGGACTTCGCCGCCACGTTGTCGATGGATGTGACACCGTTCGATACCCTCCGCCAGTCCTCCAAGCCGGTGGTGGCAGCGGTCAACGGGCTCTGCCAGGGTGGCGGCCTGATGATCGCGATGTGCAGCGACATCGCCGTCGTCAGCGATCGCGCCACCTTCCGGGTGCCCGAACTGTTCCGGGGCATCGCCGATACCTACTACAGCCACCTCCTGGCTCGGCTCATCGGTCCCGTCCGCGCCCGTGACCTGATGATGACGGGCCGGACCCTCGCGGCGCAGGAAGCCCTCGACTGGGGCATGGTTGCGCGGGTGGTGCCCCATGCCGAGTTGATGGACTCCGCGCGCGAGATACTGGCTCAATGCTGCCGAACCGCCCCCGGCGCCCGCCGGTTGGTCAAAGGAAGCCTGGACAGCTACCTGGGCCTCTACGACCGAGTGGGTATGCGCACCAGCCTCGAAGGCAAAGAGGCAATCGAAGGTTTCCTCGCCTTCAAAGACCGCCGTTCCCCAACGTGGGTCCATCCCGACCTACAGATCGACGGCCGGTTGTGACGCGGGCCCGACGATACCTCCTGACGCCCTTCCCTTTTGCGGTCGGCATGACGTCGCGCTCGCTCGTCGCGCCACCAACACTTGGGTGTGGTGATTGCTGCCACGGCAACGGCACCTGAGCTACCGTGCCCGCGAGGCAGGCCTGTCGGCGGCCGCGCGGCTGCGATAAAACTGCACGGCTTTGCGTATCGAGTCGTGGATCGGTTCGGGATGCCACCCCAAGTCCCGCTCGGCCTTGCTGTGATCCATCGGCGACATGATGTGCATCAGCCGCACGCTCAGCCTCGAAAGCACCATGTCGCGACGAAGCACCGTTGCGGCTACATCTCCGCCAAAACCCAAGACGTACATGACTTTGAGCGGGATTCCGAACCTCGGGCGCTTGGCTCGACCGGCGTCGGCGGCGGTTTCATACAATTCGCGGGCACTGATGAACCGTTCGGAGATGATGTAGCGCTCGCCGACGCCGCCGCGCTCGGCGGCGAGGATCAGCGCGTGGGCGGCGTCTTCGATGCCGACGACTTCCATCGCCATGTCCTTGACGTAGACAGGCATCTTCCCCGCGGCGGCCGCGGCAAGCAATGATCCGTGCGGAGTGGGTTGCCAGTCGCCGGGGCCATAGGTGTTGGAAACACACAGTGCGACCGCCGGCAGACCACGCTCGCGGGCATAGTCCAGCACCAGATTCTCGGCGTCGACGCGCGAGCGAATGTAGGCGCCACCCCGATCGAGCCAGTTGAACGGCTCGTCTTCGGTGGCAAGATCATCCTCGGATAACGCGATGGTGCCGATCGTGCTGGTGAACACGAACCGGCGCAGATCGGCGCCGACCGCGACATCCAGAACCCGACGCAGACCTTCGACGTTGGTGCGAAAAAGATCGGTCGGGTCGCGCAGCCATGCTCGAGCGTCCACGACACAGTAATAGACATCGTCGCAACCTTCCATGGCGTCGCGCATCGCGCCGTCATCGAATAGGTCGCCATACCGGCGTTCCACCTCGAGGTCATCGATGGCCCTGGTGGAGCTGGTGCGACGAAGTAGAACCCGTACCGACTCACCACGCTCGACCAATTGCCGCACGACATGCGACCCCAAAAACCCGCTGGCCCCGATGACCAACTTCATGCGACCCATCACCACCTGCCGTCCTATACCAGTCTGCTGTCAACCCGAACTCCCAACTCACGCCCACCGCTGATACCCGTCGGGCAGGATGAGGGTTCTCGTCCGATGTCAGCTGATACGGGCGCCGGGGGTGAATTTTATGGGCAGTTCCCGCACCGCGTAGACCTCGCCAGCATCATCGAAGAACCTTGGCTCGCCTGCGAGTTCGAAGTCGAGTAGCCGTTCCAGTATCTGACTTAGCATGACCTCGAACATCATCTTGGCGTAGTGCGAGCCCAGGCAACGGTGCATGCCCACTCCGAACGCCATGTGCTTCTTGGCGTTCGGGCGGGACAGGTCCAGTGTCTCGGGGTCTTCGAACATGGCCGGATCTCGGTTGGCGGCCGCCCACATCAGGATCGCCCGATCCCCCTTACACAGCGGCTGGCCGTGGAACTCCGCTTCACGGGAGACGGTGCGAGCCAGTCCGAGCGTAGGGGTGTAGAGCCGGAGCAGTTCGTCGGTGCCCTTCTTGATCAGACTCGGGTCGGCGATGAATTGTTGGCGCAGTTCGGTGTCCTGGCACAGCCTCAGCAGCACATTGCCGGTGAACCCGCTGGTGGTGTCCATGGCGCCCAGCATCATCATCACGGTGTACATGGTGATCTGGCCGTCGTCGAGCGGCTTGTCGTCCAGTGTGCCGCGCAGGATGTCGCTGAACAGCTCGTCGCCGAGGCCCTCGGCGCGTCGTTGTTCCATGTGTTTGACGATCTCGCCGAACATCTCCATGCCGGCAATTCCGGCTTTCTCCGGGTCGTGGGCGCGGTCGTGCACGGTGGTGTGCACCCAGGACACCCATTCCATGGCTCGGCTTTCATCGAATTCCAGCAACCGCAGGATCAGGCGCGCCGGCAACGGTGTGGTCAGCTCGCCCACCACGTCGCACTGACCGCGTTCGATGAAGGCGTCGATCGCCTCGGTGGTCATCTCGACGGCGGCCGCCCGGAACCGCTCCGCCGCCCCGGGGGAGAATCGCCGCAGGGTCGCCTCGCGTAACTCCTGGGTCTCCGGCGGGTCGGATTCGATCGGTAGGATCGGCAAGGGCAGCTCACTGGCCGGCACGGCGACCGACGGATGGGAGTTGAACAGGGCGTCATCTCGGGCCGCTTCGAAGACCGAAGCGTAATCAGCTAGTGTCCAAAAGCCGTCATAATGGGGCGAATGTGCGACCGGACAACCTGATTCCCGCATCCTACGAAATGTTCCGTGCGGATCCTCACGGAACTCCGGCGAATGGTGGTCGAGGTCCACCTCGGCGCGCTGCTGCGGTTCGGTACGGGTATCGGTCATTGCCTACTCCTTGCGTTGTTTCCCGTGAAGTCAGCGGCGCCACTGCCCTCCTGACACGCAGCGGGCAAGGTCGATATCGATTCGGGCACTTCACTATCGACGCGGAGGCATAGGCCATGCTCAATAGTCACAGGCAAAATCCTCTCGTCGCGTCACCACCACAGGGAACGCCGCACGTCGCGGCGTAAACGACATTGATCGATCAAATGTAGTTTACGCAACAGATTATGGAGTAGTGTCGTTTCGGTCAAGATGGTTGTCCCGAACAGCCGAGAGCTGATGGGATATCTCTTATGGCCATGCACAGCGGCACCGCACGGGCGGCGCGCTGGGGCGCCGATCTGCCCGTCGACGAGGAGCAGGCACGTGAACGGCTGCTCCAGGCCGCCGAAACCTGTTACGCCAGACACGGCCCCAGCCGCACTACGATGACGCACATTGCTCATGAGGCTGGAGTACACCGCACCACGGTCTACAGCTACTTCCCAAACCGCGATGCCGTCCTCGCCGCATGCTTTGTGCGTGCGGTCGCCGGCGTCATCGCTGCAGCGGACCCGTACTTCGACTCCGACGAGCCATTCTCCGAGCGGTTAGTCAAGGCCTTGCTGGTAGGGCTGGAGGCAGCGCGCAACTCTCCGGCTATGAGGATGCTCATCGCTGGGGATGAATTGACGCGCACCCATCGCGCCGCCGAGGCTTCCGAAATTTGGCGTGAGGATTTACGTGCAAGCCTCGGCCAACGTTTTGCCGAAGCTGCCGCAGAAGGCGAAGTCCGCGATGACGTCCCGCCAGAAACGCTGACGCACTGGACGACCCGCATCTGCTTTAGTCTCATTGCCGATCCGGGCAAACCGGAGCACGGCGGCGACGAAGGACTGCTTCGCGCTTTTCTGCCCACCGCCCTAGCCCCACCTGCACGCTGACGGACCCCCGCCGCGGCCGCCTTGAAATGGTCCGCTGGCGTACACGTGGGCGATCAGCGTTGCGGCATCGGCGACTTCGGCGACCGCGGCCAACCACCACGTCGGGCGGCTGAGCGGCCGACGACGGCCCACACGTCACTGGGGAAGACCTCGTTTGAGGTCCAGATCGTCTTGGCCGCAGGCGGGCGCCGCCATCACCTCGGCCCGCAAAATCGACACCGCCCACGGCTGCAGCAAGCCGGCATTGCCCTTCATCACTGAGTTCCCCACTACCAACCCGCGTTCACGGCGTCGGCGGAGTTGCAGTCTTACCTTCCCAACCACGATGACCGACAGGACGGCCTGCCCCGTACGCACGGTCGCCGCAAGAGCCGTTGACGGGACCTCTCAGTGCGAACGGATACCGAAATCGATGTCACCAATGCCGCGAAACGGTGTGAAATCTGACTTGGTTGACCACGATGGGCGGGCCTGATGTCCCTGCTGCGGTCTCGCCCAATCGACCCATGGCCCCCAGTCTCGCCGACTGAGCTTGTCCTCGAGGGTCTGAGGAAATGAGCGCTCGGCATCTCGATAGCGCTGCGCAAACCGCTTCATCTCGCCCATGATCCAGATGTCTTCTTCCCGGCTCCATTGGCCTCCGCCGGCGTAGTCGACGATCTGGTACGAGGGGAAATCGATCGGCGGCGCCCCGGGCTCGGGATTATCGGCACGGTTGACGCATTCGTACACCACGCGATCTCCGTCGATGACGTACCACTTCAGCACCGTGTACACCATGGGCGACGCGCCCATAGTGCCCTCAAGGTACGGCGCGATCTCACCTGGTCCGGTGAACGTGCCATAGTAATGGTCGAAGTAGGTGGCGTCGTCGGTGAACAGATTCGCCCATCCGACCCAGTCCTCCAGCACGGGCCCGATCATGTAGTAGCGCCGGAACTCCCGTTCGACCTCGTCGCGGTCCGCCATCCTGATGCCCTTCCTTAGCCGTCGTCGGCGGCCACAGATCGGGAAAACCCCTGCCCCGCCGTCCGCCGATGAGTGCGCCGTTCTCGCGTAAAGTGTACATGCTGTCAGAATTACCCATCGATTTTCGGCACATACACTAGCTATGCCCGAAACCCGAGGCCACGACAACGAAGTAGTTCCGTACTTTACGTCGCGTTGATGCACCTCATGTACCGCGTGATCCTACTGATCGAATATGACGTTGATGTCAGATTTTGCAGAATTTTGTTGATACCGCAGCTCAGGGTCGACCGGCGACCGCGTTACTTTCAGTCCCGCCAAACGGTGTTGAGCGTTTCGCTCCTACCGGGCGGACCCGATGGCAGTCTCTGCGGTGTTCGGGAGAAGTGGGGGGCCGGCGCAGGCTGCGTCACACCATCGATCTCAATGAACACGCCGCGGTCGGACAAGTGACCGTCAGAAGCCGCTTCAACCATGCTCAACACCGGCGTCACGCATGCATCTGTGCCCGCGAACACCTCGGACCACTCATCGCGGGACCGTTGCGCGAATGCTTCCGACAACAGCGAGTGCATCGCCGGCCACCCCGACTTGTCACGCTGCGCACCGACAGTCTCGGGGGAGATATCCAACCCCGCCAACATCTCCGCGAAGAACTCCGGCTCGAGCGCGCCGACTGCAACGTAGCGACCGTCCGCGCAGCGGTAGGTGCGGTAGAACGGGGCCGATCCGTCAAAGATATTGGTGCCCCTATCTTCCGACCATCGACCATCGGCACGCATTGACCAGATCGCCTGCGCGAGTTGGGCCGCGCCGTTGACGATGGCGGCGTCGATCACTTGGCCGCGGCCCGAGGCGTGGCGCTCTATGAGCGCGGCCAGAACCCCGATGACAGCGGGCATCGAGCCTCCGCCGTAATCACCGACCAGATTCAACGGCGGGACCGGGGGCTGCTCAGCGGGGCCGATCGCGTGGAGCAACCCGACCAGTCCTATGTAGTTGATATCGTGACCCGCCTCCTGGGCGCGCGGCCCTGTCTGTCCCCACCCGGTCATTCGCAGATAGATCAGAGCCGGGTTCGTGGCCGAGCAGACTTCGGGCCCCAGACCGAGCCGCTCGGTGACACCGGGCCGGAACCCCTCGATCAGCACGTCAGCCCGGTCGATGAGCCGTCGAACCTCCGCATGGTCGGTTGGGTCCTTCAGATCCGCCTCCACGAACCGTCGGCCCCGCAATTGTGGATTTGCCGGGCCACCCGTCTGCCCGGGCCGTTGGACACGCACGACGTCTGCGCCCAGATCGGCCAGCACCATGGCAGCATGGGGCCCCGGCCCCATCCCCGCCAGTTCGACGACTCGTATCCCCGCAAGAGCGAGTCCTCGCAGCGTCCCATGAGGCTTAGATTCTGACATGTTGTTCATATTAAAGGCCGCCGTAATACGGGTAACTGATTGGGCTTATAGGACAGTTCAGCAGGTGCGGTATCACGATCTGACGAACGTGCACACCTAGATAAACTGGGTGAGGACGACGTCGGGGCCAAGATCCGGTGGCATAGGCGTCTGCACCACCGCTCCCGTTGGTTGACGCCGTCAAGCCGGCCATGGCGCTGGTGGCGACGCTGGTACCGCTACGGCCGGACTCCATCATCCGGGTGCCGACGAACTGCAGGGTGTTCCAGACACCGGTAAAGATGGCACCGAGGCCGGAGTTCTCAGACCGCTTCGGATCGGACTCTCGGCGGCGACGCCGTCGAGCGGTGCGTCCGATTCCGGTGATGGGGCAGATCATGGAGATTCTCCGGTCTACATTGGCTCGCGCAGCAGGCCTCGAGCGGCACGCGGCGGGTACCTGCCGTCCCGGCACGCCCGGCGACCACCGCCTTGGCAACCTCGGCAAGCGCGCGGTAGTACTCGGTTATCGCCAGTGCCATTAGCGATTCTCCATTCTCATCGTCACCCCGTCACCAAGGGGCACTGAATGTTTCGCGGAAGGTGGGTTTGGTAGCAAGGCAGCAGAACGGCGGCGCGAGCTTGCGGGCCGGCGTAACCGGGCAGACCGCCTCCAGCGACGGCCCGCTGAACCATCGGAGCCAGGGTCCGATGCTGTCTGACATCAGCGTATACATGTTGAGCGGCACTCGACAACGCGGCAGATCTGGTTGTCCTACCAGGCATAAAAGCATATTAATCTCACATGATAGATTATGGCTCGCTGGTCCAGTCTTGCCTATTTCTGACAGTACTGACACACTTCGATGTATCCGGAGACTTTCGCCAGTGGGACCGGGCTGAGACGGAATCGAGGATCAGATTTGAGTACCGACTCCCTACCCAAAGTGGCCACCGACAGCCTCCCCATGCCGGAGGCTCGCGACGAAGCCTGGCGCAGCCTGAGCTCACACCCGCTCGTCGAAGTGGAGGACGGCTACGCCACCACTCGTCGCGACTTGGTGGAACTGATGCTGAAGGACCCGTTGGTGTTCTCGTCGAAGAAGGCCTTCGACGTGCTGGCCAGTCCGGTGCCGCTGGTACCGATCGCGTTCGATCCCCCGGAGCAGACTCGCTACCGCAGGATCCTGCAGCCTGTCTTCAGTCCCAGGGTGATCAAGCCGCTGGAACCCGATCTGCGCAAGCAGGTCATCGAGTTGATCGAGCCGATCGCGCAGCGGGGGGAATGCGAGTTCGTCTCCGAACTCGCGGCGGTGTTTCCCACCCAGGTGTTTCTCACCCTGTTCGGATTCCCGCTCGACATGCGTGACCAGTTCATTGAGTGGAAGAACGCCGTGTTGAACCTCAGTGCTGCCAACGGCCAGACATCGGTGGACGAAGCGGCCCAGGAAGGCATGGTCAAAGCCGCTGAGCTATTCATGTATCTCTCCGAACTCATCGGCAAGCGGCGCGGCGTGCCGGGCGACGACGTTCTTAGCCAAGTGCTCAACCTCGAGCCCGCTGACGCGCTGTCAGACGAAGAGGCCATCGGATTGTGCTTCCTGTTCGTACTCGCGGGCTTGGACACCGTCACGGATTCACTCGGCATGGGCATGCAGCGGTTGGCCCAAAACCCGGACAGGCGACGCGAAATCGCCGAGGATCCGTCACTTATTCCTGCAGCAACCGAAGAGCTGCTGCGACTGGACCCGCCCGCCCCGTTTCTCCCCCGGGTGACCTCGGAGAAAACGCAATTGGCGGGCCACACCCTGACCGAAGGTAGTCGCATCACGAGCTACCTCGCGGTGGCCAACCGCGACGAGGCAGTCTTCCCGCATCCCTACGAGATCGATTTCCACCGGTCCGAGAACCCACATGTCAGCTTCGGCATGGGGCCGCACCGTTGCCTCGGCTCGCATCTGGCGCGATTGGAAATGCAGATCTTCTACGACGAATGGCACAAGCGGATTCACAATTATTACGTCACCCCGGGTACAACGCCGCGGGTTCACTGGCCGCGGGGCACCACCGGGCTTGAGTCGCTGCACCTGACGATCGAGAGCCGAACATCATGAAGGTGTCCATTGATCGAAACAAGTGCATGGGCCATGGCATGTGCTATTCACTTGCGCCGAGTGTCTTCGTCGACGACGACGAGGGGTACGGCCACGTGATCGGTGCCGGCACGGTGCCGCTGAACCAGGTTGAGGCAGCACGTACCGGTGCGGCCAACTGCCCCGAAGGGGCTATATCAGTTGACGATTGAGCGCGTATGGGGGACGGCGTGACACCTGATCGACTGGTTGTGTGCGCAAGCCACAGCCCGGGTAAGGAGCGCGATGTCGAGGAGCGCTTCGGCCAGAAGTTTCGCGCCGCACTGGCTGCGGCGGCCGAGGGGGTTCGACGGTTCGATCCGGATGTGGTGGTGGTGTTCGGTGGGGACCATCGCCGCGCCTTCCGTCGTGTGGTGCCCGCATTCGCGGTGGCGCTGTCCGGGTCGGTTATCGCCGAGGGCGGTCATGGCGCCGGGGAGCTCACCGTGCCGTCCGCACTCGCCAGAGAGTTGTCCGAGCATCTGCTGTCCGCCGGATTCGACATCGCGGTATGCCGCGACATCGGACTGGACCATGCCTTCGCCCAGCCGATCCGGGATCTGCTGGGCGGGCTGGACGCCAAACCGGTGATTCCGCTACCGGTGAATTGCGCTACGGCTCCCCTGCCGACCGGCCGCCGGGTCGCCGATTTCGGTGCGACGGTCGGGCAATTTCTCGACGGACATGCTCAGCGCGTATTGGTGATCGGCACCGGCGGGCTGTCACATTCGCCGCCGAGCCTGGAGGTCGACACCTACGATCTCAGCGACGAAGAGCGCTCCCGGATCATCGCCGACGGGATGGCCGAGGCACGGACGAAGATCCGCCCGGACTGGGATGCTGAAGTGCTGCAAGCGATGTCGACCTGGAACACATCGGCCCTGGTCGACCTGGTCGATACCGCCCACTCGCGTGCCGGCGCGGGGGCCAACGAAGTCCGCACCTGGCTGGCCGCCGGCGCCGCTGGTGGAGGCAGGCCGGTCATACCGCTGGTTTACGAGCCGGTCCCCGAATGGATCACCGGGATGGCGGTCGCTACCTCTGCGCCAAACCCTCGTCGTGATCTCGAATGAAGCCCTTACGGCGCCCCACCGTCCACGCCGATCGTCTGGCCGGTCAGGAAGCCGCATCGATCTGACAGCAGGAACGCGATCAGCGCACCGACCTCGTCGGGCTGGCCGGGACGCAGCAATGCCGCGTCGAAACCAAAATCCTCGACCAGGGCCCGCTCCAACGCCTCCTCGTACGGATAGCCCTTGTTCTCCGCGACGTACCCACGAAGGGCGTGCAGCGCATCGGTTTCCACCGCTCCCGGCGCAACGCAGTTGGCCCGGATGCCCTCCTTGCCGTGGCTGCGCGCGATGCCCCTGGTGAATGTCGCCACCGCGGCCTTGAGACTGGCGTACGGCAGCCGGGGTTCCTCCGGTGACCGTGCCGAGTACGCCGCGGTCGTCACGATCGCACCTTTACTCTTGACCAGGTGCGGCAGTGCGGCCTGCACGCTGCGGGTAGTTGCCAGCAGTACGTCGCGGAATGCAGCGGCCCAAGCGTCGTCGTCGGAGTCGATCGGCATCATCCCAGCAGTACCCATGGTGATCGCAATCCCGTCCAGGCGGCCGAGCAACTCGACAGCCGCGGCGACCGCCTCAACGGCAGCGCCGGGCTCACTCACGTCATAGACCAGACCGTGGGCTGCGGCCGCCCCCGAGGCCGCAAGTGCCGCAGCCGCATCCTTCGCCCTGGACTCGTTGCGGCCCACCACGGCTACCGCGGCCCCGTCTTCGGCAAGGGCGGTAGCCCCCGCCAAGCCCATGCCCGCCGTGCCGCCGACCACAACGAACGCCTTGCCACTCAGTCTCAGATCCACAGCGGGCACCTCTTCGTTATCGGTTTTGATGGCGTCCAGCGACCGACCCACTCGGCACGATCGCCATGAGGGTAGCATTCTGACATTCTCGTCACTTAATCACAAGCATCGACTGACTTCAATCCCTTGCAGTTCACCTTTTACGAACCCACCCTCGTCGTGAGTTAAGATTGTTCTGACGCTAATGTCACCTAATGCAGGGAAGCATCGCACAATGACAATGTCAGTACCGGTCTCATGACCCAGGCGCCGTTGACGGGTATCACCGTGGTAGGTATCGAGCAAGCGGTGGCAGCTCCATATGCCACCCGTCAACTCGCGGACCTCGGTGCCCGGGTGATCAAGATCGAACGCCCCGGTGGCGGCGACTTCGCGCGCGGCTACGACCGGACCGTACACGGTGACTCGAGCTACTTCGTTTGGCTGAACCGGGGAAAGGAGTCGCTCACCCTCGACCTCAAACATGCGCAGGGTCAAGGTGTCGTCCGCCGGTTACTGGACAGCGCCGACGTGCTGGTGCACAACCTGGGGCCGGGTGCGGCCGCGCGCATGGGGCTGGACGCCACGGCCATGGCGAAATCCAACCCAGGGCTGGTGGTCTGCACAATCACCGGCTACGGCAACGATGGCCCGTGGCGCCATCGCAAAGCCTACGATCTGTTGGTGCAGGCCGAGGCCGGCCTGTTGTCGGCCACCGGCTCGCCCGAAGAGGTCGCCCGAGCCGGAATCTCCGTCGCCGACATCGCCGCGGGAATGTTCGCCTACTCCGGTGTGCTGACCGCACTGTATATGCGAGCTACCACCGGGCAAGTCGCACCGGTATCGGTGTCATTGTTCGACGCGCTGGCCGAGTGGATGGGCCAGCCGATGTATTACAGCCACTACGGCACCGGAACCACCCTGCAGCGCACCGGAGCCCGCCACGCAACAATCGCGCCCTACGGACCGTTCACCGCCGGCGACGGCGGCACAGTGCTCCTGGCCGTCCAGAACCAACCCGAGTGGCGTCGATTGTGCGAGGACGTGCTCGGTAGACCGGAGCTGGTAAATGATCCGCGGTTCGCCGAAAACCCGGATCGGCTGGCACATCGCGACGAACTCGAGTCCATCATCACCGCCGGGATCACCGGGCTCACTGCCGACGAATTCGAACACCGGTTGGAGAAGGCCGGCGTGGCTAACGCACGGATGAACAACCCCGATCAGCTGTGGAACCATCCGGCACTGGCCGAACGAGACCGTCGACGGCCGTTTCGGGCACCCGGCGGAATGGTCGAGGGACTACTCCCTCCGGCCGTATTGTCCGGTGTCGACGTTCCGATCGGCGATGTACCCGCGCTCGGCGCCCACAGCGGAGATATCTTGCGCGAGTTGGGTTATTCATCCGACGACATCGATGACCTGGTGCGCCAGCGAGTGACAACACTGGACAATGCCTCCACCAACTGACGAAAAAATCACCAACGAGCAACTCTCCCAGGGAGTCAGATGATCACGACACTCAGCGAGGAAGAGACCATCCTGGTCGAGACCATCCGTGCGTTCATCGACCGTGACGTCAAACCCTCGATCCGCGACGTCGAACACGCCAACACCTACCCCGAGACGTGGATCGACCAGATGAAGCGAATCGGCATCTATGGCTTGGCCGTCCCCGAAGAATACGGCGGCTCGCCGGTCTCGATGCCCTGCTACGTCGAAGTCACCCAGGAACTGGCCCGCGGGTGGATGAGCCTGGCCGGGGCAATGGGCGGCCACACCGTGGTCGCCAAGCTGATCTCGCTGTTCGGCACCGAAGAGCAGAAGCAGAAATACCTGCCGCCGATGGCCACCGGTGAAATCCGCGCCACCATGGCGCTCACCGAACCCGGCGGCGGCTCGGACCTGCAGGCGATGACAACCACCGCGCGCGCTGACGGAGACGACCTGGTGATCAATGGGTCGAAGACCTGGATCAGCAACGCGCGGCGATCGGGTCTTATTGCGCTGCTGTGCAAGACTGATCCCACTGCCACCCCGCGCCACAAGGGCATCTCGGTATTGCTGGTGGAGCACGGCGAAGGCTTAACGGTGTCACGCGATCTCCCCAAGCTCGGCTACAAGGGTGTGGAATCCTGCGAATTGTCGTTCGATGACTGCCGGGTGCCCTCCTCAGCGATTCTCGGCGGGGTACCCGGCAAAGGCTTTGGCCAGATGATGAAAGGACTTGAGACCGGACGTATTCAGGTGGCATCGCGCGCGTTGGGCGTCGCGACCGCCGCACTGGAGGACGCGTTGGTCTACGCCCAGCAACGGGAGAGCTTCGGCCAGCCCATCTGGAAGCACCAATCGATCGGCAATTATCTCGCCGACATGGCGACCAAACTCACCGCTGCACGCCAACTCACCCGGTATGCCGCCGAAAAGTTCGACGCCGGCCAGCGTTGCGACATGGAGGCCGGTATGGCCAAGCTGTTCGCCTCAGAGGTGGCGATGGAGATTGCGCTGAACGCGGTCCGGATCCACGGTGGCTACGGCTATTCCACCGAGTACGACGTCGAGCGATACTTTCGCGATGCGCCGCTGATGATCGTGGGTGAAGGCACCAATGAGATCCAGCGCAATGTCATTGCAGCGCAGCTGGTCTCACGCGGAGGGATCTAAGATCCGATAATACTACGCTGATCTCACTTTGCCGCGCGACCGAAGAAGCCCCGGGAGATACTGCTCATCAGCAGATCAACGATTTCGTCGTCGCTCATCGGTTCGGGCAGATCCTGGGCCGCTTGCGGAACCCGGGTCACTAAGGCGCGCAGGATGAGCGCCGCGACGATCGGGTCAAATGGGTATGGTCCACGCCGGTGGATCAGCATCCTCGCCGCACCGATATCCATCAGCACCTGGCCATTCTCACCAATCGCAACCACGGTGGGCCCGTCGGCGGTTCCCTCCGCCCACGCCTCGATGCAGCCCGAATAGCGGTCATAGAACTCCGCATACGTGGCCAGCCAATTCCGCAGCGCCGGCTCCTCGCCCAGGGGGTCGACGTCGGCGATCCGCGCAGCGAAAGTCTTTCCAGATTCGTAGATTTCGGCTCCGACGGCGGCTAGCAGATCCTGCTTGTCGCTGAAATATTTGTAGAATGTGCCCCGCGCGACGTCGGCGGCCTCGACGATGTCGTCGACGTTGGTGCTGCGGTAGCCGCGCGCGCGGAACTGCGCGGCGCCGGCGTCGGCTAGGGCGGTGACCGTCTTGATGGCGCGCTTGCTCAAACCGGCCGTGCGGTCGGTGATCGATAGTCCGTCGACATTCGGTGCGGGCGGTACCGTAATCGCATCGACGTCGGCGGCCGGGTCGGCGCTGGTGTGTAGCGACAACGACGCCAACACCTGCGGCGGTGTGTCCGGGAACAGCGCAAGTTGAAGGAAGACCGACAACGTGTCCACTGCGGCCTTGGCGCTGCGGCCGTAGGCGCGGCCGGTGTGGACGAACAGGTTGATGCGGTGGACCAGCGCGGTCATCGTCATGGCCGCGACCTCGGGATCGATGCCGTGGATACCCGACGCGGCCAGCCGCTCGGCGACGCGATGGTTGTAGCTGCGGACAAACCGGGTGATTTCCGGGCGCACCTTGGCGTCCGACGATGCGATCGCCGTCCATTGGATGAACATCGTGGAGTACTTCTCGAAGACCCAACTCCACTCACCCAGCCACCAGTTGAGGTTGTCAAAGCCTATTTCGTCAGGCCCCAACGGTCCGATTCGCCGCGCCACCCGGAACAGGGCGCCGCCACACTCGTTGAGCAGTTCGCGGAAGATCTCGTCTTTGCCCTGGAAGTATTGATAAGCCGTCGCGCGGGAAACACCGGCGGCCTTGGCGATCGCGTCGACCGACGTGTCAAAGTAGCCCAGCCGGCCGAACAACTCCAGCGACACCTCGGTGATCCGGTTGCGCGTCGTGGCGCCCCGGACACCGACCTCCGGGCTGGAGGGGCCGTAGCTGGCGCGGCGGACGATGGATGATTCGGACATGATGAATCCAGCCTATGGCCGAGCGATTCAGCCCGCGTCACACGGTGCGGCGTTTCGCGGAATCAAAAACTCCGCGATCCCGGTGACCGCGGCACCGCCGGTTTGCCGGGCTGCGGCCAACTCCACTGTGACCCGATCCCTCTCCCCCTCGGCGGCCAGGTCCGTGATGCGTCCGGAGCAGGTCAGCACATCGTTGGGCCAGACCTGCTCACGGAAGCGCACCCGAAATCGGCGGAGGGTGCGCGCGCCGAGCCAGTCGGTTGCGAAGGTGGCTAACAGCGCGGCAGTGAACATGCCTTGGGCGAAGACGGACGGATAGCCGGCCGAGTGCGCCAACTCGTCGTCGTAGTGCATCGGGTTGAGGTCCCCGGACGCCCCCGCGTAGCGGACGAGCATCTGGCGGGTGACCGGCCCGAACTCGCGCGGCGTGGCCTCAGCGCCGACCCGCAGCGCGGCGGCGGTCACGGCCGCGCCCGTTCGATGAAGGTGGCTCGCGCCTCGACCACCAGTGCGCCCTGCGGTGAACGGTATTCGGTGACGACGGTCGCGAACCGCATTGTCCCGCCTCGCTTACCAGGCTTGGAGTACCGGTCGACGATCTTTTCGTGCGCGGTCAGAGTGTCGCCGGCCCGGGGCAGCTCGCCATGGAAGATGTACTCCTGCTCGCCGTGCAGCAGCCGCGTGCGGTCGAACCCCACACCGATCCGGGCGCCGGGCGGGGCCCAGCGGCCGCCCGTGGTCAGAAAGGTGGGCGGAATAATGGCGTCGGACCCGCGGTAGGCCGGCTGGTCGGATTGCATGGCGTCGGCGAACTCCGCGATCTTCCCGCGTTCGACGATCATCTCCCACGGCTGACCGGCACTTGGCTCGGTGGAGGGTTCCAGCGATCGGCTCATGATGGCCAATAGTGTCAGAAAATCACGTGAAGTGAAACCCAGCACTAGGATTTCCCAGCTGTAGACGCTTGAAGAAAGATGACATTACTGCCAGAATCACCCGATATGTACGAGTTGGCGGCGAGCTACGTCGCAGGAAAATGGGCCGCTGGCAACGATGACGAGAAGATCGCGGTGCGGTCTCCGGCGACGGATGAGCTGTTGGGCACGGTGGGCATCGCCGGCTCCGCCGAGGTCGATGCCGCGGTCGCAGCGGCGCGTGCTGCCTTGACCTCGTCACCGTGGTGTGACACTTCGCCGGCGGACCGAGCCGCCGCCCTGGGCCGGTTGGCCGACGGGCTGGCCGCCCGCAAGGGTGTCCTCGCCGATCTGACCACAGCCGAAATCGGCTCGCCACGGTCCTGGAGCACCTTCGGTCAGGTGCTCACCGCCGTCGGGGTGCTACGGGCGTACGCCGCGATCACACCGGACTACCCGTTCGAATCCACCCGACCGTCGCTGGCCGGCGGAAGGGTGACTGTCCGGCAGCTGCCCGTCGGCGTGGTGGGCGCGATCATCCCGTGGAACACGCCACTGTTCATCGCGGCGCTGAAACTCGGGCCGGCGCTGGCGGCCGGCTGCAGCGTGGTGCTCAAGCCGGCACCCGACGCACCGCTGAGCATCGGTCTCCTCACCGAAGTGATCGAAGAAGCCGGTCTGCCCGACGGCGTGATCAACATCGTCAACGGCGCGGCGGCGACCGGACAGGCGCTGACATCGCATCCCGACGTCGACAAGGTCAGTTTCACCGGCTCCACTGTGGTGGGCGCGCAGATTGCTGCCGCCTGCGGGTCGCAGATCCGCCGCTGCAGCACCGAGCTGGGCGGCAAGTCGGCGGCGATCGTGCTGCTCGACGCGCCGCTGGAATCGACGGTGAGCGGGCTGGTCGGCGGCGTGATGGGCAACAACGGCCAGCTGTGCGCAGCGCTGACACGAATCCTGCTGCCGCGCAGCCGCTATGACGAGTTCTGCTCCGCACTCACCGCCGCGGTGGAA
Organism: Mycolicibacter senuensis; assembly: GCF_003284925.1. GTDB lineage: Bacteria > Actinomycetota > Actinomycetes > Mycobacteriales > Mycobacteriaceae > Mycobacterium > Mycobacterium algericum_A. The sequence goes on from NZ_QMEX01000002.1 coordinate 139,195, forward strand.
AAACTCACGGTCGGCGATCCGGCCGATCGAACCACCGATATCGGTCCGCTGATCAACGAGGTCGCCCGTGATCGGGTCGAAGGTTTCCTACAGCGGGCAGACGCCGAGGGCGCCACCATCTTGACCGGCGGAAAACGCCCTGCTGGCCGTGGGTGGTTCGTCAGACCCGCACTGGTGGCCGCCAGCAACGCCATGGAGATCGCTCGCGAGGAAGTGTTCGGACCGGTGGCGGTGCTGATCGCCTACGACGACTCGCAAGGCGACTCCGCTGCGGTGAACATCGCCAACGACTCGCGCTACGGCCTGGTCGGGGCCGTATGGTCAGCCGACGACGACCGCGCGGCAACGGTGGCAGCACAGTTGCGGGCCGGTTCGGTCGCGGTCAACTCGACGGCCGTCCTGGACTTCGGCAGCCCCTTCGGCGGCTTCAAGGAGTCCGGCATCGGCCGCGAAGGCGGACCGGAGGGCATCGCCGGGTTCGTCGAATACCAAGCCATCATTCGCTAGTTCGGAAGGAACACTTCAATGGAGACCCAGGCAGCGGTGTTGTGGGAACGCAACAGCCCGTGGTCCATCGAGACCATCGAACTCGATGCACCCAAGCCACCGGAAGTGCTGGTCGAATTGCACGCTTCGGGCATGTGCCACTCCGACGATCACCTCGTCACCGGCGATATGCCTATCCGGCTGCCATGCATCGGCGGCCATGAGGGAGCTGGCGTGGTCAAGGCGGTCGGCGAGCACGTGTCCTGGCTGGCCCCCGGTGACCATGTGGTGTTCAGCTTCATCCCATCGTGCGGCAGGTGTCGGTCCTGTTCGACAGGCCACCAGAGCCTCTGCGACCTGGGCGCCAAGATCTATTCGGGCATGCAGATTTACGACGAGACCGCCCGACACCGGGCGAAGGGCCAGGATCTGGCGCTGGCGTGCGGTGTCGGATCATTCGCGCATCACACCGTGGTCCACGAGGCCAGCTGTGTGAAGATCCCACACCATCATCGGCTGGACCTGGCGTGCCTGCTGGGCTGTGGCTTCATCACCGGATGGGGTTCAGCGGTGTATGCCGCCGATGTCCGGCCGGGTGACACCGTGGTCGTCGCCGGCGTCGGCGGGATCGGTGCCGCCGCGGTGCAGGGAGCCCGGTTGGCCGGGGCCCGCACGATCACGGTGATCGACCCGTCGGAGTACAAGCGGGCCGAAGCCATCAAGATGGGTGCGACCCACACCGCCGCTGATTGGGGTCAGGCGAAAGACGTTGTCGCCGAGGCGACCTGGAATCGTGGTGCGGACAAGTTCATCTGCGCGATGGGTGTCGGCGACGGCCAGCTGGTGGGCCAGGCACTGGCGATGACGGCCAAGCGCGGACGACTGGTGATCACCAATATCCATCCGATGCTCGAGCGCGAGATCAGAGCAAACCTGATGGATCTGACCCTGACCGAGAAACAGATCATCGGGACGCTGTACGGGTCCGGCAACCCGCGGGCCGACATTCCGAAGATTCTCGAGCTGCACAGCGCCGGCCAGGTCGACCTAGAGTCGATGGTGACCCGGACCTATCCGCTGGAGAAGGTCAACGACGGGTACGCCGATATGCACGCCGGCGCCAACATCCGCGGGGTGTTGACCTATCCGGCGGCCGAGGGCTTGCGTTGACTCACGAATTGCGGATCGCTGCAGCGAGTTCGCGTGGGGCGTCGAGCATGACGAACGCGGAACTGTCCGGTATTTCGTCCAGGGTCGCGTGCGGGAACGCCTCCAGTAACCGGCGGGCGTGATCGAGCGGGAACAGGGTGTCGTCGGTCCCCCACGCCAAGGTGACGGGTTTCTCGAAGGCCTCGATGGCCGGCGCGGCGCGCAACGTCAAGGCAGGATCCAACGAGGCCGTCACACGCACCGCGTCACGACGGGCCGCCGCGCTGGTCGCGAACGCGCCGAAGATGTCGCGCTGCCGTGCCGGTGTGGGCGCGTGGCGGCACACGGCTTTGAGGAAGAAGCGCTGGCCCGGGCCGGTCGACAGCAGCCGCAGGATGGCACCGCCGATGCTCGAACTGACCCGGCACAATTTCACAATCTGGGCAAACGAGCCGGGCGGAAAGTGTTCGTAGCTATCACAATTGGTCAGCACCAGGCGGCCGATACGGGACGTGTCGAGCGCGATGTCGCCCAACGCGGCCAGGACCAGGCCGCCGCCGGTGTCATTGGCCACCACGGTGACATCGCGAAGATCCAGGGCGTCGAGAAAGTGGGCTACCCGGCGGGCGGCCGCCGCGGCACCGAGGTCCGCGTCACCGGTCGGCGTGCTGTGTGCGCCCAATGGCCAAGTCGGGACCACGCACCGAAAGTCGGCGCCCAGTTCCGCCACCACGTCATCCCACACGGCGCCGGTCACGTACACGCCGTGCACGAACACGACGGGGGGCCCGGCGCCGGTGTCGGCGTAGGCGATGTCCACCCCATCCACGCGAACCAGCTCGGTTGTCATCAAAGGTCTCCTTCACTCGCACCAGGTTTTCGAAGCTCCGGGATGCCTCGCGGACAGCTCAGACCTGAGCCGCGGATCGGCGTTGGAGCGACCGCACCGTGGTTCACCGCCAACACGATTTCACATACCGAGTGTATGCATTTAACATACAAAGAGTATGTTCACCTGGGATCGGGTGTCAACACCGGGGCACATTCCCGGTCGGCTGTGACAGACGCTCCGTCAGTGGCGGGAACCGAGCCCGGCGAGCAACTGGCTAATCGCCGCGACGCCTTGCTCGCGAGCAGCGGCCGGTTCGCGGGAATTGGCGATCACCAGGGCGGCCTCATCCACGGCTGCCAGCAGCACGTGCGAGAGAACGATCAGCGGCTGGGCCGGTAGCGCGCCTTCTAGAACTGCGCGTTCGAGCAGCCCGTGAATAGCGCCCACACCGTAGCGCCCTTCGAGTTCGCGCCAGGTCTGCCAGCCCAGGACCGCGGGGCCGTCGATCAGCACAATGCGCTGGACCTCGGGTGTGAGCGAGGCGTCGAGGAATCGCAGCAGCCCGGAACGAAGCCGACTCAGCGCATCACCGGATTCCTCCGCACCGGCGGCCGCGGCGAGCAGATCCTGTTCCACCTGTTCGAACACGGCTTGAAACAGGGCGCGCTTGTCGCCGAAGTGGTGGTACAGCGCACCACGGGTCCCGACGCCGGAGCTGGCGACGATCTCCTCAGTGGCTGTCTCGAAATACCCCTTCTCCACAAACAGGCGCCGCGCCGCGACGATCAGCGCGGCCCGGGTGGCCTCGGCTCGCACCGCGCGCGACGTTTTGGCGGCCGGCGCCGATGGCCGTGGACCTCTGGGCACCGGCTCAGTATATTGCCTACCGTTTGCAGGTGAATGACATTCAGACTGGACGTCAAAATCGGCCGAAGCGCCGGTCGCGACGCACCCGGCTCACACCGTCGCGTGCACCGGCTCCCAGCCACCGCCTGCGGCGGACCGGTGAGCGGCATCGATCACGGCGAGGCTGAGCAGGCCGTCCTCGAAGGTCGCCGCTGCGCTCGGCGCACCGTCGAATGCCGGCAGCCAGTCCTGAAGCATCAGCGCCATCGCCCGGGCGGCATGTCCGGCCAGCCCCTTGGGCAGGTGCTCCGGATGCGCCGGCTCGCGCTCGGCGACGGCCAGCGGGCTCAGCCCCTCAGCTGTGGCCGCGCCGGCCAGGTAACCGGTGGAGCGCAGATCGCCGTCGCCGATGATGGTGCCGTCGGCGCCGAATAATTCCAGGCGGTAGTGGTCGGCGTGCGCGCCCATCACCGACACGCTCAGGATGGCGGTCAACCCGGTTTCCATCCGCATCAACAGTGCGGCGGTGTCGTCGGCGGTGACGTGCAATGTCTCGCCGTCCGGCAGCTCGCGGCTCGCTTCGCTGGTGCGAACTTCCGCGCAGACGGAGTGCGGGCGGCCCAGCACGCTGCACAGGAAATCGAGGTCGTGCACCAGCATTCCGGCGAGGTACCCGCCGCCCTGGTCCCGGTCATACATCCAGCGGGCCTGGAGTGGATGCGTCGGATGCCAGTAGGACGCGCTGCGACTGACCCTGGCCAGGTACTGCTTACCCAGGAAACCGGAGCGGACTTTGTCGGCGACGGCCAACCAGTCCGGGTTCCATCGGTTCTCAAAACAACAGGCGGTGGGGCGGTTCGAGGCCCTGGCGGCGCGCACCATCTCGCGAGCAGCCTCAAGGTCTCCCGCCAGCGGCTTCTCGCAGAGCACCGCCTTGCCGGCGTCCAGCGCGGCCAGCGTCATCTCACGGTGCAGCATGGTCGGTGTGGCCACCGAAATGACGTCGAGGTCTTCGCGGGTCACGAAGGACCGCCAGTCAGTGCAGGTGTCCTCGATGCCCAGTTTCGCCGCAACACGGCCCAGCCGCTCGGGCGTGCGGGCGCACAGGGCGACCGGATCGAAGCCATCGGCACCACGGAACCCCGGAACCTGCACGTGCGCACCCCAACCCACTCCCACCACACCGACCCGCAGGGTCATCTGACCTCCTTGATATTGGCGAATCGACGGCCGAGGTAGCTCCGCGGCCGGCAGCTGACATAAATGTTAGATCCCATGACAGGGCCGACCAACAGAACGAAGAAAGCTGTACCGGACATGAGCCGAGAGGCTCAGTACTGTGCCATGCCCTGGTCGACCGACAGACGGGTGGCCGTTACATAACGCGACTCGTCGGAGGCCAGCCAGCACACGGCGGCGGCCACGTCTTCCGGCTCAGCGGCCCACTGCGGCAGAAACGGTGTCCCCATCGCGTTGAGCGTGGGATTGGTTTCGATCGCGGCGAACAGTGCAGCGATCATCTCGCCACCGCCCATCGGGGTGTTGACCGGGCCGGGATGCACGCTGTTGACCCTGATGTCGTGCTTGCCCAGCTCCGCGGCGAAGGCCCGGGCCATGCCCGTCACCGCGTGCTTACTGGCGGTGTAGTGCACCATGTACGGTTGCACCTTCACCCCCGCGTAGGAACTGATCAGGATGATCGAACCGCCGCGTCCGCCGTCGATGATCCGCTGCGCGCCGGCCATCACCGTGTTCCAGGTGCCTGTCACGTTCACATCGATGATGTCGCGGAACGACTCCGGGGTGATCTCGTTCCACGGCGCCGGGATACAGATACCGGCGTTGGCGACAATGACGTCCAGTCGTCCGTATGCCTCGACTCCCTTGTCGACAGCGACTCGCAGCGCGTCCAGATCGCGGGTGTCCGCGGCGACAGTGGTGATTCGGCCCCCTGCGGCTCGCACGGCCCGCACGGTCTCCGCCAGGTCCTCGGGTGTGGCGGACGGGTAGCGTACCGAATCGGGCAACGGGCCGGCCAGGTCGACGGCGATGATATCGGCGCCTTCCTCGGCCATCCGCACTGCGTGGGCACGGCCCTGCCCCCGCGCTGCCCCGGTGATAAACGCCGCCTTCCCCGCCAGCCGACCCGTCATCGCGATGTCCCGCCGGTTGCCGGATCACCGCCGTCGTCCAGGGCAAGCGCGCCCGTCCGCACCACGGTGCCCAGCAGGCCCAGATCAACGTGGGCCTCGGCGGCGGCCTGCTTGCAGGCAGCGATGTCCTTGCGCAGGAACGGTCCCGCCCGTTCGGCGAACCGGTCTATCCCACCGATACGTTCGGCATGTGAGGCGGCACCGCTTCGGGCGCTGCACACCTGAAGCGCCGACAACAACGCACCCGGATCCACTCCCAGGTCATCGCCTAATTGCGTTGCCGCGGCGAGCAGCTGGGCGTTGGCAGCGAACAGCAGATTGTTGATGAGCTTGATGGCCAACGCACTGCCCAGGTCGCCGGTGGCGACGACCGGATCTGCGTAGGCGGCCAGCACCGGCGTCACCGTCGCGACGGCATCGTCCGGGCCACCGACCAGCACGGTCAATGTGCCCGCGGCGATGTTCTCCGCAGTGCCGCTGACCGGTGCGTCCAGGATGACCGGTGCCGCAGCCGAACTGTCCCGCAACGCCTCCAGGGTGGATACGGTGCCGGTGGTGTGGGAGACGAAGACCGAACCGGATTTCGCATTGGCGATGAACCCGTCGGGGCCCAGCCCGGTTTCCCGCAGCTGCTCGTCGGAGAACAAACACGAGATCAGAATGTCGCTCTCCGATGCCAACTCGGCCACCGATCCCGCCGATGCGGCACCGCCGGCCGTCAGCCGGTCCCGGACCTCGGGGCGGCGGCTGTAGGCCAGTACGTGGTGTCCGGCTCCCAGCAATCGCATGACCATCGGCTCCCCGAGCTGGCCCGCTCCGATGAATCCGATTGTCTTGGTCACTGTCTTCTCCTAAGCATGGACGGCTGGGACTTGCACCACCGTGGGGAGCCAGCTCGCGATCCGCTAAGCGGGATCGACTCTAACCTAGTTACCTATGATGACGTCAGGCTTCGCCAAATCCGCCGGGACGCCCCCTGTCGCCGGCACCCGGGACGATGAGTCCCGCGCCCCGATGGACGCGCACGCCTGGGTGGCGACACGACACAACGCCATGGTGGCGGCGCCGCCGAGTCAGCGGCCCTGCGTCGTCCAGTCCGAATGCAGGCCGAAGACAGCCGTCACGCTCCCGCAAGGACACGGCAGAATTCCATCTTGTTGCCGTCGGGGTCGTAGAACCAGAGGAATTCCGCATTCCGGCTGCCGCGCACCCCGTGCGAGTCGACCGGGAAGCCGTCGACGACTTCGCGGTCTCTGAAATGGGCACCGCGACTTTCAAGTTCGCGACGCAGGCCGGCCAGGGACTGACGGGTCATGAAGACCAGCACCGGCGGGTGGTGCCGATGCCCGCAGTCCTCGTCGCCGAGATCGGTCTCGCTGAGAAAAACCTTCATCCCGGCGAGAACGAACGTGGCGAAAGACGTGCTGACACCTTCCCGGCTGGTGTCCGTACCACGGTGAACAGGTCCCGCACCGAACACTGCGGTGTACCAGCTGATAGCGGCGCCGAGATCACTCACGTGGACGGTGATCGAGGCACTTACGCGGTCTAGAACATCCAGCACGTCTAGGCCATGCTCACGGTCTTGATCTGGAGGAACTCCTCGAGCCCCTGCCGTCCGCCTTCCTTGCCCATGCCGCTGATCCCGACCCCGCCGAACGGGCGGGTGGCCCCGAGGTTGGCGGCGCCGTTGATCAGCACCTCTCCGGTCTCCAGTTCCTCGGCGACCCGGTGGGCACGGCGCAGATCGGTGGTGAAGACATATCCCGACAGTCCGTAGGGCGTGCTGTTGGCGATGTCAATGGCCTGATCGTCGCCGTCGAACGGGATGATCGCCAGCACCGGTCCGAAGACTTCGTTCTGCGCCAGTTCCGAGGACGGGTCGACGTCGGCGAAAACGGTGGGCTGCAAGTAGAATCCGTCCGACAGATCACCGCCGATGCGCTGGCCACCGGTGATCAGCCGCGCACCGTCGAGCTGGGCTCGCTCGATCATCCCGGTGATCCGGTCGAGGGCCTGCCGGTTGACGACCGGCCCGGAGACGGTTTCTGGCTCAAAGGGATTGCCCACCTTCAAGAACCCGGCGATGGTCCGCACCCGCTCGATGACCTCGTCGTACACCGGCCGCTCGACGATCATCCGGGTTGGCAGCGCACAACCCTGGCCGCTGAGCACCCCGACCGAGAACATCGTCCCGACACCGCAGGCGTTGTCGAGATCCGCGTCGGCGAACACGAGGTTGCCGGATTTGCCACCAAGCTCCATCACCGCGGGCTTGATCAGATCCGCACACGAACGCAGGATCTTGCGGGCCGTGGCGGGCCCACCGGTGAAACTGACCTTCTTCACCAGCGGATGCTCCACCAGGGCCGCACCGGCCTCCGGGCCACCGGTTGCCACATTGATGACGCCGTCGGGAATCCCGGCCTCGGCAGCCAGGTCGACGAACAACCCCGCCGTGAACGGGGTCAGCTCGGACGGCTTGATCACGACGGTGTTGCCGGCCGCCAGGGCGGCCGGCACCTTCATCGCCAACGAGATCAGCGGCCCGTTCCAGGTGATGATGGCACCGATCACCCCCCACGGCTGAGCCAGCGTGTAGCTGAACTCGCCGTCGGTGCGCAGGGACGCGGTGACCTCGCTGCTGATCTTGTCCGCCCAACCCGCGTAGTACCGAGTCCATTCCACGGCGACCGTAGTCATCGCCGACGTGGCGCCGACGGGCGTGCCGTTATCCATTGCGCCGAGCTGCGCGAAGTCGGCTGCATGATCCTCGATGAGGTCGGCCAGTCGCGTCAGCATCCGGCGCCGGTCCGCGGGCCGAGTACGTCGCCATTCCAGATAGGCGGCGTGGGCCGCCTGCACGGCCCGGTCGATCTCCGCTGGCCCGGCGAGCGGAACATCAGCATCCGGCCGACCGGTGGCGGGATCGACGTGCCGGTACACACCGCAGGATCCGGTGGTAAGACGTTCGGCGCCGATACGCAATTCGACTGCTAGGGCGCTCGATGTCGACTGTTGCGCTGGTCATCGTCGTAACCTCTCCCGGCCGTTACCGCACCGCGAAGCCGGCATCGAGCGGCCAGGCGGTGCCGGTGATGAATTTCGCTTCGTCGGAGACCAGGAAGGCCACCGCGCCGGCGATGTCTTCGGGCATCAGAATCGGGATGGGCAGCGCGTTCTGCATCGCGCTGACGGCGGTGTCGCCCGCTTCGAACAGCTTGCCCATGGTCTCGTTCATCACCATGCCGGTCGCCACCCCGGTGGGATGGATGGTGTTGACGCGAATGGAGTACTGGGCCAGTTCGTTGGCCCACACCTGCATCAGCCCGACCAGACCGCGTTTGGACGCGGTGTAGGCCTGCCCGCCCGCCCGGTCGGTTCCGGTGCCCTTGAGGCCCGCGCTGGAACTTGTGATGACGATCGATCCGCCGCGGCCACCGTCGATCAGTGCGGGGGTCACGGCTTCGACGGTATTCCACACGCCGATCAGGTTGACATCGATGATGTCGCGGAACGTCTGCCGACGGTCCCCATCTGGGCTCAGCCGCACGACCCCGGCGTTGGCGATGACGATGTCGAGGCGACCGAACTCTGCGAGCCCGTCGGCAACGACCTGCTCGACCGCATCGGCGTCGCGCACGTCGGCCTGGCGCGCGACGATACGCCTGCCTTCTTTCTCGACGAGCTTCACGGTCTCGTCGAGATCTTCCGGACGCGCGTTCGGATAGTCGATGGAATCGATGTCGCGGCAGATGTCCAGCGCGATGATGTCCGCGCCGTCGGCGGCCAGTCTGACCGCGTGCGCGCGACCCTGACCGCGGGCGGCGCCGGTGATAAAGACGACCTTGCCGTCGAGCTTCGACATTTGGTTCAGCTTCCTGTCGTGTGACCGGTCAGACTGGCGGTGTGAATTCGGGCTTGGCGCAGGCCTTCCTGCGGGTCGTCGACTTCGATGTCCCAGTTGTCGCAGGAGCACGTACACCGATAGTGGCCGTTCTCCGGCAGGATCGCCTGCCCGTCGCACGACCCGCCGGTGTTGGCGACGCCGGCAAAGAATTCCAACGGCTTCTCATGCAGTGCACTGTCATCGGACACGTCGCACACTCCTCATGCGGTCGCAGGTTCGGCACGAAAGATCGGCAGCATCCAGCCGTCGGAGATCGAGGCGAAGTCGACCCGCAGTCGCATGCCGATCGACACCTCTTCGGGGGCAATGTCAACGACGTTGGACACCAGCCGCGCGCCCGGCGCGTCGGGCAGATCCACCACCGCCGCCACCAAGGTCAGATCGGGCATCCCGGGAAATCCGTGCACCACCGCGAAGCTGTACACCGTTGCCTTACCGGAGAGATCGATCCAATTCACGACCTTTGACCGGCACTGGGGGCAGAACGGTGTGGGCGGCAGACGGAAGGTGCCGCAATCGCCGCACTGCGGAGCCACCAAACGTCTCTGCTTGGCGGCAGCCCAGAAGGGCTCGGTGTCCTTGTTCACCGCAATCCGGACGTGTTCGCCGGGAATTGTGGTCGCCAACGTGGCGGTCGGAGTGTTCACGCCGCCCTCCCCAGGATCAGTCCGCTGACCGGAATGCTGGCGGGGCCGCCGGTGACCAGCGCCAGTTCGGCGTCGGCGACCTGGTTGATCGCCGTCCCGCGCATTTGCTCGACGCCTTCCATGATGTGGGTCATGCCGATGATGTAGGCCTCCGAGAGTTGACCGCCGTGGGTGTTGACCGGAATGGACCCACCGTCGTAGCGGATGGCACCGCTTTCCACGAACGCCCCACCTTCTCCTTTGGCGCAGAAACCGTAGTCCTCCAGCTGCATCAGCACCATCGGCGTGAAGTGGTCGTACAGCAGGGCCACGTCGATGTCTGCGGCGCTGATGCCGGCCTGCCGGTAGAGCCGGTCGGCGATGGGCTTATTACCTGACGACGCAAAATATTCGTCCGGCATACCCATCCAGGCGAACGCCCTGCCCCAGTCTTTGACGCCGCCATGCGCCGCGGCCACCACCGGCACCGCCGGCTGCCGAAGATCCTTGGCGCGATCGGCGCTCGTGGTGATCACCGCCACCGCCCCATCCGTCTCCTGACAGAAGTCGTAGAGGCACAACGGTTCGGCGATCATCCGCGCCGCGAAGTAGTCCTCCAGTGTCAACGGTTCGGGGTGCATCGCCTTGGGCCGGTTGGCCGCGTTGACCCGGGTGGACAGCGCGATTTCCGCGAACGCCTCACGCCGCGTCCCGTAGAGGTGCATGTGACGGCGTGCCAGCACAGACATCAGCTGGCCCGGCCCGAACAGGCCGGACGGTTGCAGGAACGAATTGATCGGGTCCGGTTCCATCGCCGAGAACACCGACCCCAGCCGCTGCTTGGACTGCTGCAACGCCATCACGGTCACCACCACCGAGGCATCGCCGGCCACAATGGCCGCGCGCGCCAAACCGATCGCACCGGCCGAGCCCCCGCCCCCGGAGGTCAGCGCCGCGGTAAAACGCACTTCCGGAATCCCCAGGGTTTCCATGAAGTCCGCGGTGTCCATCTTCTCGGTGTAACCCGCGCTGGCACCCGAGTAGTAGGCGAAGCCGTCGATGTCGGTGACCGGCAGGCCGGCGTCCTCGCACGCCGCCAGAATGGCCTCGCCCGCAAGCTCGGTGATGCTCTTGGGCAGCGAGTCACCGCGCTTGTAGTACGGCGTCGCACCGATACCGACGATCGCGACGTCGCGCAAGCCAGAATGCGCCGAAGTTGTAGTCACGCGCGGCTCAGCCGAATTCGGCCGGGATCGGCGGCACGTCGGGGAAGAGCTCATAGAACGCGCCCTGGGTGATTCGTAGCCGGGTCTGGTCACTGACGCCGTCGAAGAGCCCCTTGAGTGTGTCCTGGGTGTGACCGAACGTGCCTTCCATGTGCGGGTAGTCGCTGCCGAACATGACGTTGCGGTACCCCATGTGATCGAAAGCGGCCACCGCAGTCTCGTCGTGCTGGAACGATGCATACACCTGGCTGTACAGGATCTCCTTGGGACTGCGAGTGAGCTTGGGCCGCACCGCCATATGGTGTTGACGGTAGCCCTCCAGCAGGCGGTCACCGAGGAACGGAACCCACGTCGCGCCCCCCTCGGAGATCAGTACCTTCAGATTCGGATGACGGTCCAGGGCGCCAGACGCCACCATCTTCATCGCCGCCCGCTGACCGGAGAACGTCGTCTCGGCGTAGTTCATAATCGCACCGCCCGGGCCGCGATAGACCATGCCCGCCCCGCCGGAGGCGCCACCGACAGTCATATCGACCGGGTCGGTGCCGATGTGGAAGGCAATCACGATGCCGGCCTCCTCGGCCGCCGCCCAGAACGGTTCCCACTCGTCACGGTGCCAGTCAGGCGCACTCGGATGCGGTGTGGTGGGAAGGAAGACCGCCTTGAAGCCCTTGCCTGCCGCCCAGTGCAACTCCTCGATCGCATCCTCGACCACCAGCGTGGACACTTGCGCCGTCACGACGTATCGCGGCGACACCGCGACGATGTCCTCCAGGGCCCACTCATTGCTGGCCCGCATGCACGCCTTGAGCAACTCCGGTGTGCGGAAGGTTGATCCCCACATGCCCAGCGACGGGAAGATCACCTCACCCCACACGCCCTCCTTGTCCAGGTCGCCCAGCCGGGCTTTGGCGTCCCGGACACCCTGCGGCTTCATGCTCTCTTCGATGAACGCCACCATCGCCGACGACGGCAACTTCCGCCGGAAGATCTGCCCGTCCACCCATACCGTCTCGTATTCGCCGTCAGGATCCTTCTCCGCGCGTGGTGTCAGCTCCGCCAGTCGCTTGGGCAGCCGCGACTGCCACAGATCGTCGGGCTCCAGGAAATGGGAGTCACCCGAGTTCGTCCAGATCATGCTCATTGCTCCTCCATGGGGCGGGTACTCGGCTGATGATGCCAGTTTCGCCGAAGGAAGTCCAGCATTTTTAATGATGAATCATTAGTCTTTTCTTGTCGATTGGCCCCGTAGGGCGCGACCGCAGCGGAGGCGGCCCAGTGCGCGAGGTTGACGTTGATGCGACCGCCGCTACCTGGTGCCGCACCCGAGCTGGATCGCCGCTATTTAATTCAAGCTGACGCATGCGGACATCTGCGCGCGCAGAAGGCCCAGCCGCGTCCGCGTGCCCCAGTCCGGCGCGGCGCCCGTAATTAATATGAATGCATTACTCTGAGGCAATGATGTTGTGGAGCACGCGGTGACCGATGAAGCCCCGATGCGGGGCGGCTTTCCGCAGATCCGATCCTGGCACGGGCCCAACCTGCGCAATCCGGGCGGAGGAACTGAGTACGGGGAGATGATCGCCGCGCTTCGGGAATTCCTTGACGCCGTCGCTGCAGCCGCCCCGACCATTGCGGCGTCGACGGAGCTGGAACACGACCTGCGAGCGTGGACCGGCCGGCTGATCGACGCCGCGGTACCGGAAGGTCGGCAACTCTTCGCCCGGCGCCTGGATCTGCCAGGCCGCGGACAAACCATGGCACCCCCGTTCGTTCCCATATCCGGCGATCGCGACAGCGTGCAGGGCACCGTCAGATTCGGTCGCTACTTTCTTGGCGGCGGTGGCGCGGTACACGGTGGTGCCATCCCGTTGCTCTTCGATGAGGTGCTGGGCCAACTAGCCAGCTCCGGAGACCGGGCTCCGGCACGAACGGCGTACCTGCACACCGACTATCGCTCAATCACGCCCATCGAGCAGGACCTGGCGGTGCGGGGGTGGTTCGTCAGCGAGCAGGGACGTAAACGCGTGCTGCGGGCCGAGATCACCCACGGCGACGTCCTGTGTGCCGAAGCCGAAGGGTTGTTCATCGAGCTGCGACCCGATCAGCCTTGAGACACGTCAGCGGCGGGGCATGTCGGCAGCCTCACCCGGCAGCACCGAGCGACCGGTCCGGGTCGGCCGCGGTGTTTTACGGATAACGTCCATCACACGGAAAGTGGGAATATCGTTCCCTAATAGCCTGCGTGCTAATTTTGGGAGGCAATATTCCTACCATCGGAGCACGGCATGACGGGTGACGGACGCCAATCTGAACGGGATGCGATCGTGCGGGCGGCGTACCGACTGATCGGCCGCGACGCGAGTTCGACCACGTCGATCGAGAACATCCTTCGGAGCGCGCGGGTGAACAGACGCACCTTCTATCGGCACTTCGCGTCGAAGGACGACCTGATCATCGCAATGCAGGACTGGGCCGGCGAACTGATCCTGTCCGGCGTGCGCCAGGCGGTGGACACGGCGGTGAGCCCGCCGGCAGCCGTGGCCGCTTGGATCGACGAATACCTGAGCATCGGATGGGACGAAGCGAGATTCCGCGACGCGCTGGCGTTTCTGTCTTCCGAGGTCACCGGCGCGCCCGGTATCGCCGCGGCACTGGAGGCCACCTACGCCCGCCACCGCGAACCGCTGGCCGAGGCACTTGCCGCCGGCCTGGCCGACGGCTCTCTGCCCGGCGCCCGACCCGAACTCGACGCCTTCGCAATCCACGCCGTCGCTGTGCGTCATGTCGAGGCGCGCATCCGCGGTCACCTCGACAAGGACTTCGGTGAAGTCCGCGACGCGGTGGTGCGGCTCGTACTGGCCGGCCTGGCTGCACCCGCGCACTACCGAAAATCCGAGTCTCCGTCGACGTCGAGGTCCGCGCCCGTCGCCTAGGTGTTTGGCATTCCAGAACGACGGCGACGTCGCCGGGATGCGCCGACGCCAGCCACCCGAAGTGTCGCCGACACTCCAATGGCTGGAATTCGAGCGCTCTGGGAGCTATTGTCGGACGTGATCGGGAATGGCGTTCCCGACCACGTATGGGAGTTTCAGCCAATACCGTCCTCGGACGGCTACCCACCCTTGGTCCGTCGGCTCCCTTCAGCGGGCGACGGACACTCGACGAGAGGATCTAGATGGACGGCCTCGAGACATCCCCGGGCGCGCATCTCGCCTCCGGCTACTCGGTGAAGCGGTGACGTCTACACCTCAGTGGGCAGCGCCCGAGCCCAGGCATGCCGCCGTGGTCTGCATCGAATGCCAAAACGGCGTTCTGGGAAAAGATTCGATCCTGCCCGCGCTGGCTGCCGACGCTCAACCCGCGCTCGCTGCGATCGGGCAGCTACTGGCGATCGCCCGATCCGCCGGCGCGCTGGTGGTCCACACCCCCTTCGCCGGCAGCCTCGGCGGCAGCCCGGGGACCGCCCCCCTGATGCGGGCCACCGCGCGTGCGACCGCCGACTGGGCGCCCGGCCACCCGGCAACCGAGATCCTGGCCACACTGCTCGATCCCGCCGACCTGGTCGTCCCCCGCCACCAGGGAGTATCACCCACGTGGGGCACCGAACTGCTGCCCCTCCTGCGCGCCAAGGACATTCACACGCTGATCTTCGCCGGAGTGTCCCTCAACGTCGCCATACCGCTGGCGGTGGGACAGGCAGTTCACGAAGGGTTTCACGCGGTGGTCCCGCGCGACGCCGTCGTCGGCACCCCGGTCGAGTACGGCCAACTCGTCCTGAAAAACACCATCGCCATGCTGGCCCGAATCACCGATGTCGCCGAACTGGCCGCCGCATGGCACACGAGCGAGCATCAACAATCAACCACGACAACAGATTCGGTTCAACCACCGAGAAAGGTCGATCAGCGATGACGATGTCCGGTGAGGTCTACGAACGATTCATCCGCCGCTGGTATGAGCTGTGGAACGACCAGGACAAACAGGGTTGGCTCCAGCATTGGAAGGCCGCCGCGCCCGGGGAGCCGACCCTAGAGGATCCCGTCGGAACTCCGGTTAAACGAGGCTGGGCACTGGCCGAGGAACTCTGGGATCGCACCGGACCAAACCATCCAGCGGTGCGCATCGAACAACTGATCCTCGGCGGTCCCGAAGCAGTAGTGGTCTGTCACAACGAAGGCACCTACCGCGGGGAACCACTGATCATCCCCAGCGTCGACGTCTGGCGGCTGAATCCCGACGGCAGCAGCGCTGTTCGCAGCTTCTGGGAGATTCCCGACCACATCCCCTACGGCAAGTGGACAGCCAGCACCGGCAACGTCCCTGCGAACTGACTCGTGGCGCTCATCGCCCGCCAGGCCTGGGATAAATGCCGGCACCATCATGGCGACCTCGGTCGAGGCCGGCCTTGCGTGGCGGCCATACCTGGCCACGGGACCGCGGAGACCGACCGATGACGGCCTCTCTGCCATCCGCTGGAAGGCCGGTAGCCTTCGTCACGGGCGCCAGCCGCGGTATGGGTGCGGCGACTGCGATCGCGCTTGCCGAAGCCGGTTTCGACCTGGCGATCACGGCTCGCACCATGCGCGAGGGCGATGGGCGACGGGACGCACCGTGGGCTGGTTTGACTGACCGCCGAACACTACCCGGCAGTCTGGAGCAGGTCGCGCTGAGCGTCGAACGGACTGGAGCCAGGGCACTGCCGGTAGCCATGGATCTGCTGGATCACGATGCCGTCGTTCGGGCGGCCGATGCGGCACTCGACGCTTACGGGCGGGTGGATCTCGTCGTCAATATCGGCGTCTATCAGGGCCCCGGGGCCATGGACTACTTCCTGGACACTCCGATCGAGCTGTTCGAGCGGAGCTTGCAGGCAGACGTCGTCGCACCCGCCATCCTGCTGCAGCAATTGCTGCCGGGAATGATCGAACGCGGCTCCGGCACGGTGATGAACATGACGTCTTATGTGGTCGTCAACGATCCGCCCGCGGCCGGTCCGGTGCACGGGTGGAGCGTCGCCTATGCCGCGGCCAAGGCCGGGATCGACCGCTTCGGCAGCGTGCTCAACGTCGAGCTGGGCGAGCGCGGCATCACCGTCTACACCCTGGATCCCGGCTTCGTCAGCTACGGGGACGCGTTGGCCGAGCAGCGCCGCAACTACCCCGACGCCCCAGTCTCTCCGCCCGAAGCCATCGGCGCCGCCATCGCCTGGCTGGCGACGACACCCGAGGCGCGGCAACTGCGCACGAAACGGATCTACCTGCCCGGACTGGCACGCAAGAATGGCTTACTTCCCGGCTGGGCAGGGCCGGGAAGTGACTACGAACCTGAAGGACCCGCCACCCATGACGAGGAGCCACTGACGTGACGACTTTATCCAAGGTCAATGTCGGCCTCTACTTCGATCTTCGCAATCCTCGGCAGTGGCGGCGCGATCCCGCCCGTGTCCATTCCTTCGCCCTGGAGATGTGCGAAGAAGCTGAACATCTTGGTGCTCACTCGGTTTGGATGACGGAGCATCACCTGTTCGACGACGACTACATGGCTGCACCCCTGACCTTCGCCGCCGCGGTGGCAGCCCGCACCAAACGTGTTCGCATCGGTACGGCGATCGTGATCGCCCCCCTCCATCACCCCGCCGAGATCGCCGAGCAGGCCGCGGTCGTGGACCTGGTATCGGGTGGTCGTCTGGATCTCGGACTGGGCGCCGGGTATCGCATCCCCGAGTACGAGTTGTACGGACGGAGCCTGGACCGCAAGTACGGCCAAACCGACGACAGCGCCAGGGAGATTCGCCGCCTGTGGGCGCCGGGTGGCGTGACACCGCGCCCCGTCCAGGAGCCGCCGCCGATCTGGATGGGTTATCAAGGGCCCCAAGGAGCCCGCCGCGCGGGCTTACTCGGCGAGGGACTCCTCTCGGCTGAAGGTCGCCTTTGGGAGCCCTATCGGGCCGGGCTCATCGAGGGCGGTCACGATCCGGCCCGCGGTCGCATGGCCGGCGGTATCCAAGGCTGGGTCACCGACGACCCGGATCGGGACTGGCCGACGGTGGCCACCCACCTTGCGTATCAGCTCGATTCGTACAACAAGCACGCCGTCGAAGGCACCGGTCGAGACACACCAAGACCGATCGACCCCGATCGGCTTCGCGGCCGAGAAGCCAAGGCGCAGAATTACTTCTGGTGCGAGACTCCCGAAGCGATGGCGGGTCGCGTCCGTGGGATGATCGGCGATTCTCCGACCGAGACCGTCTTCTTCTGGGTTTCGCTCGGCGGAATGCCCGAGGACTGGTCGCTGCGGCACTTGCAGACCATCTGCACCACGCTCGCTCCACTCCTGGCCGCGGATGGCCGTTCAGAAGGGATAGACCCATGATGTCGCCAGACGAGCTCGAAGCCCGAATCGCGGTCGCCCACTTGTTGGCTCGCTACCAGTACCTCGCCGACTCGGGACAAGTCAAGTTGCTCTCCGAACTCTTCGCCGTGGACGGTGTCTTCGAGACCAACAACGACTCCTACATCGGACCCGAAGGAGTGCTCGGCTTCTTCGCCAGTGTCAAGGGCGCCTTCATCGCTGCCGGCTTCACCCCGGCGCGCCACTACCTCAGCACCGTTTACGTCGAACCGGGCTCGGAGGGGACTGCGACGACGTACGCCTGCTTTCAGTTCGTCGGCACCCGGGGCCTGGATCACTGGGGCACCTACACCGACGAGGTCGTCACGGTCGACGGTGAGCGGCGCTTCGCGCGCCGGCGTGCGATCGTCGAGGGCTGCGTCCCGGGTTCTCCGGTGGAGAGCCTGCTGGGGATCACCTCGAAAATCTCGCCCTAGCTAGCGCCGTGGCGCCAGCGATGCCGCGAGCAAGTCACGCAGGATGCCCTCTTCGCCGCCGTCTTCCGGGCTGGCGGGCTCGGTCATGAGGCTGAAGTTGATGCGGGTCACCCAACGCGCCAACGTTTCTGGTGCAACATCATCGCGCACTTCGCCGGCGGCCGCGGCGCGCGCAATGCGGCGCCCGAGGACCTTCGCCAATTCGCTACGCCACAAGTCTGAGGTCTCGGCCGCATGGAAGGTGTGCCCGGCTTCATCGTTGCCGATCAGGAGCCTCGTGGTCGGCGACGTTCGCGCCGCCTCGTTGCCCGCAAGGCATGCCGCGACGAGTTGCTCGAGAAACGGCTCGTCGGTCTGCCAACATGATTCGATCGAGACGAAGATGCCGGCCAAGGCCCTGACCAAGGAGGCCACGAGCACGGCTTCTTTGTTCGGGAAGTAGTAATAGACCGTGGAGCGGTTCACTCCGGCCTTGCTGGCGATGTCGCTCATGCGGGTCCGCATCGGCCCACGCTCGGCGTAGCACGCTTCAGCCGCTGCGAGCAGTCTTTCCTTTGCTTCTTCCTCATTCAACGGAAGGTCCGCACCCCACGCACCGGCCCGGTTCGCGTCTGGCTTCGACGTCACGAGGCCTCACTTTACCCACGCGACACACTGACCGTGGCCAACACAAAAGCACAATGTGTCGCAAGATCGGCACGGCCGTTCCCCGAAACCAAAATTCCGCCAAGAGGCGGGCGCCTGATCGCCGGCACCGTGCCCGTCGGCGCCGGCGTGCCAGATCCAGCTCCTAAAACCCCACACGCGCGGGAAACGGTTGGCACGTGTGGTGAGCAACCATCGCCGAACCCGGCGGCCCCAGCGCATTCTTGTGACGAATCTGTCGACGGTAGAACAACCGGCACAGCTGCTCGTCGTGTTGACCGTGGTCGGCGAGCACGAACTGTTCCAGGGCGGCGTCACCTTCCTGCCAGGTGTCAGGCCGATGATCCAGAAGCTGGGCGAGGTCGTCCAGATCCGCATTGGTGAGCTCGGCGCCGATCTCGTCCTCACGCCCCACGTAGCGCGCAAGCCGGAAGGCGACGCGGAGCCGATACCGGATGTACTCGTCGTCGGTCGACACTCCACGGAGCATGTGGATGAGCTGGTCGTGCGCAGTGGCCGCGCGGGTCACCGTCGCTGCGGGGATCTCCGGGGGTTCCAGCGCAATTCCCAGACGCTCTCCCAGCGCCTCGATGGCATGCAGGTTGGTCTCACTGCACCAGTGCAGGTTGGTCATGTAGTCCGAGTCCGGCTCGGGGGCGTTGAGCGAGTTGCGGAACGCGAGTTCATTGGTGAGCGTGAAGGCGATGTGGTGCAGCTGGATCGCGTCCATGTCCACCGGGAATCCGCCTGCCCGTTCGTATTCCTGGTAGAGCGCCTCGAAATCGCCGAAGTGCAGGACGGTGTCCCGCATCCGCGGCGCGGCCAGGTCCATCATCGGATCACCGATGTGACCGGCTTCCACGTCGAGCAACGCCACCAGATGCCCGTCTCTCTGATGAAGCTGGCCGGAGTCCCACACGATCGCCGATTCACGCCCATTGGTTTGGACGGGGTTGCGCTTGAGCCACCCGAGAACGAACTCGAGCAGCGGGTTGGGCGCATTCTTGCCCGCGCGCCACACCGCTTCGAAGCGGCCGATTCCGTAGCTGCCCGCCTCAGCTGGGGTGGGCGCGCGTTGAATGCCGGCTTCGAGGAACGGTTGCAACGGAAGACGATGCAGTTTCGCGAGTTCGGCCATGTAATCACGCATCAACGCATCGCGCTGTTCGATCGTGAGGTCCTCGAATCCCGGCCGACCGTCCACGCGGTCCATGACATAGGCAGGGAGTTCGTCGATCCAGCCGTGCACCCTGGGGACCCGAATGCCTTGCTCTTCCATGGTCCGCTGCAACGACATCTCGTGATGGAGCGGAAACTGCATGGGTATTCCCGCGCCCCGCTCCCCCCGCACGATCAAAGGCAACACGAGGCCATCGCGCTCGGCGTCGACCAGCCATGCCGACCGCCACCTTGCCTGCCTGGTGATGCTGGTGACGCGCGCGCCCATCTTGCGGCTGATCCAGCCCGTGATGGTTTCCTCGTCGCTCATACACCAACCCTTCGCCGTGGCTGCAGTCCGGAACGTGGCGCTCCCAGACCCCAACCCCACAAGATATATATATTTGTCGATTATCCAACATAATATTTATTTTGTCGCACGGCGTCAAGCGCAAGGGAGCGCAGCCGACCGAAACCGGCTGCGCCTCCCCCGAGGGAATCTGTGTCGTATGGCTTTTGAGCAACCCCTGCGCCGAACTCCGGTAGTTTTAATTGACAGTCATTATTATTTCTTCCGGACGTCCCCCGGAGGCAAACTGTGAACGAGGAGAGGAGGCCAGATGACCGATCAGGGGGCCGATGCGCCCACCGGTGTCCGGCGCCGCAACTCCTCCGGTGAGTCCACCCGGGTGATGTTGATGGAGGTCGCCGAGCGGCTGTTCGCCACTCGCGGGATCGAGGCGGTGACGTTGCGGGAGATCCAGGAGGCGGCCGGCCAGTCCAACACCTCGGTGATCCGCTACCACTTCGGCTCCCGCGTCGGCCTGATCCGCGCGCTGATCGCCCACCGTCAACGCTCCCTGGGAACGGACCGCCAGCAGATGCTGCAAACAATGCGCGAGCAGGGACGGGAAGCCGATCCGCGCTCCGTGGTGTGGCTGCTGGTGCGGCCACTGGCGAACAGCATCAAGGCAGGCGAGATGTTCGTCCCGTTCCTGGCCCGTCTCAGTGAGGACCCCAAAGCGCGCAGCGACTACTGGCCAGAGCATCTCGAGGATGAATGGACCCAGGACAGGCTGGAGGAACTCGTCGACGCCGCCCTGCAGGATTTGCCCGAGCGGATTCGGCGCGGCCGGACGTTCCAGCTCTACATCAGCCTGATTAATGTGCTGGCGTCGGCGGCACGCTCCGGACATGGGCTGGGCGAGGCGCAGCTGCACAACTACGTCGACACCTGGGTCGGCATGCTCTCCGCCCCGGTGTCTTACGAAACCCGCGCGCTGCTTGCCAGCCACAACGACGGCTGAGCCAACTCACCTGCCGCCGATCACCTCGGCTGCGTGCAGGGCGCCGATCCGGTCATCGTCGAGCCCGATCTCGCGCAATACCGCATCGGTGTGCTGACCGATCGTGCAGCCCGCGTCGGCCTTGGTCCTTGAACGAGAGAACCGGCACAGCGGGGCCAGACGCCGGTGCTCCTCGAAGATCGGGCTGTGCGCCAGCACCGCGTAGCCCGCTTCGAAGAACGGATCGGATTGCAGCACCCCCTCCGAATTGCGTTGCACCACTTCGACACAGCCAACATCCCGGGACGAAAGTTCACGCTCCCATTCGGCCGCCGGTTTGGTGGCGAACACCGGTGTCAACGCATCGATGAGGGCGTCGTCGTGCGCTGCCCGTGACGCCGGGCTGGCGAACCGCTCGTCGGCGTGCAGATCGACATAGGGTGCCAGGGCTTTGGCGAATGTGGCCCATTCGCGGGCCAGCGGCGCCGCCAGGAACACCCACCCGTCGGCGGCCCGGTACATCCGGTACAGCGCGTTGAGGCCGTAGAACTGCTCATCGGCGGCCTCGATCGCCGGCCGGCCGGCATATCCGGTGTTGTGATTGATCGCCGCCTGCAACGCGGCGCCAAGCATCGTGGTGGTCAGATGGGGCATCGCGATCCCGCGCCGTTGGGCGTACAAGCCGACCAGCAGCGCCGAGGCGACACCGAGCGCGGCGATTCCGTCGGCCTGCACCGCCGGCACCGCACTACCGGCATGCAGCGTCACCGCCCGGCGGTGCGCGTCGTCGAGATCTACCGGCGGCCGCGCGGCACCGCGGCTGTCGATCAGCGACAGTCCCGCCGCCGCCCCGATCGACGGCGCATACGCCGACCGATGTGCGTACGGCCCGTCGACGCCGTAGCCGGACATACTCAGCACTACCAGGTCGGGATTGACCGCTTTGAGTTTCTGCTCGTCGATTCCGGCTCGTTCGGCGGCGTTGCCACGAAAACACTGCAGCACCAAGTCGGAGCGCTTGGCCAGCTCGTAGACCAGTTCGAGTCCTTCGGGCTTGGTGAAGTCGATCGCGACACTCTCCTTGCCCTGCAGCACCTTCGCCCCGCCCGCTTCGGGGAAGGCGACCAGGTTGCGAATGTTGTCGCCGTCCAGCGGCTCAACCTTGATCACCCGGGCACCCAGGTCGGTCAGCAGGGTCGCACCGTACGGGCCGGCGTACATGCTGCCGAACTCGAGCACCGTCACGCCCTTCAGCGGAACTTCGCTCGAGGCTTGCTCGGGTCCACCGCCGGCAGAGCACACCGGTTGCGTGGTGGGCGCATCGGAAATCACCGAGCTGTTGTCTTGTCCCAGCCGCGGCGCCGGCCGGAGGGCGGTCAGCGGCTTGCCGTCGGCATGGATGAGCGTCGTGGGCTGGCGCACCGGCCCGAGTTCAGGATCGACCACCGTGACGGCGCGCCCATCGTGGACGACCTGGGGATGCTCCAGGGCCTCGTCCGGAGTTCGAAACATCTCGCCACTGAGGTCGTGATTGGTGCTCATCGCCTGCTCCCACTCGGCGAGGGTGCGGGCCCGGACCCGATCGAGCATCAGGTCCCACCACTCCATCCGCAGCTCCGCCGTGGGAAGCATCGGGAACCCCTGCCACTTCGGATCGGCCAGCTCACCCAGCAAATCGAGTTCCGTGAGCCACGCGTGCATCAGCCGGGGAGACACCTGCGCGAACTGCAACCACCGGCCGTCCTTCGTCGGGGCGGCGAGAAGTGCGTAGATCAGGTACGCCTGCGGGCGCCCCTTGTCGTCGTAGACATCGGCCATCGGTTCGAACGCCCCCGGATACCGCTCCAGCACCATCTCGTAGAACCAGTTGTAGGGGTCCATCGCCCCCATCCCGGTGACCAGGTTCGATTCCACGATCTGGCCCAGGCCGCTGGACTCGCGCTCGATCAGCGCGGCGAGAACTCCGTGCACCGCCGCATGGGCCGCACCCCAGGAGGCGTACGGCATCGAAATGAAGGCCGGCCCGGGTCGCGGGGTCAGCCCACGCTTTTCGTGCATGACGCCGGTCTTGGCCATGATCAGGGCTTCCCAGCCCTTGTAGTTGCGCCACGGGCCACTCGATCCCCACCCGGTGATGTTGGCGACCACCAGCCGGGGATAACGCTCGGACAGCAGCTCGGGACTCAGACCGAGGCGCTCGGCAGCGGCGGGACGCAGGGTGTTGACCATGACGTCGGCGCGGCGCAACAGACCCCGCAACCGGTCCAGATCGGCGTCGTCGTGCAGATCGAGCGTCACGCTGCGCTTGCCGCGCAGCAGCGCCGGCCACCCCGGCAGATCGCGCACCGGGCTGCCATCGGGCGGTTCGACCATGATGACCTGCGCGCCGCAGTCGGCGAGGAACTGGGTGGCCTGCGCGCCGGCCAGGGTGGTCGACAGATCGACGACCAACAGGTCGGTCAGTGGGCCATCAGACGCCGGGTCGTCTGTCGCCATATTCACTCCTGCTCTTGTAACCCAAGGCGTCCCCGCGCAGGGTTGTGATGCGCGCCACCTAGCATGGCACCGGCCAAGATTAATGTCAAAACCTTATTCTTGTTGCATGAGGCCTCGGAACTACAAGTAGGCCCGCCGGTTCGAGTGCGACGGGGAGGCCCCTAGTTAGTTAACCAGGTCACCGACGTCAAAGACACGGCTGCGAGAATGTCGGTGCTATCCGGACCAGACAAGGAGCGGCCATGACCGACCTGGACAACCCCAGCACCATCGAGTTCGATCTCACCGACCACGTCGCGACGGTGACACTGAATCGGCCCGACAAACTGAACAGCTTCAACGAGGCGATGGCCGGTGAACTCCGTGCGGCATGGGCCCGCGTTCGTGACGACGACGACATCCGCGTCGCGGTGCTGCGCGCCAACGGTGACCGCGCGTTCTGCACCGGGATCGACGTGTCCGAGGGCACCTGGTGGACGCACCAGCCGATCTTCAACCAGGAGGATCCCGGAGCCTTCCTGGGCCCGAAGGCGCACAAGGTGTGGAAGCCGGTGATCGCCGCCCTGCACGGCATCGTCGCCGGCGGCGCGATGTACTTCGTCAACGAATGTGATTTCTCGATCTGCGCCGAGACCGCGACCTTTTTCGACCCGCACGCCAACGTGGGCATCGTCTCGGCACTGGAACCGATGG
Source organism: Mycolicibacter senuensis (assembly GCF_003284925.1). Lineage (GTDB taxonomy): Bacteria > Actinomycetota > Actinomycetes > Mycobacteriales > Mycobacteriaceae > Mycobacterium > Mycobacterium algericum_A. The sequence continues at coordinate 163,531 of NZ_QMEX01000002.1, forward strand.
GCATGCTGGGGCTCGGGGTTCCCTACGGCGAAGTGATGCGGTGGGCACTGCTCGGCAGCGAGGAACGGTTGACAGCCCAGACCGCGCTGCGCATCGGACTGGTCACCGAGATCGTGCCCGACGAGAGGCTGCGCGACCGGGCCGCTGAACTGGCCGCCGAGATCGCCGCCCGCCGGCCGCAAGGCGTGCAGGGCACGGTGCGCGCGATGTGGGAGGCTCGGGATCTCTCGCCGAGCCTGCGTCAACGCCATGGCATGGCCTACACCCATATCGGAAATGCCGGTGACGGACGGACCGATTCGCGTACCAATAAGAAAGCGCCACGCACGCGTTGAGGAGGACGATGACTGACACCGAGACTCAACCGGCTGTGTTCGAACTACTGATCGACGATGAGCGACCCGGATGTACGCTCCGACGCGTCCATCGTCAAGCTTTCCGACTGTTGCGATAGGAGTGCTGTGCGGTACAACTTGATGTTTCCGATGCGGGCGGTCAAGCACTGGGCCCGATGGAGCCAGGGCGCGAGCCTCGGTGACGTGGCCGAGCTGGTGGAACAGGCTGGATTCGACGGCTTTTCGATGTCGGAGCACCCTTATCCCGACCGGGAGTGGCTGGCTCGCGGCGGCCATCACGCGTTTGACCCTTTTGTGTCGCTGAGTTTCGCTGCGGCCGCCACCACCCGCATCCGGGTGATGACCTACATCCTGGTGTCGGGCTACCGCAGCCCCTACTTGACCGCCAAATCGGCCGCCAGCCTGGACCTGTTGTCCGGCGGCCGGTTCACGCTGGGCACCGGCGCCGGGTACCTGAAGTCGGAGTTCGAGGCATTAGGCGCTGACTTCGGCCGTCGGGGTGCGTTGCTGGACGAGGCGATGGCGGCCTGGAAGGCCGCCTGGGCCGGTGAAGAGCACCGCGGGCCGGAGTTCGGGGTGGACGGCCATATCGCCCTTCCGCTGCCGGTGACGCCGGGTGGTCCGCCGGTCTGGATCGGCGGCAACAGCCCGGCTGCCCGGCGCCGGGTCGCCGAGGTGGCCGATGGCTGGATGCCGATGGCGGCCTCCGGAGAGATGGCGGCGATCACCCGCGCTCGGCCGCTGGAAGACATTGCCACCCTGAGCGAGTGGATCGCCGGGGTCAACAAGCGCCGCGCCGAACTGGGCCGCGGCCAAGCCGACGTGTCCTTCGTTCCGTTCGAAGCGGGCCTGCTGGCCAGCGGCGACTGCGCGGCATTCTGTTCGGCGGTGCGACGGCAAGGCGCCGCGTACGCCGACGCCGGCGTCACCTGGATCACCGTCGAACCGGCGAGCCGAACCCTCAACGATTTTCGCGCCGACGTCGACACCCTGGCCTCACAACTGATCCACCGCTGACCATCGAAGGAACCCCAGCCATGCCACTGCCAGATTTGGTGCTCGTCCACGGCGGCGAACACGCCGGCGACTGTTGGGATCTGACGGTCGCCGAGCTGCGTCGGCAGGCACCTGAGTTGCGGACGCTCGCTGTGAACCTGCCCGGCCACGGCGGCAAGCCGGGAAGCCTGGCGACCGCCACCATCGATGACTGGGTGGAATCGGTGGTCGCCGACATCGAGGAGGCCGGATTCGGGGACATCGTGATCGTCGGTCATTCGATGGCCGGGGTGACGGTGCCGGGCGTCGTCACCAAACTGGGTTCACCCCGGGTCCGGGAGATGATCCTGGCGACCGCGTTCGTCCCACCGCAGGGTTCGGCCATCGTGGACACCCTCGACGGACCGCTGGCCTGGTTCGCCCGGCGCGCAGCGAAAATCGGCAAGCCGATGATGGCCCCGAAGCTGGCGGCGAGGTATGCGTTCTGCAACGGCATGACCCGGGAGCAGCGCACATTCACGTTATCCCGGCTGTATCCGGAGTCGGCGCGCATAGTCGCCGAACCCGTCGACCGCACCGGACTGCCCCAGGACGTGCCGCGGACGTGGATCCTGACCACCCGCGACCGGGCGCTTTCCGTCCGGTCGCAGCAGGCCAGCATCGAGGCGCTCGGCGGCGTGCAAACGCTGATCCCCCTCGACGCCTGCCACGACGTTATGGTCAGCCATCCAGAACCGCTGGCGCGCACACTGATCGAACGTTGCCGAGTGTACTGCTGAGCTCACCATGACATGGCTGCACCAGATAATAGCGGTTCACGCGGACAGCGATCGGCCCGCGGTGGTCGATGACGCTTCGGCCGTCAGCGGGCGCGATTTGATCCGCAGGGCCGTGCACGCCAGCGACTTGCTTACCGGACTGGCCCTCCCGGCCGACTGCCCCGTGCCGGCCCTGCTGACCAACAATGCCGACGCGCTGGCCCTGCTGTTGGGTGGCATGGCAGCCGGCACACCGTTGGCGCCACTGGGACCTCGACTGACAGCGGATGAGTTGGCGCCGGCGGTAAGCGACAGCGGTTCGCCGGTCCTGCTCACTGAACCAGCCTTCCTCGCGACGGCACAGGCGGTCGCCGAGGTCGCCGGTGTGCGGGTCGTCGCCCTCACCGGCCTGTCGGTATCGGACACACCGTTGGCATCGGCACCTGCGGGCCCCGCGTTCTATCTGCATACGTCGGGAACCACGGGGTTGCCCAAACGTGTCGCTTTTACTCAGCCGGTCCTTGAGTCCCGCGCCGAGGTATTGCGCGAACTCATCGCCATCGGTCCGAATCACCGCTACGCCACGGGCTCGCCGATTCATCACATCGGCGGCCTGGGCAATACCCTTGTCGCATTACACGCAGGCGCTACCATCATTGCCACTCAACGATTTTCGGTTGACTGGTGGCGGAGCCTGCACCGACTGGAAGCAACACACTGCCTGCTGGTCCCCTCGATGATCGAGATGCTACTGGCCGAAAATCTGCTCGATGCGGTGCCGCTGCGGACGCTGATCTACGGTGCGTCCCCGATCTCCCCCGCCACGTTGCACCGGGTGCTCCACGCCCTGCCCGAAGTGGGCCTGGTCAACCTCTTCGGACAAACCGAGGGCAGCCCAATCACGTGTCTCTCGCCCCAGGACCATCGCCGGGCAGCGGACGGGCAGACCCAATTGCTGCGTACGATCGGTCGGCCCGTGCCCGGTCTGCGGTTGCGCATCGAAAGCCCCGACGAGTCCGGCACCGGCGAATTGCTCGCTGCGGCGGCGCATCTGTCGGTGCACGGCGCCGACGGCTGGCTGCACACCGGCGACCTGGGGGCGGTCGACGCCGAAGGGTATGTGCACCTGCGAGGTCGCCGTCACGACATGATCATCCGCGGCGGTGAAAACGTCTACCCGCTCGAGGTCGAGAACGTGCTCGCCACCCACCCGGGGGTCGCGGCGGCAGCCGTCGTGGGTGTCCCCGACAGCCGCCTCGGAGAGAACTTGGCCGCTTTCATCGTCACGACCGACCCCGAGCGTCCGCCCGATCACGAGGAGCTGCGGTCGTTCGTTCGGTCCCGGCTGGCCGGATTCAAGGTGCCGACCTTCTGGTATGACGTCGCCGGCTTGCCGCTCAATCACGCCGGCAAGGTCAACCGCGCTGCTCTGCGCACCCGGCACGAGGCCTAACGGTCACCGTCCCAACGGCAGTCCACCGAAATGTTTCCTTCGCAGATCAGCCTTGCGCACCTTGCCCAGCGCGGTTCGAGGCAGCGTGTCGACGATCACCAACCGCTCCGGGGTCTTCTGTTTGGCCAGCCCGGACGCCGCAAAATACGCCCGCAGCTGGTCGAGATCCAAAGTGGCACCGGGTTTCAGAGTCACCACCGCCGCAACGATATCGCCGTAGCGGGGGTCCGGCGCGGCGACCACGGCGCCATCGGCCACCGCGGGATGAGTGGTTAGGACGTCTTCGACCTGTCCCGACGAGATCGTCTCACCGCCGCGGATGATGACGTCTTTGATCCGATCGGTGATGGTCAGCCGGCCTTCAGCGTCGACGTGGCCGAGGTCCCCGGTCCGAAACCATCCATCGGCGGTGAACGCGTCGGCGTTCAATACCGGATCCTGGTATCCGACGAACTGGTCGGGGCCCCGCACGACCACCTCACCGTCGGCACCCACCGGCCGATCGGCCCCCTCGGGTCCGAGTATCCGCACCGCTACGCCGGGCATCGGATGACCGTCGGTGCCCATCCGGGCCGCCGGTGGGTCATCGGGCCGGGCAGCGGTAATGGTGGGCTGCTCGGTGGATCCGTAGCAGCGAAACGAATTGATGCCGGCAGCGTGGGCACGTCTACCCAGTTCCTCGGTGACGGGCGCCGCACCGGTGAGGAATTCACGCAAGGTGGCCAATCTGTCGCGGGCGTCGCCCAGATCGAGCAGCCCTTCCAGGTGAAACGGTGTGCCCGCGGTCGCGGTTACCCGGAACCGGCGTACCAGCTCGGCAGCGGTGGCCGGTTCCCAGGCATCGAGAAACACCGTTCGACTACCCGATATCAGCGGCCGCAATAGTGAGCCCACCCCGGCGATGTGGCCGGGCGGAAAGCTCACCAATTGGACGGCTCCCGCGGTACGGCCAATCAGGTACGGCAGCGTCTTCTGCTCAGCCAACAACGAATTATGGCTGTGCTGCACGCCTTTGGGCACCGAAGTCGTCCCAGAGGTGTAGATCAACACCGCGACATCGTCGGCAGACACGACCGGACGTTCATACTCGTGCTGGGCGATGAGATCCTCCCAACCGACGTAGCCCCGTCCGGCATCAGCGTCGATGACAACGAGCTGCTGCAGCGTCGGAATCGCAGCGAAGTCGCCGACCCGGTCCAGATACACCGTGGTGCGAAACTGCGCCGCCATGATGAATACCTTCGCCCTCGACTCGGCGAGAATGAAGGACACTTCGTTGGGCCCGTAGATGTGCACGATCGGCACCAATACCGCCCCGCACCGCAGGACCGCCTGGTAGGCGACAGCGCACTCGATCCGGTTGGTCAGCTGAACCGCGACAGCGTCGCCGGCGCGCACACCGAGCCGCTGCAGACCCGCCGCCACGTCCTCGGCCCGTTGATGTATCGCGCCGACGGTGGTCCTGGTCTCGACACCGTCGGCGACGAACACCACTGGCACGTCGCCGTGTGCGACCGCACCCTGTTCAAATACATCGATGCAGTTTTGAGTAGAAAACCACCCGTCGCGGTACCACTTGTCCCGTAGGAACGTGTAGTCGAAGACCATCGGGATCAGATACTGACCTGAGTTACCGTGCCCGCGAGGCAGGACCGTCGGCGGCCGCGCGGCTGCGATAAAAATGCACGGCTTTGCGTATCGAGTCGTGGATCGGTTCGGGATGCCACCCCAATTCCCGCTCGGCCTTGCGGTGATCCATCGGCGACATGATGTGCATCAGGCGCACGCTCAGCCTCGAGAGCACCATGTCGCGACGAAGCACCGTTGCGGCTACATCTCCGCCAAAACCCAAGACGTACATCGCTTTGAGCGGGATTCCGAACCCCGGGCGCTTGGCTCCGCCGGCGTCGGCGGCGGCTTCATACAATTCGCGGGCACTGATGAACCGTTCGGAGACGATGTAGCGCTCGCCGACGCGGCCGTGGTCGGCGGCGAGGATCAGCGCGCGGGCGGCGTCTTCGATCCCGACGACTTCCATCGCCATGTCCTTGACGTAGACAGGCATCTTCCCCGCGGCAGCCGCGGCAAGCAATGATCCGTGCGGGGTGGGTTGCCAGTCGCCGGGGCCATAGGTGTTGGAAACGCACAGTGCGACCGCCGGCAGACCCCGGTCGCGGGCATAGTCCAGCACCAGATTCTCGGCGTCGACGCGTGAACGGATGTAGGCGCCGCCCCGATCGAGCCAGTTGAACGGCTCGTCCTCGGTGGCCAAACCCTCGTCGGATAACGCGATGGTGCCGATCGTGCTGGTGAACACGAACCGGCGCAGATCGGCGTCGACCGCGACATCCAGAACCTGACGCAGACCTTCCACGTTGGTGCGAAACAGATCGGCGGGATCGCGCAACCATGCCCGTGCGTCCACGACGCAGTAGTAGACGTCGTCGCAGCCCTCCATGGCGTCGCGCACGGCGGCGGCATCGAAGATGTCGCCGTACCTGCGTTCCACCCCAAGGTCATCGATGGCCCTAGTGGAGCTGGTGTGACGGAGTAGAACCCGCACCGACTCACCGCGCTCGACCAATTGCCGCACGACATGCGACCCCAAGAACCCGCTGGCCCCGATGACCAGCTTCATGCGACCCGCCAACCGTTTGCTCTCCTCTGCCGATTCATCGTCAAAGTTACTCGAACGGTGCAGCCACTCTGGTGGTGAGGGCCGGTCCCGGCCAAAGGGGGGTCAGCCCCGTTCGGCTGCGCGGCCATGGTAATGATCCAGCTCGGTGACCGTGACAACGCCCGGCGCGGCAGCACAGACCGCGGGGATGGCGTTGACGATGTGGTTTGCGCAGGCGAGCCGGCCCCCGATCGAGCCGCTGTGCCGCCCGGCGAAGGCCATCTGCACGTCGAGGTCTGGGTTGGCCCGCACCACGACCCGATACACACCATTATCGCCGAGCTGCGGGCGTTGCCAGTCCGGCGCCGCCGCCTCACACCCGAAGTTCACGTGTTCGGCGACCACGAGGGGCTTGCCGTCCACGATGCTCTGGATCTGGAACCGGAGCGCCCCGACCGTTCCGGCCGCCACTGGCCCCGCTGCCATCTCGAAGTCTTTGTCGGCCAACCAGACCGAACGCTCGAGCTTCAGTCGCTCGGGTTCTGCGCCCAGTTGGCGAGTCAACCACCGCACCGCCGCACCCCAGAGCGTGTCGTAGGAAAGCGGCCCGCCGGGAATGAACATGCCCCCTACGTAATCCGCCGGCATGCCGAATCCCATCGCGTCACGAATCAGTCTGGGGTCGGGATACTTGCCGTAGTTGAAGTACTCGGAGGTCACCACGGCCTCGATATCCGAACAGATTGACAACACAGAAATCGGGAATTGGGTTGTGACAAAACCTGGTTCAATGCCGGAATTAAACAGGCTGGCACCTCCGCCCAAAGCGGCGTCCTGCAACTTCGCCAGCAGGATCGGGTTCATTGACGGCGGGTCTACCAGCCCGCTGAAAGCGACAGTGGACACATTGGTACCGGACCGCAGGAACGCCGCGATCTGATCGGCGGCGTCGTTTTCACGTCCTGTGGTCGTGGCGAAGTAACTCAGACAGTCCGCGCTAGTACCGAGCAGCTGATTGACGTCATCGGTGGCGACCACGCCGGTGGCGTCGCCGCCGACCAGCTCACCGGCGTCACGCCCGAGCTTCTCCTCTGAGTTTGCCAGTAAGCCGACCAATTCCAAGTCGGGATGGGCGATGACAGCACGTAAGCCGTGTTCGCCGATTGTTCCTGTCCCGCAGTGGATCACGCGCAGTTTTCGCTGTGTCATCGCGCCTCCATCCTCCGTCGTCGTGGATCCTTGCCGATGTCAGGAGCCGGGCGCCTGGCAGGATTCGTGCATATCAAACCTTCGTTCCGGGGCTAGTCGTCGTAAGTGATCTCCGTTGAATCGGACCTCGGCCGCGCCTGGCAAGCCAGAATGAGACCGTCGTCGAGATCGGCCTGTTCGAGCACGTCGTTGACTTCCATCGTCACTTCGCCGCTGCCCATGGTGCAGGCACAAGCACCGCAGTGCCCTTCGCGACAGGAGAACGGCACGTCAAGTCCGCTATCGAGCAGCACGTCGAGCAGCTTGGTGTTCCGCGGCCAGGTCACTTCGTGGGTGTCGCCGTCGAGAGTGACAATCGCGGTTGCCGGCGGCTCGGTACCGGAGTCCTCGACCGTGACCGCGGCAAACGGATCGCTGTCCAGCGACTTGAACACCTCGAGATGGATCTGCTCGGCGGAAACGTCCAACGTCTCCATGGCTTCACCGACGGCCTGCATGAACGCTCCGGGCCCGCAGATGAACACCTCGCGTTCGGTGTAGGGTGCCGCCAAAGCGGCCAGCGCGGCAACGCTGGGCTGACCCTGCACCGACTCCAGCCAGTGCACCACGGTCAGCCGATCGGGAAATTTGTCAGCCAGCTCACGCAGTGCGTCGGCGAAGATCACCGACCGTTCGTTGCGGTTGGCGTAGACCAGCGTCACCTGGCCACTGCCCTGCACCAGCGCCGATTTGCAGATCGCCATCATCGGGGTGATCCCGCTCCCGGCAGCCACCAGCAGGAAGTCGGCGTCAAGCGACCGGGGCACAAAGGTGCCCGACGGCGCGAGCACATGAATCCGCATCCCCGGCCGGGCGTGATCGCACAACCAGTTGGACGCGTACCCGTCGACCGTGCGCTTGACGGTGACCGCCAAGGCGTCGTCGGTGAACGGCGAACTGCACAACGAATAGCAGCGGGCCACCGAACCCGTGCGGTCGCTGGGAATCCGCAGGGTCAGGAATTGTCCGGGTGCGTAACGCAGCCGCTGCGGTGGAATCTCGGCCTCATCAGGTACCGCGAACACCAGCGACCGCGCGTCGTCGGTTTCTGCGACGACCTCGGCCACTTGCAGTTCCAACACGTGGCTGCCCAGCGGTTCGTCCGTCGCCATCTGGGTGACCTGCAAGCCCGGTGCGATGTCCTTCACGCTGGTGCCGTGGTCTGTTGTGGGTAGAAGTTGCGGGCCCAGTTGCGTAATTGTTTGAAGCCCTCCGCCTCC
>NZ_QMEX01000300.1 GCF_003284925.1 Mycolicibacter senuensis
TGTGATGTCTCAGGACATCGGAATAGTCCGAACCCTCGTTTAGGGTTCGGATTTTTTCTTTGGGCGGCCGCGGGTGACGTGGCGGGGTTGGTAGTCCCTGGTGGGGTCCAGTGTTAGCTGGCGGAGTAGTTCCCCGGTGGCGGCGTTGATGATGGTGATGTCGTGGTCTTGGGCCAGGATGAGGACGCGGGTGCCGGCGTGGGTTCGTCCGAGTCCGATGTGGTGGAGGCGGCCGTGGACGCGCAGGGTGATGGTGCCGGATTTGTCGATGCGGTCGGTGCGGACGCGGTCGTGGGTGTCGGTGCGGTTTGCTGGGTTGGCTTTGGGGCGGGCGTTGTAGGCGGTGCTGGGGGTGGCGCGGTGTTGCAGGGCGCTGTGGGGCCGGTGCTGGTTGTAGGTTTCGGTGAAGGTGTCGAGTTGGGTCTGTAGTTCGGTCAGGGTGGTGGCTCGGGGTCGGGCTTGGAGCCATTTTTTCAGGGTGCGGTGGAATCGTTCGATTTTGCCGCAGGTGGTGGGGTGGCTGGGTGTGGAGTTGATCTGTCTGACGCCCAGTGTTCGCAGTTCTGATTCGAAGGCGTTGCGTCCGCCTTTGCCGCCGGCGAGGCGGGTGGTGAAGACCATGCCGTTGTCGGTGAGGGTGGAGTAGGGGATTCCGTGTTGTTCAACGGCGTTTCGGAATTCGGTGACCACGATGGTGCCGGTGACGCGGCGGTGTGCGGTCAAGCGGAGCAGGTAGCGGGCGTGGTCGTCGATGAAGTCCAGGATTTCGGTGTCGGTGCCGTCGGCGAGGCGCCAGTGGGTGAAGTCGGCTTGCCAGCGCTCGTTGGGTTGTTCGGCGGCGAAGCGGATGTAGGAGGATTTGGGTCGTTTCTGCGGCTGTGGCGGGATCAGTCCGGCGGCCCGCAGGTGGCGGTGGATGGTGTTGGGGGCCACTGTCAGATGGTGGTGGTGCTGTAGGTGCCAGGCGATGGTCTGTGGGCCATGGTCGAGGCCTTTGCCGGCCAGTTCGGCGCGCAGCCTGATGATCACGTCGATGGTGGCCTGCGCCAGCCGGGTCGGACTGTGGTGTGGGCGCCGCGATCGGGGCTCGAAGGCAGCTTCGCCTTCGAGGCGGTAACGCCTGACCAATTTGGAGATCCAGCTCTGGGAGACCCGGTAAGTTCGGGCGGCTTCGGATTGGCTGAGTCCTTGCTCGACGACGGCGGTGATGACCAGGCGCGCTTTCGACACCCGCTGACGGTGCGGCCTGAACCTATTCCGATGTCCTGAGACACGCCATTCCTATGTCCTGGAACCACACAC
>NZ_QMEX01000301.1 GCF_003284925.1 Mycolicibacter senuensis
AGAGATGATGAGGTGTCACCCGCGACGGCGGCCTGACTCTGACCTCGATTGGCGCCGGTGGGCTGTCCTTGTGTGGATCTGTCGACCGCCGTCGTGGGTGACGCGTTCGACGTCACCGACGTGACGGCTGTGACTTCATAGGAGCTTGCGCCACAAGCACCCATCTCTGTCTTGTCCAACCGTCAACGCCGGTGATGCCACCTATCCACCGGAAATTGAGGACGGTAGAACAAGCATGACAAGTAAGGCAGGGTTGCGTCACATCGTCGCCGGGGTTGATACCCACAAATTGATCCATCATGGCGCCCTCCTCGACGCCAACACGGGAAAGCTGCTGGCAGAACAGGAGTTTCCGGCGACCCGTGCCGGCTATCGGAAAATGCTGTCCTGGATGGGCTCGTACGGCGAGGTGGTCAAGGCTGGGCTGGAGGGCACGGGTTCCTACGGCGCTGGGCTGCACCGCTATCTGCAACAGCATGAGGTGACAGTGATCGAAGTGGCTCGACCCAACCGCCAAGATCGACGCCGACAAGGCAAATCTGACCCGATCGATGCGATCAACGCAGCGCGGGCGGTGTTGAGCGAGTCGGCAACCACTACCCCGAAAGACCGCGACGGGTACGTCGAATCGGTGCGCCAGATCCGCGCCACCCGGCGCAGCGCCACCAAAGCCCGCCGGGCCGCATTGCATCAGATGCACGGTCTACTGTGGTGCGCCCCCGAAGAGCTGCGCACCAAACTGGGCAGCTATGACCGAGCCGCCCTGGTTTCGCGATGCGCACGGCTGCGCATTCCCGCTAGCGCCAGCCTTGATGACCCCGCGATGAACGCCCGCCGCATGCTGCGTCGACTGGCCAAACGTATCCAGATGCTTGACGACGAAATCGCCGAGGCCAACCACGAACTTGGCGACCTGCTTACCCGGCACACGCCGAATCTGCTGGCCGTCAACGGCGTCGGTACCGAGGCCGCAGGACAAATCCTGACAACCGCCGGGGAGAACATCGACCGTCTCAAATCCGAAGCATCGCTGGCCCGTCTGTGCGGCGTGGCCCCCATCCCGGCCAGCAGCGGTAACACCACACGGCACCGACTGCACCGCGGCGGCGACCGACAAGCTAACAGCTCGATCCACCTGATCGTGGTCAACCGGCTGCGCTGGCATGACCCAACGAAGATGTACGCGGCCCGCCGCACCGAAGAGGGCAAGTCGAAAAAGGAAATCATGCGCTGCCTCAAACGAGCGGTAGTCCGCGAGCTATACCGAGCCCTCCAAGCCGATCTCAACCCTCAAAA
>NZ_QMEX01000302.1 GCF_003284925.1 Mycolicibacter senuensis
GACGGTGCCAGCGCCGGCTGGTCCATGTACTTCTGGTGGTCCCAGATCTTGATGTCGTCCGGCAGTGCCGCCTTGGCCGCCTGCAACCGTTCGCCGTAGCCCTCGCCCTCAGAGATCCAATAGGTCGCGAAGATGTCCGAGGTGGTTTCGTCGACCGGCGTGGCGCAGATCGCGATGATCCGCACCCCGTCTTTGGTCTGCTCACCGTTGAAGCTGACCCCGAGTCCCGACCAATAGATCTCGATGGTGTTGGCGTTGTCACCGGGACGGTCAACACCGTCGCTCCACCGCCTGCCGAAGCCCACCTTGGCGCGCCAGGTCGAATCGTCAGTGCTCTCGGAGAGCACCACCGGACTGACCGGGGTGCGGTGCACGAACCGGAAATGATGCGGATCAACGGCATTCTCGGCAATCACCTGCGGATACACATGAATACCGCGGTAGAGCTCCTGCTCATCAACCCCAAGCCTGCGATAGCGCTGAGCGCGGATGTGCTCACCGAGCACATCGAGAGCCACCGGCATCTGCCACAGCGGATCGCGGCGTTCGAGGTCATGCCAGATGTAGACACACTCGTTGAGCTCGGCCACCGGATACGACCGCATCCGGCGCCCCCGATTGGGCCGCTCCTCATAGGGGATACGCACATTGCGGCCCTGCCCACTCCACACCCAGCCGTGAAACGGGCACTGGATACCGCCCTCGACGACGCAGCCACCCACCGACAGGTTCGCCCCCAGGTGCTGACAGTGCGCGTCGAGCACATTGACCGTCCCATCGAGATCGCGAAACGCGACCATCTCGGTGCCGAAGTAATTCAGCGCCTTGACATCACCGACAGCCAGATCCGTGCTCCAGGCCACCTGAAACCAGCCGGTCGGCCGCATGCTGGGAAGTTCAGTCATCACAAGGTTTTCCCTT
>NZ_QMEX01000303.1 GCF_003284925.1 Mycolicibacter senuensis
AAACGGGGCCCTTGACGCTGCATAGGAGCATCCATGCGGTCGCCTTCCCGTTCGGGCCGACACATCCGGGTAACCTGCGCTGCCTGTGCCGAAAACACCATCTGCTCAAGACATTCTGGACCGGTTCCCGCGGTTGGCGTGACCACCAGCAGGCCGACGGCACCATCGAGTGGACCTCCCCCACCGGCCACACCTACACCACCCGGCCCGGCAGTCGGCTGCTGTTCCCCGCCTTGTGTCTTCCCACCGTCGCGCCGGCGCCCGCCGCACCCCCGCCGCCGCCCGATTCCGGGCGTGAGGTCATGATGCCGGTCCGCCGGCGTACCCGCGCCCAAGATCGGCTGAGCTGCATCCAGGCCGAACGCGCCCGCAACCTCGGCGAACTCGATAAACCGCCACCCTAGTGACGGCCGGAGCTGCCTCAGCTCTTGAAGGGCAGCACCTTGTCGAGCAGGTCGAGTTGCTTGCGCAGGTCGTGGATCAGCGCGGTGCCCCTCGCCGTCTGCGCCACGGCATGAATGCCGCTGTGGTGCTTGGCCAGTTCCGCGATGTCCTCGTAGGCGGTGCGCACTGACTCCAGGGTGCGCGCCAGCAGGTCCGTAGTGGACGCGGTGTCGTTTGGTTGAGTCACGGCATCGCAGCTTATCCCCCGACCCTGAAAACTGCGCGCAAACCGCGACCACAAACCCGGCAAACCCCGGCGCCATCCGGGCTAATCTCTCCCCAGCACGCCGGGCGGGAAGGGAACGACCGTGACGCGACACCTCACCGGGATCCTGGTCGCCATGATGGTGGCCACCG
>NZ_QMEX01000304.1 GCF_003284925.1 Mycolicibacter senuensis
ACCCCGCCGCCGATCACCACCGAGGAAGCCGAGCTACGGGCCTGGCTGCGGAAGTTCTCCACCGACCGGCCACGGTGGGGCTGGCGGCGAGCAGCGATCGCAGCCCGAAAGGAGGGCTGGGAGGTCAACAACAAGCGCATCCGCAGGTTGTGGCGTGACGAAGGCTTGCGAGTTCCGCAGCGCCGCAGGAAGAAACGGCTGACCGGTGTCGGTGTCACGGTCGGGGCGATGTCCCCGATACGCCCGAACGTGATCTGGGCGATGGACTTCGCCTTCGACACCACCGTCGACGGGCGCAGGATCAAGATGCTCAACGTGATCGATGAGTTCACCCGTGAAGCGCTGGCTATCGAAGTCGATCGATCTATCGACGCCGACGGAGTCGTCGACGTCCTGGACCGCCTCGCCGCCCAACGCGGGGCGCCGGTCTACGTGCGCTTCGACAACGGTCCCGAATTCGTCGCCCACGCCGTGAACGACTGGTGCCGATTCAACGGGACCGGATCACTGTTCATCGACCCCGGCTCGCCCTGGCAGAACGCCTTCATCGAATCGTTCAACGGCCGCCTGCGCGATGAACTGCTCAACGCGTGGCGCTTCGACTCTCTGCTGGAAGCCCGCGTGATCATCGAAGATTGGAGGACCGACTACAACACCAACCGACCGCATTCGGCCCACCGCGGATTCAGCCCAGCTGAGTTCGCCCTACAGTGGACCACGACCCACCAACCCCAAGCCGCATAGCGACTGGACCACCAAACGGGTCCCCCTCA
>NZ_QMEX01000030.1 GCF_003284925.1 Mycolicibacter senuensis
ACCGCAGCGCCCGACTCCGCCCGTGCGTGTGATCGCCGTGAGCTAGAGCTTGCGCAGCCGCAGCCGGTTGATGGAGTGATCGGCGTCTTTGCGCAGCACCAGGGTCGCCCGGGGCCGGGTCGGCAGGATGTTCTCGACCAGGTTGGGACGGTTGATGGAGCGCCAGATGTCGCGGGCGGCGGCCACCGCCTGTTGGTCGTTGAGGTCCGCGTAGTGGTGGAAGTGCGACTCGGGATCGGCGAACGAGGTGGAACGCATCGCCAGGAACCGGGAGACGTACCAGTGCTCGATGTCTTCGACCCGGGCATCGACATACAACGAGAAGTCGAACAGATCCGAGACCATCAGCGTGGGCCCGGTCTGCAGCACATTGAGACCCTCGAGGATCAAGATGTCGGGGTGACGGACCACTTGTTTGGCGCCCGCGACGATGTCATAGCTCAGGTGTGAATACACCGGCGCGCACGCGTAGTCGGCGCCGGATTTCACCGAGGTGACGAAGCGCATCAGCGCGCGCCGGTTATAGCTTTCCGGAAACCCTTTACGGTGCATCAGGTTCCGGCGTTCCAACTCCCGGTTGGGGTAGAGGAACCCGTCGGTGGTGACCAGGTCCACCCTCGGGTGGCGGTCCCAGCGAGCCAACAAGGCCTGTAGTACGCGCGCCGTCGTCGACTTGCCGACGGCCACGCTGCCGGCCACCCCGATGATGAACGGCACCGGGCGGTCGGGGCTCTGGTCGCTCTCGCCGAGGAACTCCGCGGTGGCGGCGAACAGCTGCTGGCGGGCGGCGACCTGCAGGTGCAGCAGACGGGCCAGTGGCAGATAGACCTCTTCGACCTCGAGCAGGTCGACCTGCTCACCGAGACCGCGCAGCGCCACGACCTCTTCTTCGGTGAGCGGCATCGGCGTCGACATACGTAGCGTCCGCCATTGACGTCGGTCGAACTCCACATAGGGACTCGGCTCGCTAAGCCGCCGCATGACCATACAGTCTTGCAGCAGGCTCGACGGTTAGCCTGATCGGGTATGGAGCCCGCTGCATTGACCCGTGAATACCTGCTGCTCGGTCTGCGCTTCGACCGGATCGAGCCGGGTTATGTCGACGCCTTCACCGGTGACCCGGCGCTGCGCCGCCTCGTCGAGAACGAGCCGATGCCCGACCCGGCGGTGCTGGCCCAGCAGGCCGAGAAGCTGCTCACCGAACTGCCGGGTGGTCTCGAGGCGGCGCGCGCCGACTACCTGCGGGCGCACCTGCGGGCGCTGGCGTGCGCGGGCCGCAAGTTCGCCGGGGAACAGGTCGGTTTCATCGACGAGGTGCGCGAGTACTTCGACCTCACCGGCATCGGTAAGGGTGACACCGACCGCTACCGGCAAGCCCACGCCCGGCTGGACGAAGCGCTGGGCGGAACCGGCCCGCTGGCCGAGCGAATGGCCGCACACCGCCGCGCCGAGGAGATTCCGCCGGAGGGGCTCGAAGCGGCGATCCATGCCTTCTCATCGGCGCTGCGTGACCGGGTACGCACCCAGTTCCCGCTGCCGGAGACCGAGGTCATCAGCTATGAGGTCGTCACCGACAAGCCGTGGTCGGGTTTCAACTACTACCACGGTGACTACCGCTCCACGGTGGCCGTGAACGCCGACCTCAAACAGCTGATGTCGAACCTGCCCAGACTGGTCGCCCATGAGTCCTACCCGGGCCATCACACCGAGCACTGCCGCAAGGAGGCCGGGCTGGTCTCGCACCTGGGCCAGGCCGAGCAGACGATTTTTCTGGTCAACACCCCGCAGTGTCTGATGGCCGAGGGCCTGGCTGACCTGGCGCTGTACGCCGCGGTCGGGTCAGGCTGGGGCGGTTGGGCCGAAGAGATCTACGCCGACCTGGGGCTGCGGTTCGATGGTGAACGGGCCGAGGCGGTGGCGGAGGCAGCCGCGGCGCTCGCCGAGGTGCGCCAGGACGCGGCGCTGATGCTGCACGACGAGCGTCGCGACGTCGACGAGGTGGTCGACTATCTGCGCCGCTGGCTGCTGGTCACCGACGATCGGGCCCGCCAGATGCTGCGGTTCTTGTCGTCACCGCTGTGGCGGGCCTACACCTCGACCTACGTGGAGGGCTACCGGCTGCTGCGCGCCTGGCTGGACGGCCGGCCCGCGGCGGCGAGCCTCACCGAGCGGTTCGGCCGGTTGCTCGACGAGCCGCTGATCCCGTCGACGCTGCGGGCCGAGCTGGCTCTATAGACTGACCGGCGTGACTGCCGCACCGCATACCCGCCCCGCGTCCACGATGTCGACCCCGCTGGCCGAACTCGATCCCGACATCGCCGAGCTGCTCGGCAAGGAGCTGGGGCGCCAGCGCGACACCTTGGAGATGATCGCGTCGGAGAACTTCGTGCCGCGTGCGGTACTGCAGGCGCACGGCAGCGTGCTGACCAACAAATACGCCGAAGGTCTGCCGGGCCGGCGCTACTACGGCGGCTGCGAACACGTCGACGTGGTGGAGAACATCGCCCGCGACCGCGCCAAGGAACTGTTCGGCGCGGAGTTCGCCAACGTCCAGCCCCACTCGGGTGCCCAGGCCAATGCCGCGGTGCTGCAGGCGCTGATGGAACCGGGGGAGCGACTGCTCGGCCTGGACCTGGCCAACGGCGGCCACCTGACCCATGGGATGCGGCTGAACTTCTCCGGCAAGCTCTACGAGAACGCCTTCTACGGCGTGGACCCGGTGACCCACCGCGTCGACATGGATGTGGTGCGCGCGCAGGCGCTGGAGTTCAAACCGAAGGTGATCATCGCCGGCTGGTCGGCTTATCCGCGGATCCTCGATTTCGAAGCCTTCCGCTCGATCGCCGATGAGGTGGACGCCACGCTGTGGGTGGACATGGCGCACTTCGCCGGGCTGGTCGCCGCCGGCCTGCACCCGTCGCCGGTGCCGCACGCCCAGGTGGTCTCGACCACCGTGCACAAGACCCTCGGCGGGCCGCGCTCCGGGCTGATCGTCGGCAAGAAGGAGTTCGCCAAGCAGATCAACTCGGCGGTCTTCCCCGGTCAGCAAGGCGGTCCGCTGATGCACGTGATCGCCGCCAAGGCCGTCGCGCTGAAGATCGCCGGCACACCCGAGTTCGCCGAGCGCCAGCAACGCGTGCTCTCGGGCGCGAAGATCCTTGCCGAGCGGTTGTTGGCCGACGACGTTGCCAAGGCCGGTGTGTCGGTGGTCAGCGGTGGCACCGATGTGCACCTGGTACTGGTCGATCTGCGGGATTCGCCGCTGGACGGGCAGATGGCCGAGGACCTGCTGCACGAGGTCGGCATCACCGTCAACCGCAACGCCGTCCCCAACGACCCGCGCCCGCCGATGGTCACCTCCGGGCTGCGGATCGGTACCCCGGCGCTGGCGGCCCGTGGCTTCGGCGATACCGAGTTCACCGAGGTGGCCGACATCATCGCCACTGCGCTGGCGGCCGGTTCGGCCGTCGACATGTCGGCGCTGCGGGCCCGGGTCGGCAAGCTGGCGCAGGACTTCCCGCTCTATGACGGTCTGGAGGACTGGAAGCTGGCCTGACCGGGCGGGTCGCCCGTGGAGGACACGCCGCCCCGAGTTGACAAGATAGTGTGAATCCGGGTTACAGTTACTTTCATGGCTGAACGTCCCGTTGCTAACGCGCTGATTCGTGAGCTGGAGCCGGTTGTCGCCGCGAACATGGTCCGCCACATCGACACCGTGGACCCCTGGTACGCGCACGACTTCGTGCCGTTCGAGCAGGGCGAGAACTTCGCCTTCCTCGGCGGCAAGGACTGGGATCCGTCGCAGGTCAGCCTGCCCACGGTGATCACCGACGCTTGCGAGATCCTGCTCATCGAGAAGGACAGCCTGGCCGGCTACCACCGCGAGTTCGTCGAGCACTTCATCCTCGAGGACAAGTGGGGGCGCTGGATCGGCCGGTGGACTGCCGAAGAGCATCTGCACGCCATCGCGCTGCGCGAATACCTGATCGTCACCCGGGAGATCGACCCGGACGCCAACGAGCGCGTCCGCATGGAGCATGTGCAGAAGGGCTACCGCGCCGACCAGTACAGCCAGGTCGAGACGCTGGTGTTCATGGCGTTCTATGAGCGCGCCTGCGCCGAGTTCTGCCGCAACCTGGCCGAACAGATCGAGGAACCGGTACTCAAGGGCCTGATCAACCGGATCGCCGGTGACGAGGAACGCCACGAGGAGTTCTTCGCCAACCTGGTAGCGCACTGCCTGGACTACGTGCACGACGAGACGGTGGCCGCCATCGCCGCCCGGGCCGGCGAGTTGAAGGTCATCGGCGCCGACATCGACGCCTACGCCGGCCGGCAGGCCGGAATCGCCGAAGCCGGGATCTTCGGGCCTGACCAGTTGCGCCGGGTGATCGCCGACCGGATCAACGCCTGGGGCCTGGCCGCGCACCCCGATTTGAAGGCGTTCGTCAGCAGCTGACGAGCTCCGGCGCGCCTGCGCGGCGCGCACGCGCCGACGGGGGTACCGTCGCAAGCGATGGCTTGCCACACGCTCTGCCGTCTAGGCGGCACCACCGGTCGTGACTACGACAGGACCGGCCCCGGTTCTGGTGCTGCGTTCCCCGTCGATCTGCTCGCGCGGGGTCGCGCGCGCCCTCACCGCTGGAGCGCTCAGTGCCTGATATCCGGACGTACGTGCTTGACACCTCTGTGCTGCTGTCGGACCCTTGGGCCTGCACCCGGTTCGCCGAACACGAGGTCGTCGTCCCGCTGGTGGTGATCAGCGAACTGGAGGCCAAACGCCACCACCATGAGCTCGGCTGGTTCGCTCGCCAGGCGCTGCGGCTGTTCGACGACATGCGACTGGAGCACGGTCGCCTTGATCAGCCCATCCCGGTTGGGACACAGGGCGGCACGTTGCACGTCGAACTCAACCACAGCGATCCTGCGGTGTTGCCCTCGGGGTTTCGCACCGAGGACAACGATTCGCGGATTCTGACCTGCGCCGCCAACCTCGCCGCCGAGGGACGGCGAGTCACGTTGGTGAGCAAGGACATTCCGTTGCGGGTCAAGGCCGCTGCGGTGGGCCTGGCCGCTGACGAGTACCACGCCCAGGACGTCATCGTCTCCGGCTGGACCGGGATGGACGAGGTCGAGGCATCCGTCGACGACATCGATGCGCTATTCGACGAGGGCGAGATCGACCTGGCCGCGGCGCGAGACTTGCCCTGCCACACCGGGGTACGGCTGCTCGGCGGCAGCTCGCACGCCTTGGGCAGGGTCAATGCCGCCAAGCGGGTGCAGTTGGTCCGGGGTGACCGGGAGGCCTTCGGCCTGCGCGGGCGCTCCGCCGAGCAGCGCGTTGCGCTGGATCTGTTGCTCGACGAATCGGTCGGCATCGTCTCGCTCGGCGGCAAGGCGGGCACCGGCAAATCCGCGCTGGCGCTGTGCGCCGGCCTAGAGGCCGTCCTGGAGCGGCGGACCCAGCGCAAGGTCGTGGTATTCCGCCCGCTCTACGCCGTCGGCGGCCAGGAACTGGGTTACCTGCCGGGCAGCGAGAACGAGAAGATGGGGCCGTGGGCCCAGGCGGTGTTCGACACTCTGGAGGGCCTGGCCAGCCCGGCGGTGCTTGAGGAGGTGGCCTCGCGCGGCATGCTCGAGGTGCTGCCGCTGACCCACATCCGGGGCCGCTCACTGCACGACTCGTTCGTGATCGTCGACGAGGCCCAGTCGCTGGAACGCAACGTGCTGCTGACGGTGCTGTCGCGGTTGGGCACCGGGTCGCGGGTGGTGCTCACCCACGACGTCGCCCAGCGCGACAACCTGCGGGTCGGCCGCCACGACGGCATCGCCGCGGTGATCGAGAAGCTGAAGGGCCACCCGCTGTTCGCCCACATCACGTTGCTGCGCAGTGAGCGTTCGCCGATCGCCGCGCTGGTCACCGAGATGCTCGAGGAGATCAACGGCCCCGAGCTGCGGTGAGCCCCCGGGTAGGCTGCCCGCGTGCCGTGTTTGCGAGTGCTTGCCGCCCTGATCGCCATGGCGGTGGTAGGAGCCTGTGCCGCCCCCGCCCACCACGCTGCTGCGAACCCCGTGGACTGCGCCGCCGTCAAGTGCGTGGCGCTGACCTTCGACGACGGGCCCTCGCCCTACACCGACCGGTTGCTGCGGGTCTTGAACGACGCCGACGCGCGCGCCACCTTTTTCCTGATCGGCAACAAGGTGGCGGCCGACCCGGCAGGCGCTGCGCGGATCGCCGAAGCCGGGATGGAGATCGGCAGCCACACCTGGGAGCACCCGAACATGACGGAGATCCCGGCCAACGATGTGCCCGCGCAGTTCGCGAAGGCCAACGACGCGATCCGGTCGGCCACCGGTTCCGTGCCGACGCTGTGGCGCCCCCCGGGCGGGCTCACCGACGACGCGGTGAATCAGCAGGCCGCCAAATTCGGCCAGGCCGCGATCCTGTGGGATGTCATCCCGTTCGACTGGATCAACGACGCCGACACCGCCGCGACCCGTTACATGCTGATGACCCAGATCAAGCCCGGGTCGGTGGTGCTGTTCCATGACACCTATTCGTCCACCGTCGATCTGGTCTACCAATTTCTGCCGGTGCTCAAAGCCAATGGCTACCACATGGTTACGGTCGGCGAGCTGCTCGGGCCGCGCGCCCCGGGCAGCGTGTACGGGGGCCGGGAGAACGGCCCGCCGGTCAACGAGCTGCATGACATTCCGCCCGCCGACATCCCCGGGCTGCCGGCGACACCGTCGCCGCCGCCGATGCCGAACTTCCCGATCACCGACATCGCCGGGGCGAACTCGGGTGGGCCGAACAACGGGGCGTGATCTCCGCCGCAGGGAGTCACGGGATGAGACTCGTCAGAATGTCATCCAGAACCGGGATCTCGGTGAGGTCCAGGGCCATGCCGATGTCGGCCATTCCGGTGGGATCAATCGCTGCGTCGATATCAGCTGACGGATTGAGGTCCAGGACCGAAGTCACGTCCGCTAGCGCCGGGCTGACTCCGGCAGCCAAAGCCGGATCCGTTCCCCCCGCGAACACCGCGTCGTCGACCTCTTGCAAGCCGGTTCCCGATTCCTCGGCTGGGGAGGGATATGGTTCGAAACCGAAAAATTGTGCGGTCTGATACCAGAGCTGGGCGAGCAGGAGAGTCGCTGGAAATATCAGCAGCCCGAAGCCCATCATTACCGGGCCGATAATCGGAAGTTGCTCAAGAGCTTCCACGAGCAGCAGCCACGCGGCCGAGCCGGCATCCGGATTGCTCAGTTCATACCAGAACAGTTGCCAGAAATCGGGGT
This sequence comes from Mycolicibacter senuensis, assembly GCF_003284925.1. Lineage (GTDB taxonomy): Bacteria > Actinomycetota > Actinomycetes > Mycobacteriales > Mycobacteriaceae > Mycobacterium > Mycobacterium algericum_A. Next base: position 7,303 of record NZ_QMEX01000030.1, read on the forward strand.
CGAGGAGCATCAGGGAGTCGCCCTCCGCCGCGCCGGCAGATGTCTCGCCAAGACCGGCCAGGTCGCTGACCGCCTCGGCGGCGGCGAGTTCAACCGTGGGCTGGATCATGCGGGGCGCCGCCGTGGGGGTGACGCAAATCAGGCCGGCGCTGAGCAGGCCGGCGCTCAGCAGGGCAACACCGGTCGTGGCAGGCGGGCGATGTGTCGGGTCCATCGGCAAATCGTCGCCCGTGTGAGCCGTGAAGGATCCAGTGGTGCACTACTGCAGTTCCGGACCGGGACTACTTACGCCATGATCTCGGCGACCTCGTCCCGCCCTGAGCCTTGACACGTTGACACAGAAAGCTATTCTTTGTGTCATCGGAGTCGAGGAGGCCCCACATGACGGCAGTGGCCGGCAAAGTCACCAGCATCGACCGCGCCAGCCGCGTACGCCCCAAAGTGATGGCCCAATTCCGCAGGCATTCCGGCAGCGTGCTCACCGGACTGTTCGGCGCCGCGGCCTTCGACGAGGTGGCGCTGGTGCCGGTGGCCGCCGCGGTGGACAAGACAGGGCGCTTCGAGCGCAACTTCACCGACCGCGCCATCCGCAGCGGATTCTCTGCGCTGCTTGCCATCTGGGGCGACGCCGAGGACCGTGCCGCCGAGGGAGAACGCCTCAAGCGGATGCATCGCGACGTGCATGGCCACGGCAAAGGCGACTTCGCCGACGTGCGCTACAGCGCGCTGAGCCCGCGGCTGTGGAACTGGATCGCCGTCAGCGGCATGTTCGTGACCCTCAATTCGTTCACCCCCGTCACCGGGATCGAGTGGACCGACGCCGAGCGGGAGGCGGCCTACCTGCAATTGCTGGAAGCGTTCCGGGCCATCGAGCTGCCCGGCAAGGCCGCCAAGTTCCCGGCCAGCTACGCCGAGGCCGCCGCCTACTACGAGGAGATGGTGCGGACCGACCTGCAGGCCAACCCGTTTTTGGATCGGGTCACCGCAGGTCTGGGCCGGTTGCCGTTGCCGTCGGCGCTGCCGGCCCCGGTTCGGGCCGCCGCCGGTCCGCTGTGGTCGGTGGTCAGCGCCGGAGCCGGCCGCGTGGTGAAGATCTGCTCGTTCGGGATCATGCATCCCGGTGTCCGCGAGCTGACCGGCTTCGGGTGGCAGCCACGCCACAACGCGGAGTTCGCCGTCTATACGCACTTGGCGCAGCTGGCCTGGCGGATCCTGCCCGATCGACTCGTGCTGGTACCGCTGGCCTACAACCGGCTGCAGTACGAGAAGCTGGTGAAGCTGCACCGGTCGGTCGCGCTGGACTCTTTCGCGCCATCCGGCTGCCCGATGGGATGACACACTGGTAGCGATGTCATCGCGACGAAGTACCGCGAGCCCGGCAGAGCAGGAGGCCGCCATTCTCAAGGCGGCCGCCGAGGAGGTCGGCCTGGTCGGGGTGGGGCGGGCCAGCCTCGACGTCATCGCCCGCCAGGCCGGGGTCAGCCGCAGCACCTTGTACCGGCGTTTTCCGACCCGGGACGCGCTGATCACCGAGCTGGGCCGCCGGGCTTTCGACCATGCGATGACTCAGCTGCGCACGGTCGCGGTGGATTCCGGGCCGCGCGACGCCGCAGTAGCGGCGTTCTGCGCCGGGTTGCGCCTGCTCACCACCGATCCGGTGGTGCGAAAGCTGCTCCGGCTCGACGGCGGCGTACCGATGATCGCCGGGATGTACCGGGAGGCGGAGACATTCCTGTCGGGGGCGTCGAACGCGATGGCCAAGGCGTTGCGCGCCGCCGGGGCCACCATGCCTGACGCCGACCTGGTGGCTGCCGCCGAATTGCATGTGCGGCTGGCTGCGTCGATCGCCCAGGTGCGAACCTCGGTGCTCGATCCGCGGGATGGCAAGGCGGTCAGCGCTTACGCGACGAAGTTTCTGGCACCGCTGGTCTGGTAGGGGCGCAGCCGAGCGCAACCACCATCCCGGCCGCGGCGAGCGACATCGCCCCGATCACCCACAGCGCCACCTTGGGGTCGCCGGTCAGATCCGTCAGCCAGCCCGTGACATACGGGCCGCCGAAGCCGCTCAGATTGCCCAGTGAATTGATCAAGGCGATGCCACCGGCCGCCGCGGTCCCGGTCAGAAACGTCGACGGCAGCGCCCAGAAGACCGGCATCGCGCACATGATCGAGCACGTCGACACCGTTATCGCGGCCATCGCCAGATACGGGTTGGCCAGGTAGAGCGCTGCGGGGATGCTGACGCCGCCGATGATCGCCGGAATCGCCACATGCCAGACGCGTTCGCCCGTCCGGTCGGCGTGCCGGGCCCACGGCACCATCACGACCGCTGCGACCGCCCAGGGAATCGCAATCACGACACCGCGCCCGATCAGGCTCAGTCGGCTGCCGTACTGCTGCTCGAACCCGGCGACAATGCTCGGCAGAAAAAACCCGACGGCATACAGCCCGTAGACGATCCCGAAGTAGACGAATGCCAGCGCCAGCATCCGGGGATGACTGAGTGCCTTCTTGAGCCCCCAGTGCTGACCGGCCTCGGCCGCTGCGCGTTCGTTCGCCAATGTCGTTTCCAGCCACCGCTTCTCGTCGGCGTCGAGCCAGCCGGCCTGAGCAGGCCGGTCGGTCAGATAGAACCAGCACACGAATGCAAGAGCGATCGCCGGCAGGCCTTCGGCCAAGAACATGAAACGCCACCCGGCGAGACCGAAAACCCCGTGCCCCCAGTCGATGACGAGCGAGGACAACGTCGAGCCAATCGCCGTCGAGACCGGCACCGCCACCATGAAGAGCGAGATGGCCCGCGACCGCTGCTTCTGTGGGAACCAGAACGTGAGATACAGGATGATCCCCGGGAAGAAGCCGGCCTCGGCCACCCCGAGCAGGAACCGCAGTACCACGAGCGTTGTCGCGTTGGGGACGAAAGCGATTGCGGTGCTCACGATTCCCCACGTCAGCATGATGCGGGCCAGCCAGCGCCGACCGCCGAACCGGTGCAGCGCGATGTTGCTGGGTACCTCCAGCAACAGGTAGCCCAGGAAGAAGATCCCCGATGCGAACCCGAACATCGTCGCGGTCATGCCGAGGTCGTCGTTCATGCCGTTGGGACCGGCGAAGCCGATGTTGACGCGGTCGAGGTAATTGATGAAGTAGAGCAGCGCCAGAAAAGGGATGAGGCGACGAGTCACCTTCGCCATCGCCGCCCGGCCCACCACGGGCCCAGCGGACCCGACCGGTTCGCCGGCCATGAGGTTGCTTAGGCGTCCTTCACCTTGGCCATCGCCAGCACATCGAGACGCTTGTCGAGCTCGGCCTCCGAGAGGCTTTCGCCGATCAGCCCGCGATCGATCACGGTCTGACGGATCGTCTTGCGCTCCTTGAGGGCCTGCTTGGCCACCGCGGCGGCCTCCTCGTAGCCGATCGCGGAGTTCAGCGGCGTCACGATCGACGGGCTCGACTCGGCCAGCTCGCGCAGGTGCTCCTCATTGGCGACCAGCCCGACGATGCAGCGCTCGGCGAACAGCCGCGAGACGTTGGTCAGCAGCGTGAAGGACTCCAGCATGTTGCGGGCCATCATCGGGATGTAGACGTTGAGCTCGAAGGCGCCGTTGCCGCCGCCCCAGGCGATCGCCGCGTCGTTGCCGATCACTTGCGCCGCCACCTGGGTGACCGCCTCGGGCAGTACCGGATTCACCTTGCCCGGCATGATCGAGCTGCCTGGCTGCAGGTCGGGCAGCTGGATCTCGGCCAGGCCGGTCAGCGGGCCCGAGCCCATCCAGCGGATGTCGTTGGCGATCTTGGTCAGCGACACCGCGATGGTGCGCAGCGCCCCAGACGCCTCGACCAGGCCGTCGCGGGCGGCCTGCGCCTCGAACGAGTTCGCCGCGGTGCGCAGCTCGGTGATCCCGGTCTCGGCGACCAGCACCTCGACGACCTTGGGGCCGAAGCCGTCGGGGGCGTTGAGGCCGGTGCCGACGGCGGTGCCGCCGATCGCCAGCTCACCAAGGCGGGGCAGCGTCGACTGCACCCGCTCGATTCCGGCGGCGATCTGGCGGGCGTAGCCGGAGAACTCCTGGCCCAGCGTCACCGGAACGGCGTCCATCAGGTGGGTGCGGCCCGACTTGACCACGGTGCGCCACTGCGTGGCCTTGGCGGCCAGCGCGTCGTGCAGCTCCTGCAGTGCCGGGATCAGGTGGCGCACCGCGGCCTCGGTGGCCGCGATGTGGGTGGCGGTCGGGAAGGTGTCATTGGACGACTGCGACATGTTCACGTCGTCGTTGGGGTGCACCGTCACCCCGTTGGCGGCCGCGATCGACGCGATCACCTCGTTGGTGTTCATGTTGGAGCTGGTGCCCGAGCCGGTCTGGAACACGTCGATGGGGAACTGGTCGTCGTGTTTGCCGTCGGCGATCTCGGCGGCGGCGGCCTTGATCGCGTCGGCCTTCTCCCGGGCCAGCAGGCCCAGGTCGGCGTTCACCTGCGCGCACGCGCCCTTGAGCAGACCCAGCGCCCGGATCTGGGTGCGCTCCAGCCCGCGCCCGGAGATCGGGAAGTTCTCCACCGCGCGCTGGGTCTGCGCGCGCCACAGCGCATTCACCGGCACCCGGACCTCGCCCATGGTGTCGTGTTCGATGCGGTATTCGGTGTCGCTCATAGGTTCTTCAGTCCTCGGTTGACGGTCAGGGCAGGGGGTAGGCGGCGTGGGCGTCGCCGGTGAAATCGACCGCCGAATACTCGTTGAGCTTCGACAGCCGGTGGTAGGCCTCGATCATCCGGACGGTGCCGGACTTCGAGCGCATCACGATCGACTGGGTGGTGCAGCCGCCGGGGTAGTACCGCACTCCCTTGAGCAGGTCGCCGTCGGTCACGCCGGTGGCGCAGAAGAACACGTTCTCGCCCGAGACCAGGTGTTCGGTGGTCAGCACCTCGTCGAGGTCGTAGCCCGCGTCGAGGGCCTTCTGGCGTTCGGCGTCGTCGGTGGGCGCCAGCTGGGCCTGAATCTCCCCGCCCATGCAGCGGATCGCCGCGGCGGCGATGATGCCCTCCGGGGTGCCGCCGATCCCGGCCAGCATGTCAGTGCCCGACTCGGGCCGGCACGCCGCGATCGCCCCGGCCACGTCGCCGTCGGTGATCAGCCGGATCCGCGCCCCGGCGGCCCGCACATCATGGATGAGCTGCGCGTGTCGCGGCCGGTCCAGGATGCACACCGTCATATCGCGCGGGGACAAGCCCTTGACCTTGGCGACGGCCTTGATGTTGTCGGCGATCGGTTTGGTGATGTCCAAGACGTCGGCGGCTTCGGGGCCCACCGCGATCTTGTTCATGTAGAACACCGCCGACGGGTCGAACATCGCGCCGCGCTCGGCGACCGCCAGCACCGAGATGGCGTTGGGCATGCCCTTGCTCATCAGGGTCGTGCCGTCGATCGGGTCGACGGCGAAGTCGCAGTCGGGTCCGTCGCCGTTGCCGACCTCTTCGCCGTTGTAGAGCATCGGCGCGTGGTCCTTCTCGCCCTCGCCGATGACCACCACACCGCGCATCGACACCGAGTTCACCAGTTCGCGCATCGCGTCGACCGCCGCGCCGTCGCCACCCTCCTTGTCGCCGCGGCCCACCCATCGGCCGGCGGCCATGGCGCCGGCCTCGGTCACCCGCACCAGCTCCAAGGCCAGGTTGCGGTCCGGAGCTTCCCGTCGAGATGGTCCCGTCATGCCAGTCACGGCTGTTGATTCTCCCAGAGCCGGATCAACACCACTGAGCTGGGATACTGGCAACGTGACCGCTGAGCCCCCGCAGCCGACCGTTCCGGCACCCCGCCCTGGCCCAAGGCCCGCCAAGCCCCGTCTGCTGCAGGACGGCCGCGACATGTTCTGGTCGATCGCCCCGCTGGTCCTGGCCTGCGTACTGCTGGCCGGTCTGGCCGGGACCTGCTCGTTTCGCCCCGGTGGCATGGCGGCCGGGCCGGTGCCGACCTACGACGCCGTCGCCGCGCTCAACGCCGATGCTCAGATACTCGGGTTCCCGGTCCGGCTGCCGGCGCTGCCCGAAGACTGGCAACCCAACTCCGGCAGCCGCGGCAGCATCACCGACGGGCGCACCGATCCGTCGGGTCAGCGGCTGCGGGCGGTCACCTCGAGGGTCGGTTACGTCGGCCCGACCGGGATGTACATCAGCCTGACCCAGAGCAACGCTGACGAGGCCGCGTTGGTCGAATCGATCCATCCCGGCCTGCATCCCACCGGCACCGAGGATGTCAACGGCACCCGTTGGGTGGTGTATCAGGGCGACAGCGACCCGGTGTGGACCACCCGGCTGACCGGGAAGACCGGTGCGGCCCAGCTCGCGATCACCGGCGCGGGGGGCGCCGAGCAGTTCCGCGCCCTGGCGTCCGCCACCCAGTCGCAACCCCCGTTGCCCGACCGCCGAAAGGATCGTCCGTGACCGCACCCGAGGCTGACCTGACCGGCTGGACCCCGACGCCGTTCACCGGCGGCGGATTCACCCACGACGTGTACCGCAAGGGGCAGGGGCCGGGCGTGGTGCTGATCCCCGAGATCCCCGGCATCCACCCGGCGGTGCTCGGGCTGGGCAACCACCTGGTGGACAACGGGTTCACCGTGGCGATCCCCTCGCTGTTCGGCACGCCGGGCAAAGCGATCACCCCCGGCTATGCGGCGTCCACGCTGGCTCGGGTCTGCGTGGCCCGGGAGTTCACCGCGTTTGCGACCAACGCGCAGCGCCCGGTGACCGCGTTCCTGCGGGCGCTGGCCCGCGACCTCAACGAGCAGACCCCCGGCAAGGGGGTCGGGGTGATCGGGCAGTGCTTCACCGGTGGCTTCGCGTTGGCCGCCGCCGTCGACGACGCCGTGTTGGCGCCGGTACTCAGCCAACCGTCGGTGCCGTTGCCGCTGACGCCCAAGCAGCGCCGTGACGCCGGACTGTCCGACGTCGAACTCGGGGTGGTGGCCGACCGCGCCGCCAACGAGGGGCTATGTGCGATCGGACTGCGGTTCAGCGAGGATTGGATGGTGCCGCGGGAACGCTTCGGCACCCTCAAGGCCCGCCTCGGCGACGCATTCGAAGTCATCGAGATCGATTCGTCGCCCGGCAACCCGCACGGTATCTCCCGGTTGGCGCACTCGGTGCTCACCGATCAGGTCCGTGAGGTCGACGGGCACCCGACCTACGAGGCCCGCAAGCGGGTCGTCGAGTTCCTCACCGAGCGGCTGGCTCCGTAACCGCCTTGCGCCGCGGCCGCCAGCGTCGGCGGCTTTTCGGTTCCTCGTCGCCGGTCTGTAACTCCACACCGTGGTACACCGCCAGATAGACATTGATGGTGGTGACGATGATGATCATCACCACCGGGCCGATCACGATGCCCCAGAAGCCGAACATGCCGATCCCGGCGAAGACGGCCAGCAGCATCAGCGCCGAATTGAGCCGGGCATCGCGCGGCACCAGGATCGGGCGCAACACATTGTCGATGTTGGTCACCACGATCAGGTGGAACGCCACCACGAACACCCCGCCGACGACGTTGCCGAACAGCGCCATGCCGACACCGAAGGGCATGGTCACGATGCCCCCGCCGAGCGGGATGACCGACAGCGCGGTCAGCAGGATCGCGAAGATGAAGAACGCCTGGTGGAATCCGGCGATGTAGATCGAGGCCGCTCCGGCCACCCCCTGGCAGAACGCGATCACGAACTGCCCGCCGACGGTGCCTCGCACCATCGACCCCATCTTGGCCAGGTACAGATCGGTGACCTCGGCGCCGAGCGGGTTGAGTTGGCGGATCAGGGTCTGCAGTTCCTCCCGATGGGTCAGCAACGCCAAGAAGACGTACAAGAAGATGATCGCCGCGGTGATTGCGCCGACGACGCCCCCGACGGCGCCCTGCAGGAGCTGCAGCAGCAGCTCCCCGCCGCGCTGCGCCACGTTCACCATCGCCTCACGCAACGTGTCCATCGTCAGCTCGACGTGCACGAACGGAATCCGGTCCAGCAGGCCGTTGACGAACTTCAGCGCCTTGTCGCCGAGCGCGTTGGGGTCGGTGGCCTGCACCCAGTCGGCGACATCGTTGGCGGTGCGGGTGATCTGCACGACGGCCAGAAAGATCGTCAGTCCGACCGGCACGATGACGGCGATCAACGCCGCCAGCAGCGTGCCGGTGGCCGCCAGCCCGACCGGCACTCGCCGGCACAGCGCACGGAACAGCGGAGTGAACAGGTAAGCGCCCACCGCGGCCACCACGATCAGCACGAAGAAGGTGCGCAGGAAATACGCGCCGAACGCCAGCGCGATGACGGTGAAGACCGCCAGCGCACGTCGCTGGGTGGGGCTGAAGTCGGAGTTCACGGGCGCGGGTCGCCCCATTTCGCCGCGATGGCACCCCACGGGTCGGCGAACTTCTTGCCGGAGCGGTAGTAGGGGGCACGCCACCCCAGCACCACCTTGGCCAGTGGCGCAACCACCCGCAGCAGATGCCGTTTGAGGCCCGCCTGTGCTGCCGTCTCTGCCAGCATCTGTGGCCACGAGTGGTGTTGGAAGCCAAGCGCATCCTGGGCGCGAGTGGTATCCATCCAGTCGGTGTTGAACCAGTCGTCGTCGCGCTCGGGGTTGCCCGGCAGGCCGGCGGGCAGCCCGTCGACCAGGCCCATCGCTGCGGCCATCGCCGGTGCGACGTCGCGCTGGAGCCGGCGGTGACTGTCATCTCCGCCGATCAGCAGGGTCTCGCCGACCACGGGCGCGGTGGTGGCCGCCGCGAACGCCGCAGCGACGTCACGGACGTCGACGGTTTGCAGCCTGCCGTCGGCGGGCAGCAACTGCTCGAAGTAGAGGTTGTCGAGCTTGGCGTAGGGGCCGGGGTCGACGGTGAGCACGCCGCCGAGCCGCAGGATCACCCAGTCCAGCTGCGACTCGCGTACCAACCGTTCGGCCTGCAGCTTGTGATCGCCGTAGATGTCGGCGGGGTTGGTCGGGGTGTCGGCGGTCAGCACCCCGGAGACGGTGTGCGGGTTGCGGGAGCCGTAGACGGCGATGCTGGAGGCCTGCACGAACCGGGGCGGTTTAGCGACGCTGGAACCGTCGTAAGAACCCCGCGGCTCGGGCTGGCCCGCGGCGGCCAGCAGGTTGTCGGTGCCTTCGACGTTGACCTTGCGAGCCAACTCGCGGTGCTGGTAGATCAGCGGCGGGATCATCGCGGCCAGGTGAATGATCGCGGTGGGGTTGACCGTGCCGACGAGGTCGTCGACGGCCGCCGGATCGGTCAGGTCGGCGTAGCGCACCTCTACTGACATCGGTAGCTTGGCCGCCGCTTCCCGGTTAGCAGGCGTGTCCAGATCAGTTGCCACGACGTCTCGGCCGTCGGCAGCCAACTGCCGCACCACCGCCGAACCGACCAGACCGAATGCGCCGGTCACCAGCACCGTATTCAAGGGCACCTCCTCAACCCCCGCGATCTTTCCGTGAAAAACCGGCCGGCGACAACCGTTCGGAACAAACCGGCTCGTGCCCCAGTTAGCCGTCAGCGGCACGTACCGCATTTGGCCTATTCGGTGCGCCCTTCCCAGTTGTGACGATCACGGAAAAAAGCCCAGCTAGCCGAGTAAAAGCATATTCTTGGCCGATCGGTTGATTTGACGGATCGGCGAGGTCGGGATGACCGCAACCACATGCCGGGGGTGCGGTGCCGAACCACTGGAGAATGCACGGTTCTGCCACTCCTGTGGTTCGCCGGTCACTGCTGCCGCAGCACCGGCGGAATTCAAACAGGTGACGGTTCTTTTCGCCGACGTGGTGCATTCGATGGATATCGCCTCGGCAGTGGGTCCCGAGCGGCTGCGCGAGATCATGGCGCAGTTGTTCGATCAGTGCGCGGCGGTGGTGCGGCGTTATGGCGGGACGGTGGACAAATTCACCGGCGACGGGATCATGGCGGTGTTCGGTGCGCCGGTGGCGTTGGAGGACCACGCTTTTCGCTCCTGCCTGGCAGGCCTGGAAATTCAGCGGTCCGAAAAGGGTGTGCTGCAGCTGAGGGTTGGGCTGAACTCGGGCGAGGTGGTCGCCGGTGAGATCGGTTCCCGGCCGGGCAGCTACACGGCCATCGGCGAGCAGGTCGGAATGGCGCAACGGATGGAGTCGGTGGCGCCCCCGGGCGGGGTGATGCTCAGTGAGTCGACCGCCCGTTTGGTCGAACACGTTGCCTCGCTGGGTGAGCCGGAGTTGGTCCGCGTCAAGGGAGTCGTTGCGCCGGTGCCTGCCCGCCGCCTACTGGGGGTGTCACCGGAGCGGCGGCATACCCGCCGACAGAATTCGGTGTTGGTAGGGCGGTCCTGGGAAATGGGTGCGCTTCGGGGAATTCTGGACGAGGCCATCGCGGGAACGGGTTGCGTGGTGCGTGTGGTCGGCCCGCCCGGTATCGGCAAGAGCCGGATCGTCTCGGAGGTCAGCGCCGAGGCACGCGACCGCGGCGTCGAGGTATTCGCCGCTTACTGCGAGTCCCATACCCGAGAGGTTCCGTTCTACGCGGCGACGTCGTTGCTGCGCACCGCACTGGGGGTAGACGGTCTCGATGACGAATCGGCACGCACCCGAATCGAGGAACGCGTGCCCGAGGCGGCTCGACGGGATCTGCTGCTGCTCGAGGACCTGCTCGGCGTACGCCACAGCGGGGCGGAGCTGCCGGCGATCGACCCCGATGCCCGGCGACGCCGGGTGGCCCGACTGGTCAACGCCGTCTCGCTGGCTCGCACCACACCGGCGGTCTACGTCCTGGAGGACACGCACTGGATCGATGAAGCCAGCGAGTTGTTGCTGGCCGATTTCCTGGCAGTGATCCGGCGAACCCCGTCGTTCGTGATGATCACCCACCGGCCCGAGTATCGGGGTGTACTGACGCGGATGCCGAACACGCGGCTGATCAACTTGGCGCCCTTGAGCGCATCGCAAACCGCCACGCTCGCAACCGAACTGATGGGTTCGCACCCGTCGGTGACGACGCTTTTCGAACAGGTCGTCGAGCGGGCGGCAGGAAATCCGTTTTTCGCTGAAGAGATGGTGCGCGATCTGGCCGAGCGTGGTGTGCTGATTGGGCGCCGTGGGAACTACGTCTGCCACACCAACGAGGCCGACGTCGCGGTACCTGCGACTTTGCAGGCGACCATCGCTGCCCGCATCGACCGGCTCGACCCCGCCGCCAAACGGGCCCTGAACGCGGCAGCAGTCATCGGGATGCGGTTCGGCGCTGAGCAGTTGGCGCTGCTCGATAACGAGGCGGAGATCGACCGTTTGCTCGCTGTCGAACTCGTTGACCGGGTGCGGTTCACCGTGCACCCCGAGTATGTCTTCCATCACCCGCTGATTCGGGTCGTGGCCTACGAATCACAGCTCACGTCGCGGCGTGCCGAACTGCATCGGCGGCTGGCGGCCGCCATCGAGCAGCGCCACCCGGATGCGCTCGATGAGAACGCGGCGCTGATCGCCGAGCATGTCGAGGCTGCCGCGGACCTGTCGCACGCGTTCGACTGGCACATGCGGGCGGGGGGATGGGCGCAATACCGCGACATCAGGGCTGCGCGAGCCAGTTGGGCACGTGCACGGCAAGTCGCCGACCGGCTGCCTACCGACCACCCAGACCGCGTGTCGATGCGTATCGCCCCGCGCACGCTGCTATGCGGGAGCGCCAGCTGGGTCGGCGGCAGTGTCGCCGACGCCGGCTTTGACGAGCTGCACGAGCTGTGCACCGAGTCCGGCGACACCGTGTCTCTTGCCATCGGAATGGCCGGCCTGATGACGGTGCTGCTGTTGCACAACCGATTCCGGGAATCGGCGCGGGTCGCCTCGGACTGCAGCCAGCTGCTCGAGACGATCGGCGATCCGGTGCTAACCGTTGGTGTCGCCGGCGCACCGAGCAACGCCATGTGGCAAGCAGGCTGGGCGGCCGAAGGCCTGCGCTTGGCGCAACTCGCCATCGACCTGGCCGAAGGTGACCCCGCCAAGGGCAACTTACTGGTCGGATCACCGTTGGCCTTTGCGTTCGCATATCGGGGCTCCAACCGGTATTGCCTCGGCGTTTCAGGCTGGCAGGAAGACCTTGACCAGGCAGTCGCGCTGGCCGGCGAGGACGCGACGTCTTACGTCCTCGCCGTGCTCTGTAAGTACGGCCTCGCGGTCCACGTCGGGGTATCGCGGTCCGGCGCGTCGGCTGAGCGGGAGAGTGCCGACGCGCTGGCGATGGCCGAGCATTCCGGTGGCGATTTCGCAGTGGATTTCGCTCGGCTGAATCGTGGCCTCATTCTGGCCAATCAGGGCGATTCGCAACGCAGTGCCGGGTTGGCGCTGCTCGCCCAGTACCGTGCAGCCCAACTGCGACATGGATACGCACAGAGCGTTGTGCGATTTGTTGACACCGAGATCGCGAGGGAGAAGGCCAGGATCGGGGATGTCGACGGCGCTATTCAGCTCGCGCGCTCGGTTGTCGACTACCTCTTCGACACCGGTGAAATGATCTCCCGTGGAGAGGCCACCAGAGTCTTGGTGGAATCGCTGCTGCAGCGCGGTGCCGAGGCCGACGTCGCTGACGCACAGGCGTCCATCGACCGGTTGGCGGCGGTGCCGACCGACCCGGGGTTTGTATTGTTCGAGATTCCGCTGCTCCGACTGCGGGCACTGCTGGCCCGCGCCAACGGCGACGAGAACGGCTATCGCGCCTTCGCCGGGCGCTACCTCAAGCGGGCTACCGAGGTTGGCCTTGAGGGGCACATGGCGCTGGCGGAGGCGATGACATGACCGCCTGCGCGGCGTGTGGCACCGAGTTGCGGGAGAACGCCAAATTCTGTTCCGAGTGTGGTGTGTCTGTCGCGCCGGCTCATCGGCCGGCTGAGTACAAGCAGGTGACCGTGCTCTTCGCCGATGTGGTGCATTCGATGGACATCGCCGCGGCGGTCGGTGCCGAACGGTTGCGCGAGATCATGAGTGATTTGTTCGGCCGGTGTGCTGCGGTGCTGCGGCGCTACGGCGGCACGGTGGAGAAGTTCATCGGTGATGCCATCATGGCGGTGTTCGGTGCGCCGGTGGCGTTGGAGGACCATGCCTTTCGGGCATGTTTGGCGGCGTTGGACATCCAGCAGCAAGCCCGGGGTCTGGCCGATGAGGTGCAACGTCAGGACGGCATTGCACTTCGGTTGCGAGTCGGATTGAATTCGGGCCGGGTGGTTGCCGGTGAACTCGGCTCCAACCCGCTGACCTACACCGCTATCGGCGAGCAGGTCGGTCTGGCGCAACGAATGGAATCGGTTGCCCCGCCGGGCGGAGTGATGCTCAGCGCCTCGACGGCGCGGCTGGTCGAGGACGTTGCCGCGTTGGGTGAGCTGGAGTTTGTGCATATCAAGGGCGCTGCAGAGCCGGTGCCGGCGCGCCAGCTGCTGGGGGCGTCGTCCGATTATCGTCGCGATGGTCGGCAGGATCCGGCGTTGGTGGGCCGCAGCTGGGAGATGGGCGCCCTGACGGGCATGCTCGACGCGGCGATCGACGGCACCGGCTGTGTGGTTGGTGTCGTGGGGCCACCCGGTATCGGCAAGAGCCGCATGGCCCGCGAGGTCGTTGCGGTGGCGCAGGGCCGCGCTGTTGAGGCATTCACCACTTACTGTGAATCGCACGCCAGCGAAATTTCCTTCCACACGGTGACAGCGCTACTACGAACGGCGCTCGGAATCACTCTGCTCGGTGCGGAAGCAGCCCGCGCTCTGGTCAGGGAGCGTGCGCCTGACGCCGATCCGCAGGATCTGCTGCTGCTCGACGACCTGCTCGGGATTCGTGACGGCAGTGTCGAATTACCAATCATTGATCCCGATGCGCGGCGCCGTAGGCTGACCCGCTTGATCAACGCCGTGTCGTTGGCCCGCACCACACCCGCCCTTTTCGTAATCGAGGATGTGCATTGGATCGATGAGGTGAGCGAGTTCCTGTTGGCGGATTTTCTGGCCGTGATCCCGCAAACCCCGTCGTTGGTGATGATTACCTACCGGCCGGAATATCGCGGGGCGCTGACCCGTGCACCGAATTCGCAGACGATCACCTTGGCACCGCTGAGTCCTTCCCAGTCCGCAACGCTGGCGAGTGAATTGTTCGGTTCGCACCCGTCGGTGGCGGCGTTGTGCAGGCGAGTCGTGGAGCGGGCGGCTGGGAACCCGTTCTTCGCCGAGGAGATTGTGCGCGACCTGGCCGAGCGCGGTGTGCTGAGCGGTGCCCGTGGTGACTATTGGTGTGAGGTCGATGATGACGGTGTCGTCGTGCCCGCCACCTTGCAGGCCACCATCACAGCTCGCATCGACCGCCTCGACCCCGCCGCAAAGCAAACGTTGAACGCCGCCGCGGTGATCGGATTGCGTTTCAGCGCAGACCAACTGGCGCTGCTTCGTGGTGAACCTGAGGTGGGCCAGTTGATCGCTGCCGAACTCGTCGAGCAGGTACGGTTCACCCCGCGCGCTGAGTACGCCTTCCATCACCCGTTGATACGGACGGTGGCCTACGAGTCACAGCTCAAGTCCGCCCGCGCCGAACTGCATCGGCGCCTAGCCTCCGCGATCGAGCAACGCCACCCTGATGCGCTGGATGAGAACGCGGCGCTGATAGCCGAGCATCTTGAGGCGGCCGCGGACCTCAGCGTCGCGTTCGGCTGGCACATGCGCGCGGGGGCTTGGGCACAACATCGCGACATCAGGGCCGCGCGGGTCAGTTGGGACCACGCCCGGTCGGTCGCCGACCGGTTGCCCACCGGCTACCCGGGCCGGGCGTCGATGCGCATCGCCCCGCGCACCCTGCTGTGCGCGAGCACCAGCTGGGTCAGTGGCAGCGTCGCCGATGCCGGCTTTGAGGAGCTGCACGAACTGTGCACCGCCGTCGATGACAAATTGTCGCTGGCGATTGGCATGGCCGGCCTGATGACGGTGTTGATCTTCCATAGCCGGTACGTCGAGGCGTCACGCCTCGCGTCGGACTGCAGCCGGCTACTGGAGTTGATCGGCGACCCGATGTTGACGGTTGCGCTTGCCGTCGCGCCGTGCAATATCAAGGTGCAGGCAGGCGAGGCGGCCGAAGGTCTGCGCTTGGCCCAGCGCGTCATTGACCTGGCCGACGGCGACCCCGCCATGGGCAATCTGGTGATCGGATCACCGCTGGCGGTTGCGCTCATGTTCCGTGGCTCCGGCCGATATTGTCTCGGACTCCGAGGCTGGCGGGAAGACCTCGATCAGGCGTTGGTGATGGCTCGCAGCGTCGACGCCAGGACCTACGTAACGGTCGTGCTGGGGAAGTACGGTGTCGCCGTCCACGCCCGGGTGGTGTTGCCCGACTCGGCAGCCGACCGCGACACCGCCCAGGCGCTGGAGATGGCCGAGCGTTCCGGCGACGACTACGCGGTGGATACCGCGCGGCTGTGCCGCGGCCTCATTCTCATCAACCAGGGAGGGACCCGACATGGTGCCGGTATGGCGCTGCTCACCCAGTACCGTGACGCTTACCTACAGCACGGGTATGCGCAAAGCACGGTGCGGTTTTTCGAGACCGAGCTTGCGCGGGAGAGGGCCCGGGTCGGGGACATCGACGACGCTATCGAAATAGCCCGCGTCGCGGTCGATTATCTGTTCGACGTGGGTGACATGCTCGCGCCAGGTGAGGCAACCAGGGTCTTTGTGGAATCACTGTTGCAACGCGGCAGCAAAGCCGATCTCGCGGAGGCGCAGGCCGCCATCGACAGATTGGCGGCCGCGCCGACCGACGCCGGCTACGCGTTGTTCGACGTCCCGCTGCTCCGGCTGCGGGCGTTGCTGGCGCGCGCGAACGGCGACGAAGTCGGCTACCGCGATTTCGCTGACCGGTACCTCACGCGGGCCACCGAGGTTGGCTATGAAGGCCATATGGCGTTAGCGGAGGCGATGACGTGAGTGGTTTGCGCTTCTCGTGGCCGCTGACCGGCCGCTCGGAGGAGATCCAAACTCTCCGGGAGACCCTCTCGGCTTCGGATGTATCCGGGGCCATTGTGTGCGGTGCGGCGGGGGTGGGCAAGAGCCGGATCTCGCGTGACCTGTTGTCGGTGGCGGCATCCCAGGGCTGCGAAGTGCGATGGGCGATCTGCACATCCGCGGCGCGTGGCGTCCCGCTGGGCGCGTTCGCCGCATGGGTGCCGTCGGATGTCACCGACACGGTTCCGTTGGCAAGGGCCGTGATCGAATCTCTGACGGCCGACTCTTCGGGCGTCGCGGTGGTGGGCATCGACGATGTGCATCTGATCGACGACCTGTCGGCGTTCGTGGTGCATCAGATCGTGCAACGGGAACTGGCGAAGGTGATTCTCACCGTTCGCGACGGCGAAGCGATTCCCGCTGCCGTGCACGAGATCTGGTCGGCCGGCCGGTTTGAACGGCTCGACCTGCAGCCGCTGTCACTCGGCGAGACCACCGATCTGCTGTCTGAGACGCTGGGCGGCCCGATAGATTCCGGTGCGGCGCAACGGCTGTGGGAGCTCACCCGCGGCAATGTCTTGTATCTTCGCAACATCGTCGAACACGAGGTCTCCGACGGCCGAATCGTGCGACAACACGGGTACTGGCGCTGGATCGGGGATCCGATCATCCCGCCCGGTCTCATCGGGCTTATCGAATCCCGTATCGGGTCGTTGCCCGGGCCGGTCGGCGATGTGATCGACGTGCTGGCCGTCGGCGAACCGATCGACCTGGCGACCCTGACGCGTATCACCGATCCTGCCGCGGTCGAAGAGGCCGATATCCGCGGTCTGATCACCCTCGAGCCCGTCGAGGAGGGTGCAACGGTGCGGCTGGCGCATCCGCTCTACGGCGAGGTCCGTCGTGGCCGGGTCGCGTCCACCCGGCTACGGCGGTTGCGTGGGCTGGTCGCCGCAGAACTCGCCACCGCGCAGGACGGAGACGACATCCAAGTGGTGGTGCGCCGCGCCACCCTGAGCCTCGCGTCGGACCTTGCACCCGACGCCGATCTGTTCGCCAGAGCCGCACGCGGGGCGGTTTGGCTGGCGGATCTGGTTCTGGCGGACCGACTGGCGCAGGCGGCCATCCGTGCCGGAGCGGGTCCGGAGCCGAGTTTCGTTCGGGCCCATGCACTGTCGTGGCTGGGCCGGGGTGAGGAGGCCGACGCGGTGCTCGCCGAGGTCCACATCGACGACTTGAGTGACGGTGACCGGGCCAGGCTGGCATTCTTGCGGGCCAGCAATATGCTCTGGGCGATTGGTGATCCCGTCGGCGCGAGACAGCTCATCGAGCAGGCCTCGCGCACCGTGGCGCCGCAGGCCCGCGCCTATGTCGATGCCTTTCTGGCGGTGTACTGGTTCGCGACAGATCAGCTGGATTCAGCGCGGCGGGCGGTCGAGAACCTCGATGTGGTCGATCTGCCGCCGGTCGTCGGTGCCGAGATCGCCTGGGTGGCCACCGCTGTTGCCGCGGATTCGGGGGCTCTGGCGGAGGCGGTGGCCGCCGCGGAAGCCGGGTACACCGTTGCGGCACACTCATTGGACGCGCCGCAGATGATGTTCAACATCGCGGATGCCCACGTTAGCGCCCTGGTGCTGGGCGGACGGATCAGCGAAGCAAGTGAGCTGGCGGAACGGGTGCGTCAGCAGGCCGCCGACCTGCCGGGCGCGGCGCAGTTGCTCGGAGCGGCGGTCGCGGGCCGCGCGGCGCTCGCGGCCGGCCGACTCGACACCGCATGCCTGCTACTGGAACAGGCTGCGGTGGGTTTTTCAGAAAGTGGCCACGTCACCGGCTGGGGATACCGCTACCTCGTTCCTCGCATCGCCGCGCTGGCGCTGCGGGGTTTGGTCGGAGAGGCCGCCGCCGCGCTTGCGGCACTGGACAACGCGCGACGCCCGTTTCGGTCGCTCGACTACGAGCGGAGCTTGGCGCGCTCGTGGGTTGCCGCTGCCCAGGGTGCCGTGAGCGAGGCGATCACCGTCGTCTTGGCTGCAGCGCAACGAGCCGGGGCCAACGGACAATTCGCGGCTGAAGTGATCTGCCTGCAGTCCGCTATACAGCTGGGCGACGAAACCACCGCACCGCGACTGGGTGAGCTCGAGACACTTGTCGACGGGCCACGCGCCGGCATCGCCGCCCGCTTCGCGACAGCGCTGCGCGCCGGCGACGGAGCGGGGCTGAGTGCGGTGTCGCAAGATTTCGAGGACATCGGCGACCTCGTCGCCGCGGTGGATGCCAGCGCTCGGGCCGCGCTTGCCTATCGCCGGCAAGACTTGCGGGGCACCGCGTTGACCTGTATGGCACGCGCTGAGGCCCTGGCCGAACAATGCGGAGGCGTCGATACTCCGGCACTTCGCCAAGCCACCGAGCCGCTGCCGTTGACCGGCCGCGAGCGCGAGATCGTGATGCTGCTCGGTGAGGGATTGTCCAACCGTGCCATTGCCGAGCGACTGACGCTGTCGGTCCGCACCGTCGAAAGCCACATTTACCGGGCCATGTTGAAAACGGGCGCCGTCAGCCGCGATGAGATCGCCGCCCTGCGGCGACATCACGATCGCACTAAGTAGCGTCGCCGCGGCTGCGATCGAGATTGCAGTGGTGCGCTACTGACTTGCCGCCCCCGCACTGCGCGACATGATCCGGTGGACAACAAAAGCAGAGGCGGTGCGTCAGCTTTCTGCCAGGGCGGAGAGGGTCATGGACACGACACGACTTCCACGCGTCTCCATCGCGGTCGCTATGGCCGGCGCGTGTCTGATAGCGATGCCGCCGGTGTCGCGCCCCGACATCGCGCAACATGGCGTGCAGCTGGTAGCCGCGGACAGCGTCGCCGATCTGACGAGTTCGCTCGGTTCGCTGCTCGATGTGCTGGATCCGGTGCAGTCGGCCGCCGAGATGCCGGATCTCGACGGCTTATTGGCTGCGACCGTGGGCATAGCCGAATTCGATCCGATCGGTGACCTCTGGGATCAGATCGTCAACTCGACGTTGGGAGCCATCGTCGGCGCCGTGGTGGTCGCCGTCGTTGCCTTCGGAGCCCTTGTCTGGGCGCCGGTGTCCGGATTCTTGGTGGACACCTATGAGTGGCTTGCGAGCGTTTTCGGTTTCGATCCGTATCCCGAGGATGCGATGGCAACTCCGATCGACCCGGGGGACGTGGAAGCGCTGCTGGGCGGTTGGGCGTCGAATCTGGATGCCGGAGACCTGTTCGTGCCCGATGTATCGATCGGTCCGGAGATGGTCGACGTCGGCGGCCTGCTGAGTGACCTGTTCCCGGATCTCGGGATATAGCGGTATCCGGCCGTGGTAGACCAGCGGGCGACGGTCGCCTGTCGCGACGGCCAACAGCTGCACCGTGGTGATTTTCCGCTGCCGGTGCTGCGGCTGGCCGGCGTCGCCAAGACCTACCGCAGCGGAGACGAACAGGTACCCGTGCTTGTCGACTTCGACTTCAGCGTGAGCCCAGCCGAATTCGTCGTGGTGACCGGGCCATCGGGGGTCGGCAAATCGACTCTGCTGCACATCGCGGGCGTGCTGGATGCGCCGGATTCGGGCGCGGTGGCCGTGGCCGGACAGGACGTCTGGGCGATGAGCGCCCGCGAGCGCGCCGTATTCCGGCGCCGCCACCTCGGTTTCGTGTTCCAGTTCTTCAATCTGGTGCCGACATTGACCGCCGTCGAAAATGTCTCATTGCCACTGGTTCTCGACGGAACACCGGCTCGGTCTGCGGATGCCTGCGCCGAGGAGCTGTTGCGACGAGTCGGGCTGGGTAACAGAGCCTGCCACCGGCCGGCCGAACTGTCGGGCGGGCAACTGCAGCGGGTGGCGCTGGCGCGCGCACTGGTGGCCCGCCCGGCCCTGGTGTTGGCCGACGAGCCGACCGGCAATCTCGACCGCCAGGCGTCGAGCGAGGTCTTGGAGTTGCTGCGGGGGCTATCGGTCGAAGACGGCACGGCGGTCGTCATGGTGACGCACGACCCGGTTGCCGCCCGCTACGGGTCCCGCGAACTGCACCTGGTCGATGGGCGTGCGTGCGCGGTGGGCGCGCGGGAGCGGTGATGCGGCGGCTGCGCGCCGGCTGGGCGTCGTTCCGGCGAATCCACCTGGCGGCCTTGATCGCCGATTGGCGCAGGACGCTGCTCAGCGTGATCGGCGTCGGGCTCGGCGTGACGGTGGTGCTCGGGACGCTGATCCTCAAGACCGAGGTGGTCCGCCCGTTCGACTCGTTCGGCCCGTCACTCACCCGGGCCGCCGACGGGGTGCTGCAGGTCAGTCCGAACGTCAGCGGCCGACTGCCGATTCGGACGGTCGATCGGCTGCGTGCCGAGGTGGCCGGCGCGTTGGCGGTGATCCCGGTCGTGGCGGGCCTGACGCCCGTCGACATCCCGGCGGGCCGCGGCACTCGCGGCTTCTTTCTGCTGGGCGGGTCGTGCCAGATCGAACTGCTGGTCGGGCGGTTCGATTGCGAGCGGCGTGCCCGCGATGTCAAGCCCGCGGCGGGTCCCGGGGTGCCGCTGCAGGTTCCGGCGGCCATCGCCGCGCGGCACGGCCTGCAGCTCGGTGACGAGCTGCGCATCCCGGGACTGCCCCCGGGTTCGGCGCACCTGGGCTGGACATTTGCGGAGTTCGACCGCGTCGCCGGCATCAACGACGGCTATGTGCTGTTGACCCCGAACGCGGATATCGCAGCGAGCATGCTCGGCTCTCCCGGCTATCTTTCCGCCGCATTCGTCGTGCCCAAGCCCGGTTCGCCGGTCACCGCCGACGTGGACCGCGTCATCGCAGGCGTCGCCACAGCGGGGCCGCCGCGCCCGCAGCTGCCGGCGGTCTTCGAGAACAGCATGCAGGGGCTCAATCTGGTCGCGTTGGCCGGCATCCTCGTCGGCGTCCTCATCGCCGTGAACACCATCTTGTTGGCCGTCGAGGACCGGCGAGCGGTGATGGGGACCATCGGCGCGATCGGGGCCCCGCCGGTCGGGCTGTTCGGCGGGATGCTCGGCGAAGGCGCGGTGGTGGGTGCTCTCGGCGGACTGTTGGGGGTGCCGAGCGGTTTCCTGTTGGGGACGTATCTGATCGACCGCTTCGGGCAGTCCATGCTGGCCGGGTCCGGCGGCGCCATCGCAGCGCACTTCAGTGCGAACCTGGTCGCGATCGGAGTGGCGGCGGGCATCGTCTGCGGGATTCTTGCGATGCTCGGGCCGGCCGCCAGGTTGCGGCGCGACGGGCCGCTGGCCTCGATGGCCAGTGCCGGCGGCGTGCAGCGCGTCCGGACGATCCCGCTTTGGCCGCTGATGGTCGGCGTGGCAGCGCTGGCGGGCGCCGTCGTGGTCTCGAAGATATTCGCGCGCGGGTCGCTCCCATTGAAGGTGGGCATCGACGCCATGACCGTCGGGCTGTGCGGGGTGGTCTTGGTGACGGTGTGGCTCGCCCCGCGCGGCGCCCGGCCCCTGATCGGGTTGCTGACGATCGCACGTCCTGCCGCCGGCCGGCTGCTGGGTGCTGACTTTCAGCGTTACGCAATGCTGTTCGCCTTCTCCGCCGCGCTGCTGACGGAGGCCGCCAGCTTCGCCATCGGTTCACAGACCATGCAACTGCTCGGCACCGAACAGGTTGCCGCGCAGAAGGCAGACCGACTGCCCACCGCCTTGTTGATCAGCGCCCAGTCGGTGCTGGATCAGCGGGACGGCGCGATCACCGACGCCGCGTTCGGTTTGGTGACCGGCGCCGCCGCCGGTCACAGCGTGGCGTCACGCTGGCGAGCCACGATCTCGTCGGGAACGTCGTCGCGTCTTGTCTTCGGCGTCGAACCGGGGGGCTGGTACAGCCAGGCGTTGTTTGAGCCGGCCGGGGGTCGTGACAGGTTCTGGGCGGGGTTGCGAGACGGTGAGATCGGCCTGAGCGCGATTGCCGCCGCCCGAATCGGCGTCGCCGCCGGGGGCACCGTGCAGTTGCCCACCGTAGCTGGGCCGAAACGCTATCGGGTGGCCGGAGTCTTCGGTCCGAAGATGATCAACGACGCCGCAGTGGGCGACATCGTCGTGGTGTCGGAGTCGTTGGCGCGCTCGGACTGGGCTGCCGTACGCGATCAGGTCGCGGTGGGCTACCCGTCCGCGGCGGACGCAGCCGCACACCGAGACGCATTCCTGGACCTGCGCGCCGGATTGTGGGTCTACGACAACAAGCAGTGGCGTGCGGTGGCCACCGACGGAGTCAGCCGTTTCCTGGAGCCGCTCACGTTCGCCGGTTTTGTGGTGATGGCAGCCGCCGGTTTGAGCCTGCTGAATGTGTTCGTACTGGGACTCGTGCAACGCAAGCGCGAACGTGCCGCATTGCGGGCCGTCGGCGTGACCCCCGGGCAGGAGCAGGCGGTGATCGTCGCCAACGCCGTGCTGCTCGGCGTGCTGGTCGCCGGCCTCGCCATGCTGGGCGGGGTGGGCCTGACCTATCTGTGGTCGCTGGGTTCATCGGTGTACTACGGCATCACGTTCGAATGGGGGGTGCTGCCATCGCCGCTGCGCACCGGGGTGGCAGCAGTGTTCCTGCTGGTCTTGGCCGCCGCGCTGTATCCGGTGATACGTTCGCGGCGCCTGGAGACCGTCGAGGTGCTGCGAAGCAATTGAGCTGTGCGCAGTGCCGGCCGGCACGAGGTCGTGATTTCAGGAGCGCCGGCGCGCGATCAGCTCCACGCCGTTCTTCGGCCGCGCGCTCTTCATCGCGTCAAGCTCAGCTGGTGTGCCGGGCGCAAGATCAAACGTGAAATGCCGAAACATGATTGCCGCAATCA
Source organism: Mycolicibacter senuensis (assembly GCF_003284925.1). Classification (GTDB taxonomy): domain Bacteria; phylum Actinomycetota; class Actinomycetes; order Mycobacteriales; family Mycobacteriaceae; genus Mycobacterium; species Mycobacterium algericum_A. The sequence goes on from NZ_QMEX01000030.1 coordinate 30,085, forward strand.
GCACCATCTCCATCAGTGCAAAACTTTGTCCGATGCAGATACGTCGCCCGCCGCCGAACGGCAGGTAGGCAGAGCGGGGGCGATTCTTGGGGTCTTGCAAGAATCTGCTGGGATCGAAGGTCTCCGGGTCCGGCCACCAGCGCGGGTCATGGTGAATGTGGTTGACCTGGATGAAAATTGTGGTGCCGCGTCGAATTCGGTGCCCTCCGATGACGTCATCCTCGATGGCGCGCCGCCCGATGATCCCCCACACCGCGGGGAAGTAGCGCTGCGCTTCCTGGATGGATGCTGTGGTCCACGGCAGCCTACTGAGATCGTCGGCGACCGGGCGGCGCGTGCCCAGCACGGCGTCGATCTCGTCGAGCATGCGGTCTCGGGCCGCGGGATGCAGCGCCATCAGATACCAGAACCCGGACATGGCATTGGCAGTTGTTTCGTGGCCGGCGAGTATGAATGCCATGGTCTCGTCCCGAATTCGTCGGCGTGGCCAGATCCCGCCGTCGGCGTGCAGCAAGACGTTGAGTAGGTCAGCGGAGTCGGTCGGGTGATCCAGTCGCTGGTCGACCACCGAATTGATGGCACGGTCGAGCGACAGGGTGATGTCCTGCATGTCGTTCAACGGTGGCGGCAGCCGGATGCCCGAGAACGCCAGCCAGTTCAGTGTGTTGTAGACGCGGCGCGGCATGAGGCCCCACAGTCCTAGTCGCTCCAGCCGCTCTGCGTGCTCCACCCCCCGGGTCGCCAGGTCGTGCACGGTATCGAGCAGCGGCCCGAAGTCCTGGCTGAACAGGGAATTGGCGACCACCCGCAGGGTCATCTCCACCATCGTGCGGTGCATGTCGAACGGGATGTCGGTTCGCAGTGCCTCGGTGACCGCTGTGATCGGGTCGATCATCAAATCGACCAGGCCGTCAAGGTGGCGTCGCGCAAAGGTCGGGTTCAGCGCCCGGCGGTGAGCGGCCCAGGAATCACCCTCGTCGGTGACCAAGTTGACGCCCGCGCAGGTTCGGATGGGCTCGTATTCGTTTGACTTGACGTATTTGAGGCGAGCCTGGTGCAGCACGTGATCCACATATTCGGGATGGCCGATAGACACGAAACGTCGCCCGGCGCAACGGAAGCGGGTGAAATCGCTGCCCCGCGTGCGCTCCAGAAAGCCGTTACGGACGTCGAATCCAACAGTGATGGCCTCGCGGGTCATCGTCCAGGTGCTCAGCCGGGTGGCCGGTTTCGGTGCAGCGACCGAACCGGCGAGGCTGACTCGATCGATGTGTGTTGCGCTATCCACCGCAGCGCCTCCGTCCATTCATGACCGATATCGTCGCGTGCGTCAAGCCGGGGGAACTCAGTAGTGCGCTACGGCATTTCCAGTGGTCTGGGCTCAGCACTACGGCCGCGAAACGTTCGTGGGCACCGGACCGGAGCGGTAATCAACTCCGAATCATTTGATGCACGCGAGGAATAGCGTCGTCGGCATGCCGAAACCGGTAAATGTGTTCCCGGATGGCGGGGCTCGACATGGCTTGGTAGTCCTTGGGAGGCAACGCCATCTGAAATACCAGTCCGCGGCCATGCGCCCCTTGCATCAGTGCCCCGCCTCCCGCCACGGGCAGCTTCATCAGCAGCGTGCAGTAGGACACGCCGGCATCTTGGAATCGCAATCGGTAGACGCCGAAGCCGCTCAGGTTTGTGATCACCGGGTTCCACCGGGCCGGATCGAAGGCGCTTGATACACAACGAGCTGCCCGCCACGGACCGCCCGTGTCGAGGAACCGTTGGTTGGCGCGCATGTCGCAGTGCTCGCCGGCGAAATGGTCCACGCTCCGGCGGATGCGTGCGGCGATCGACCCGGCGGTTTCGCCGCGTGCCAGGTCTAGGTTCAGTGTCGTGACGATGTTGCCGACCAGCATCGGATCAAGGCCACAGCGGTTCCGGGCGTTCACCACGATCGCCAGCGTGCGACGATCCACGGCTGGATCGGCGGCCATCAGCGCTTCGCAGACATGCGCGCACACGACGTCGTTCGACGACAGGCGCAGCTGCTTTCCGTACCAGCCTCGCATACGAGACAGTTCGTCGTCACCGAAGTAGTAACTCACCGTCCGCTGCTTACGCGCATCCTTGGCCAGATACAGCGCGCTGCGCGCGAGCTCGGCGAGCCCGAGACAGCGAACCCCGGGCTCGGAGGCGCCGTCGGCGGGCAGATGCTCGTCGAGGTAGGCAGCACGGTCTTCGACGATCAACGGCTCGGCGAGCGGCCGGCCGGCAGCGGCGTCAGCCCAGGCGTTCATGAAGAGCATCAACGTCTGCATATCGCCGATCATGTGGTGCCAGGAGATGCCGAGTGCGGTCGCATCGTCGGCCAGCCGGGTGACCTTGACCTTGCACAGCGGGCCCAGCCCCCAGCGGGCCGCAACGGCGTTCACCGGGTTCACCAGCCAGTCGCCGGTGTCGGTCGACGCCGAACGGATCGCGTCGTCCAGCGTGCGCGCCGACGACACGGAGGTGAAGGGCACACCCTGCCCGGTGCACCGGATTCGCGCCCCACCGTTGGGCATTGTCATCCGACCGGCGAAGATCGGTAGCTTCGTCAGGGCCTGCTCGAACGCGCGGGCGAGAGCCGTTGCGTCGAGGTGATGCTCAACGAAGAAGACGATGTGCATCGCCAGGTTGGCGACAATGGCATCGCCTACATTGCAGCGGATTTCGAGTGGTTCGGCGTGCGCCGGTTTGATCAGCTGAGTTGACACGATCGGCTACGTTCGCCTGGTCACGGCGACGCGGCCGCCGAGTTTCGGGGTATGGGCCACGCCGCGGAAGTGCGACTTCTCGCCGGGGGAGGCGTCCGTGTGGATGCTGAAGTGCCGCAACACCGTGCGCAGCACGATATCCATCTCGGTGACCGCGAAGTCGGCGCCGGGGCACCGCCGAGTTCCGCCGCCGAACGCCAGCCATGCCGGTGGCGCCGGTCTGCTGCGGTCGAACCGATACGGATCGAAGTGTTCGGGGTGTGGGAAGAGCTGCGGATTCTCATGCAGGTCGGCAATACGCACCAACACCGTGCGTCCGTGGGGTATCCGCCATCCACCGAGGTCGAAATGCGTTGCAGTGACCCGGCGGCCGGTCACGTCGAGGACGGTGCGCGCACGCAGCGACTCCGCGATCGTGGCCCGCCGAAACTCGCTGCCGTCCGAGTCGACTTCGCTGACCAACTCGGCCAGCACGGCTGGGTGCCGCCGCAACCGCTCAAAGGTCCAGGCCAGCGCCGTCGCCGTGGTTTCGTGGCCCGCGACGATCAGGGTCAACAGTTCGTCACCGATGTCGCACCGCGACACCTGCGATCCGTCGGCCCGCCGGGCGCGCAGCAACCCTGCCAAGACATCGGAGCGATCGTTGAGGCCGGGATCGGCCGCCGCACGGTCGACCAGCGCACCGATGATTCGATCCAACGGCGTGCGCAGTTCGTCGAGCTTGCCCCACGGGCTGTAATGCCGGACCGGGGGCGGCGGCGCCGGCGCGAACGCCAGCAGCTGTCCGAGCGTCATGTAGGGCGGGATCAGCTCGCGCAGTTCCGCCAGTTCGGCGTTGTCGACCCCGAACAGTGTCCGCAGAATCACGTTCAAGGTGATCCTTTTCATCGGCTCGAGAATCCGGAACTCGGTGTCCTCGGGCCACGTCGCGCTTTCGCGCAGCGTCTCGGATTCGACCACCGTCTCATAAGCTCTCAGGCTCGACCCGTGAAATGCCGGTGCCAGTAGGCGGCGTCGGTCGCCATGACCGGTGCCGTCGAGCGCGAAGATCGATCCCGGTCCGAACAAATTGCTCAGATTTGGCTGCACATTGGCCAGTTGGCCGGCGTCGGCGCCGCACACCGAACGCACCAGGGCCGGGTCGGAGACCACGACCGATCGACCGAAGAACGGGATGTTCAGCTCGAAGACGTGTCCATATCGCCCGATCCAGTGCCGCATCGCGGAGCGGCGACGGAAGGCGAACAGGGCCCCCTGCACGAGCTTGGGTGAACGTACCCGCGGCGGGCTCGACCTGGTCGGCATGGATCTCCTTTCGCGCGCTGGTTCAAGCTGAATCCTCGTCCCTGCGCTGCGGGGCGGTCTCGGTAGTGCGCTACTGCTTCATGCGCGCCTCTCGGGTGGCGGTACTGAGGCGCGTCCTAGGTAACACCTCGGCCGGAGACCGTCGGATTGCAGTATTCCCACACTGCGTTCGCCGCGGTGGGCGCGCGTGAGGATGTGTCAGGTCACCTCAAGCGACACCGAGGGAGGAGGCAGCTCATGTCTGTGTCATTTGCGACACATTCGTGGGGCCCTATTGCACGGGCGCGCCGGCTTCCGGCGGCCCTCCGCATGAAGGCGCCCCGGCGCCCGGAGCCACACCGCGACCCGCCGCTGATCAGCACTGTTCTCGAGAATGCCGCGGTGGCGCGGGCGATGCATCGGTTGTGATGCGGTGGCTACGAAGGCGCAATGGCCCCAAGGCTATTCCGGATGCGGCTCGGCTACCACCGTCGCCAGGTGCGGATGCGCCTCGGCCTTGACCCGCTCGAACAGCTCCTTGTAGTACGGCAGGCAGTCGGCCATCGCCTGCGTGGTAGTGAACAGCGGCTGATAGCCGAGGTCGCGGCGTGCCTTGTCGATCGAGAAATAGTTGTTCAGGTAAAGCCGTTCCACCGCGCCGGGTTCCAACAGCGGTTCGGGCAACCCGAACCGGAAATGCAGCCACTGCCAGCTGAACATGACGTCGCGCACCATCCGGCCGGAAACCCGGAGCCGGGGCCAGCGCTCGCCGCACGCCTCCATGACCGGTCGGGCGAACTCGAACATGTTGATCGGTTCGCCGTCGTTGATGAAGTAAGCCTGGCCGGGCGCCGTTCCACCCGGGACAAGATGTTGTGCGGCCAGGACGAATCCGTGAATCAGGTTGTGCACGTAGGAATTGTCGAGCTTGGCCTTCTTGCTGCCGATCAAGACCTTGACGTGGCCTGCCACGACGCTTTCGAACAGCTTGCGGAACATGGTCTGGTCGCCGTTGCCCCAGATGCCCGATGGGCGGATCGAGCACGTCAGCATGCCCTGACCGCCGTTCTCGCCCAGCACGAACTTCTCGGCGACGACCTTGGTCTCGGTGTAGAGGTCGTTGAACTTGGTGGTGTAGGCCATGTTCTCATCGCCGCCGGAGATGGCTTTACCGCCCATCACGACACTGTTGGACGCGGTGTAGACGAACCGTTTCACCCCGGCTCGCTGCCCGGCCTGCACCAGGTTCTTGGTGCCGTCGACGTTGACCGCGAAGCTGCGTCGCCGGATCTCGTCGGTGACCTTGGCGCCGCCCTGCAGATCGATGATCGCGGCGGTGTGGAACACCGTGTCGATGTCGGCGACCGCCTGTGCGACGGCCTGCGGGTCGCAGATGTCGCCTTCGAGCTTCTGCAGGCCGGGGTGGTCGGGCAGCGGCGAGGGTGCCCGGTCGAAGGACCGCACCTGGTAGCCCTGGTCAAGCAGCGTCTTGACGAAATTGGTCCCGACGAATCCGGAGCCCCCGGTGACCAGGATCCGGCCGAGCTCGGTCGTCAGCGATGGATCACCCATCGGGAGAGCATAGCTGAACGTGTTTCAGTTCTTCGGGGCTTCCCGCGTGCAGCTCATGTCCCTTCGTCCTCGCCGGTCTCGCCGGCCAGCACGTCCTGCACCCGCTTGCGGGCGCCGGCCAAGTGCTCCTCACAGCGCTTGGCCAGCTGTTCGCCTCTTTCCCAGAGGCCCAGCGAAGCGTCGAGGTCCAGCCCGCCCTGCTCCAGTCGCTGCACCACCTCGATCAGCTCATCGCGGCAATGCTCATAACCGAGGTCACTAACAGGCTTCATGGACGCGGGTTGCTCAGTTGCCATCGTGGTGCCCTTCACTGGTAGCGGCGATCGCTCCGTCGGCGACCCGGATTCGCAGGGCGGTTCCGGCGGGTGCGTCCTGGACCGACCGCAGCACGTGCGCCCCGTCGCCCTCCACCGTCTGGACGACCGCATAGCCGCGGGCCAGGGTGGCGGCCGGGCCCAGGGTAGCCAGCCGCGCCGAG
>NZ_QMEX01000031.1 GCF_003284925.1 Mycolicibacter senuensis
CCCGATGACGCGCCGCCGGCCTACGACGAGGCCTGGGACGAGATCGTGTTGCGACGGCTCTACACCGCAGCACGGTCCGGCCGGATACCGGCCCGCGGCCCGGTCGCCGAACTGCGTAACCACGACGCGGTGCACGGCACGCCCTATGTGGCCACGCTGCGGGCCTGGCTCGACGCCCAGGGCGATCTGGCGCGAGCCGCCGAGCGGCTCAGTGTGCATGAGAACACCATGCGCTACCGGCTGCGCAAGATGGCGGAGGTGACCCCGCTGGGGCTCGACGATGCCCGCGCCCGGCTTGCGGCGATGATCGAGCTGGCAGCCGGTGACCTGTCGGCTTTCGACAAACCCTGACGTCGTCGTTGTGCGAACCGGTTAAACCGCAGGTGGGGCGAGCGCCGCATCATGGACTGATGAGTACGGACAACCGGATCGACGGCGCGCCACGGTCAGTGATCGTGGTGGGCGCCGGCATCGTCGGGTTGTCGACCGCGTGGTTCCTGCAGGAGCGCGGTGTCGAGGTCACGGTTGTCGACCGTGTCGGCGTCGCGGCCGGGTCGTCGTGGGCCAATGCCGGCTGGATCTCCCCGGCACTGGCCATACCGCTCAACGAGCCCGCCAATCTGCGCTTCGGGCTGCGGTCGCTGTTCAGCCGGGCCGCGCCGCTGCAGGTTCCGCTCAATGCCGGGCCGGGGCTGTGGGCGTTTCTGGCGCGTTTCGCCGCCAACAGCCGGCCGTCGGCGTGGCGCCGCGCGGTGCGGGCCAACGCGCCGCTGAGCGCCGAGTGCATCGAGGCCTACGACGTTCTGGTGGCCAACGGCGTCGACGCCCCGGTCACCGATGCTCCCATCACCGCGATCTTCCGCACCTCCGCCGACGCCGAGCGCCTGCTCGACGAGTTGCGGCGATTCTCCGAAGCGGGCCGGCCGGTGTTCTGCACCGAACTGACCGGTGCGGCGCTGCGCGAGCGCGTGCCACTGGCGTCCTCGGCCGTCGCCGCTGCGGTGCAGATCGACGGCCAGCGGTTCCTCGACCCAGGCCGGTTCGTCACCGCGCTGGGTCGCGCGGTGGTCGAGCGCGGCGCCGCGCTGCATACCATGGACGTGACCGATGTGACGCCGACGCGAGACGGCGCGGTGGTGACTGGCCGCGACGGTACGACGCTGACGGCGGCGGCTGCGGTGATCGCCAGTGGCGCTTGGCTGTCGCAGCTGACGACGCGCTGGGTTCGGGTCCCGGTGCGGGCCGGCCGCGGCTACTCCTTCACGGTGCCGGTCGACGGGCCGGTCACCGGTCCGATCTACCTGCCGGATGCCCGGGTGGCCTGCACTCCGTTGAACGCCAAGCTGCGGGTGGCCGGAACCATGGAGTTCGGCGATCCGGACGCCCCGATCGTCCCTGCCCGCGTCGAGGCCATCGTCGCGGCAACACGCCCGCTGCTCGACGGCGTGCGCTGGGCGGAGCGCACCGATGTCTGGGTGGGCCCGCGTCCGGTCAGCCCCGACGGGCGCCCCTTGGTGGGGGAGGTGAGCCCGCGTACCGTCTACGTGGCGGGTGGCCACGGGATGTGGGGCCTGACGCACGGCCCGGTGACGGGCCGGTTGCTGGCGGAGCAGATCACCACCGGCAAACAGTCCGCGGTATTGCGTGAACTCGATCCGTTGCGCTGAGCCCGGTAGTACTCCAAGCTGATTCTGTTCGTAAAGGAGATCGTCGATGACCGATTCGCAAGGTGTCTGGATGACACAGGAGACCAAGGACCGGCTGTTGGCCGAGTTGGCCGAGTTGTCCGAGCCACACATCGGTTCGGGCACCGCCGACATCAGCGAGCAACAGTCGCGCCAGGCGCGGATCCACCAGATCCACGACCTGTTGGCGGTCGCGGTCGTCGGCGAGGATCCGCCGGACGACGGGGTGGCCGAGCCGGGCATGGTGCTCACGGTCCGCTACGACGACGGCGACACCGAGACCTTCCTGCTGGGGGTTCGTGACGACGACCAGAGTGGGCTGGAGGTCTATTCCCCGCAGTCACCGCTCGGTAAGGCCATCACCGGCGCACGGCGCGGTGAGGAGCGCAGCTACCAGGTGCCCAGCGGTGCCAGCGTGACGGTCACCCTGCTCGACGCGGTGCCTTTCGGGCTGCATAAGACGCAGCACCCGGCCTGACCGGGTGGGTGACCGACCAGGTGTTTTGAGCCTGGGCATGGCGGTGGTGTAGCTTCGATGAGCACGACATCGCGGGGCTATGGCGCAGCTGGTAGCGCACCACACTGGCAGTGTGGGGGTCAGGGGTTCGAGTCCCCTTAGCTCCACTCATTTGTTGAGTATTCCGTCCCGTCCGGGATGACCGCACCAAAATGCGACGCAGTTATCCGGGCCGACGCCCGGTCAATGCGGCTGATCCGCATCGGTACGGTAACGGATTAAATGGGGCGGCCGGCCAACTTACACCGTTGTGATACGGTTCGTTTGCAGTCATCAGATTGCGTGTCCGGGGGGCTGGATACTAACAATCGGAGTTCACGTTGAAGAGCCTCGGGAGACCCGGTATCGCGTTATTCGCCGGTATTGGCTTGTGTGCAAGTGCACTGATTTTCAGTGCCAGTGCGGCGGCTGCGCCATCATCAGTGGCGCCGTTGCCGGTGGGTGGTCCGGTGTGTGCGGGCGGCGTGGTCGCTCTCACCTCCGGCGAGGCGGCGCCGGTTGCCGGTGCGGCCGGTGCGGCCGATGCGGCGATGCTGGCCGCCGCGCAGCGCCTGGTGGCCGAGCGGCGGCTCAATGTGCTGTTGAACGAACAGGTTCCGCCGGCACGCCGGCTGCTGCCCGATGGCGGCTACTGTGAGGTCCCCGCCGAGGAGTTGCGTCTCGGTGACGTGATTGAGGTGCGGCCGCACGAGGTGGTGCCCGCCGACGGGCGCTTGATCGACGCCGACGACCTCGAGGTCGACGAGTCGTCGCTGACCGGCGAGTCGCTGTCGGTGGTCAAGCAGATCGAGGCCACGCCGGGAGCGGACCTGGCCGAGCGCGAATGCATGATCTATGCGGGCACCACGGTCATCACCGGTACCGCCCTGGCGCTGGTGACCGCGGTGGGTGCCGACACCTACAGTCGCCGCGCCGCCGACCTGGTCGCCGGCGAGCAGTCGGCGGTCGGATTGCAGCACCAGCTGAGCCTGCTGACCAGCAAGGCCTGGCGGATCAGCCTGGCCGGGGGGACCCTGGTGACCGGTTTGGGCGTCCTCCGGCGGATCGGGTTGCGACAGTCGGTGGCCTCCGGCATCGCCATCGCCGTCGCGGCGATCCCCGAGGGTCTGCCGCTGGTGGCCACCCTGGCACAGCAGGCGTCCGCCAGGCGGCTGACCAAATCCGGTGTGCTGGTTCGGGTGCCGCGCTCGGTGGAGGCGCTCGGCCGCGTTGACGTGGTGTGCTTCGACAAGACCGGGACGCTGAGCCAGAACCGGCTGCGGGTGACACAGCTGACACCGGCGCCGGGGTACACCACCGATGAGGTGCTGGCGTTCGCGGCGCAGGCCGCCCCGACCACGAACGGCCGGCAGGTGCACGCCACCGATGCCGCGATCATCGACGCCGCGACGGCTGCCGGCGTGGTGGATCCCGATCGCGGCGAGGTCGCCCATCTGCCGTTCCGGTCCGGGCGCAGCTACTCGGCGTCGATTGTCGGCGCCGAGTTGGCCGTCAAGGGTGCGCCGGAGGTCGTCGGGCCCGCCTGCGGCGGCGACCCGGCGATCCGCAAGACGGTGCTGGGTATGGCCGGGGAGGGGCTGCGGGTGATCGCCGTTGCCCGGCGGGAACTCTCCGCAGCGCAGGTCGCCGCCCTGGGTGAGGACCCGGATCCGGAGGACATCGGCCAGTTCTGTGGCGATGCGCTGACGTTCGTCGGGTTGATCGGTATCGCCGACACCCCCCGGCCGGAGGCCGCCGCCCTGCTGGCCGACCTGGACCGCTGGCAGATCCCGGTGCGGCTCATCACCGGCGACCACCCGGTCACCGCAACCGCGATCGCCCGGGAGCTCGGCCTGGAGATCAGCGCCGATCAGGTGATCAGCGGCGCGGAGTGGGATGCGTTGTCCCGCAAGGGACAGGAAGTCGCGGTAGCCGAGCGGGTGGTGTTCGCCCGGATGTCACCGGAGAACAAGGTGCAGATCGTGCAGACCCTGGAGCGCACCGGCAAGGTGTCGGCGATGGTCGGTGACGGCGCCAACGATGCCGCGGCCATCCGCGCCGCCACCGTCGGGTTAGCGGTCGTCGCCCATGGCAGCGAGGCCGCCAGCACCGCCGCCGACGTGGTATTGCTCGATGGCCGGATCCACACGCTGCTCGACGCGTTGGACGAGGGCCGGGAACTGTGGCAGCGGGTGCAGGCAGCGGTCGGGGTGCTGCTGGGCGGCAACGCCGGTGAGGTGGCGTTCGCGATCATCGGCAGCGCGCTCACCGGGCGCTCACCGCTCAATGCCCGCCAGCTGCTGCTGGTGAACATGCTCACCGACGCGCTGCCGGCGACCGCGCTGGCGGTCAGTGAACTGAACGACTCGGCGGCCTCCACGGCGCGTGGCCCGGATCCCGACGCGCTGTGGCGCGCGGTGGCGGTGCGCGGGGTGACGACCGCGTCGGCCGCGGTGGGCGCATGGGCGCTGGCCTCGATGACCGGGCGCCAACAGCGGGCCTCCACGGTCGCGCTGGTGTCGCTGGTCGCCGCCCAGCTGGGCCAGACGCTGCTGGACTCGCATGACCCGCTGGTGGTGGCGACCGCGGTCGGCTCACTCGCCGCGATGGGGACGTTGATCTCCATTCCGGGCGTCAGCCAACTGCTGGGCTGCACCCCGCTGGGTCCGTTGGGCTGGGCTCAGGCGCTGGGGGCGGCGACGGTGGCCACCGCCGGCGCGGCCGTGGTGCCGAAGCTGCTGTCCGGCCTGCAGGAGTCCGCGGACAAGCCCACCCAGTTCATGGTGCCCGTGCCGCGCCAGCCGGACGGCACCCCGACTGCCGACGGCCACTCCGCGCCACGGCTGCGGCTTGTGCACAATGGGGACACCGGCTCTCGTCGCGGAACGGCCGCGGCCCGATCATCCGGCGACCCGTCGCCACCAGGAGGCTCATGATGGCGGACAGCACGCGGCGCAGCGCATCCCAGCGGGAAGCGGTGGCCCACATCCGGGATGCCGAGGGCTTCGCGGTCGAATTGCCGCTGTTCGGCAAGGTGACGGTGCCGCGACCCGAGCAGCTGGCCTACTACGGTGGGCTGGCGCTGCTGGCCGCGTTCGAGATCATCGACTGGCCGGTAGCCGCTGCGGTGGCCGCGGGCCACATTCTGGCCAACAACCACCGCAGCGAGGTACTCGAGCAACTCGGCGAGGCCCTAGAGGACGCCTAGCAGACGCCCGAGCTGGCCTCGGGCGACTCAGTGGTCGACGGTCAGCACCCCGACGCGCCACAAGAGTGCATACATCTGGTGCAGGGGACCACTGAGCAGCCGGGTGGCCATGTCGACCACCGGGTCTGAGGCGGGCGCGGTCGGTGCACCCCGGCGGGTGTCCACCTTCTTCGCCGTGCTGTTGGCACGCGGGGCCGGCGCCTGGATGTCGGTGTAGGCGATTGCAACCATGATGATGGCCTCCTAGTCGCGTAACGCCGCTACGCGCTCAGCTGGAGGCCGGAATCGGAGCTCAGCTGGAGGCGGTATGCGACCGTTCGGATGGGGACGGAACAGAAGTCAGATATCGGCTCGGACTATCACCGGAACTCATGCGTCCCTCACCTCCTCTCGGTCGCGGGCACGCGTGGGCGTGCCGGTTTCACCGCAGGCTTTGGAGGCAGCTCCGACGACTGTCGGAAGACCGCACCCCACTCGTCAGAGCTTCGACACTGCACGGCGTGTCCGTAGATCGGAAGCCACTTGGGCTCAACCCTTAAGCCGGGAGGAGCTGTCCTGACCCGGGGCGTCTTTCGACGTTCGGGGTCAGTGGCCTGTGTCCGTGCAGACGCCTCACCTAACGAGGTGCTTGCACGGTCCATAGTGCATCAGGAATGCGCGCGGGTCAATTCAACTCACCCACCGGTTTCCACACGGTTCGGTCACGACCCGGCCGCATCGTCGAAGTGCACCGTCATACGGGTTCCGTGGGCGCCCGGGGTGCTGTCGGACCGGTTCACCGGCTCGCCGGCGTAACGCCCCGGCGCCGCCCACGACGTCAGCGCCCCGAGCACCATCATCACCGCCGCGGCGGCGAACACCACCGCCAACCCGGTGTGGAACGGCCCGGAGATCAGTTGCGGGAAGAAGCTGTGCCCGGTCAACATCTGGGCGTCGACACCGGGACGGTCCAGCACACCGGAGGGCCCCAGCAGTTCGCCGATCGGGTTGTAACCCAGAAACGCCGCGAACAGGCTGCCCACCGGCGGGGTGTGGGCCACCTGTTGGGCGACCTCGGCGGGCACTCCCCGGTGCTCTAACCCCGCACCCATCGCCTCCGGCAGCGTGTTCGCCAGGCCGATCACCATGAGGGAGAAGAAGATACCGATCGACAACGACGTGCCGGCGTTGAAGAACGTGGCCCGCACCCCCGAGGCGGCACCGCGCTGGGCGGCCGGGACGCTGGACATGACCACAGCGGTGTTGGGTGCGGTGAAGATCCCGCCGCCGAGCCCGTTGAGGAAGACCAGCGCCGCGAAGACCCGGTAGTCGAAGTCGACGGGAAGCAGCACCAGCGCCACGAACGTCACCGCCATCAGCGCCATCCCACCGACGGCGAAGGGGCGGGCGCCGTGCCGGTCCGACAGTGACCCGGCCACCGGCCCGGCCAACAGGAAGCCGACCGTCATCGGCAGCAGGTAGATGCCCGACCACAGCGGGGTGGATTCGAAGCTGTAGCCGTGCAGCGGCAACCAGATGCCCTGCAGCCAGATGATCAGCATGAACTGCATACCGCCGCGCCCGATCGCCGCCAACAGGCCGGCCACGTTGGCCATTCCGAACGCCGGGATCCGGAACAGCCGCACATCGAGCAGCGGCGCGGCGACCCGCAGTTCGATGACGCAGAACAGCACCAGCAGCGCCACTCCCAGCGCCAGCGAACCCAGCACCACCGGACTTGTCCAGCTGGTCGGCGAATCACCATGTGGCTGAATGCTGTAGGTGATGGCCGTCAGCACCACGGTCAGCCCCAGCCCCAGCGTCACCGTTCCCGCCCAGTCCAGCTTGGCCGGTGCGCGCTCGCCGAGTTCGTGCAGCGACCGCATCGACCAGACGGTGCCCAGCACCCCGATCGGCACCCCGACCCAGAACACCGCCCGCCAATCCCACTCCGACAACAGCCCGCCGATCAGCAGGCCGACGAAGGATCCGGCGACCGCAGCCACCTGGTTGACCCCCAGCGCCATACCACGTTGATTGGCCGGGAAGGCGTCGGTGATGATCGCCGCCGACGACGCGAACAGCATCGCCCCTCCGACGCCCTGCACCACCCGCCAGCCGATCAGCCACCGGGCGCCGGCGCCGAGGTCGAACGGATCGATCGACAGCGCGATCGCCGCCACCGTGAACACCACGAAGCCGGCGTTGTAGATGCGCACCCGGCCGAACATGTCGCCGAGCCGGCCGAAGAACACCACCAGCACCGCCGACACCAACAGGTAGCCCATCAGCATCCACAGCAGGTAGCTCACGTTCGCCGGATCCAGCGGGTTCAGCCCGATGCCGCGAAAGATCGCCGGCAATGAGATCAGCACGATCGAGCCGTTGATGGTGGCCAGCAGCACGCCCAGCGTGGTGTTGGACAGTGCTATCCACTTGTAGCGCGGGTGATCGCGGCCGTAGCGCAACCGGCGGCCGCCGGGTGCGCCAGCCCCGGAGTCGGCGGTCACCCTCGCGACGTGCGCCGTCATCGTCTCTCCCGCGGTTCTCCGACCCAAAGCGCATATATTAGCTATGCAAAGGATCGGATGCCTAATCCCCGGTGTCGACACCCTGGTCGGCGCCTTACGCCGGGCATCACACTGCGATAGCGTGGCAGTGCAGTGATCGCAGTACAGAAAATCCACACCGCGGGAGCGCAACCTGTGCGCTGAGAGGACGGCCGGGGCCGTCGACCGTACGAACCTGACCGGGTAATTCCGGCGAGGGAGAGGACATTTACATGACCGACGTCTCGAACGTCCGTATCGAGCCGCAGGTGACCACCGGGCCAATCCCCTACAGCGAGAAGATCTACCGCGAGATCGAGGCCCCCGGTGGCGAGGTGATGAAGGTACCGTTCCGCCGGGTCAACCTGACCAACGGCGAGCACTTCGACCTCTATGACACCTCGGGTCCCTATACCGACACCGACGCGGTGATCGACCTGCACCGCGGCCTGCCGGCCCGGCCGGGCGTGGTGCGCGACCGCGGCACCCAGTTGCAGCGCGCGCAGGCCGGTGAGATCACCGCCGAAATGGCCTTCATCGCCGCCCGCGAAGGTTTCCCCGCTGAGCTGGTGCGCGACGAGGTGGCCCGCGGCCGCGCGGTGATCCCCGCCAACCACAACCATCCCGAGCTGGAGCCGATGATCATCGGCAAGGCGTTCAAAGTGAAGATCAACGCCAACATCGGCAACTCCGCGGTGACCAGCTCGATCGGCGAAGAGGTCGACAAGATGGTGTGGGCCACCCGCTGGGGCGCCGACAACATCATGGACCTGTCCACCGGCAAGGACATCCACGAGACCCGGGAGTGGATCCTGCGCAACTCCCCCGTGCCGGTCGGCACGGTGCCGATCTACCAGGCGCTGGAAAAGGTCAACGGCGACCCGACCAAGCTGAGCTGGGAGTTGTACCGCGACACCGTGATCGAACAGTGCGAGCAGGGTGTGGACTACATGACCGTGCACGCCGGGGTGCTGTTGCGCTATGTGCCGCTGACCGCCAAGCGGGTCACCGGGATCGTGTCCCGCGGTGGCTCGATCATGGCGTCGTGGTGCCTGTCGCGGCACCAGGAGTCGTTCCTCTACACCAACTTCGAAGAGCTGGCCGACATCCTGGCCAGCTACGACGTGACCTTCTCCCTCGGCGACGGGCTGCGGCCCGGTTCTATCGCCGACGCTAATGACGAGGCGCAGTTCGCCGAGTTGCGCACTCTGGGTGAGTTGACCAAGATCGCCAAATCCCGTGGTGCCCAAGTGATGATCGAAGGCCCGGGGCACGTCCCCATGCACAAGATCGTGGAGAACGTGCGACTGGAGGAGGAGTGGTGCGACGAGGCGCCGTTCTACACGCTCGGACCGCTGGCCACTGACATCGCACCGGCTTATGACCACATCACCTCGGCGATCGGCGCGGCGATCATCGCCCAGGCCGGTACCGCCATGCTGTGCTACGTGACGCCCAAGGAACACCTCGGGCTGCCGGACCGCAAGGACGTCAAGGACGGGGTGATCGCCTACAAGATCGCCGCACACGCTGCGGACCTGGCCAAGGGCCACCCGCATGCGCAGGACCGCGACAACGCATTGTCCAAGGCGCGCTTCGAGTTCCGCTGGTATGACCAGTTCGCGTTGTCGCTGGACCCGGACACCGCGCGCGAGTACCACGATGAGACGCTGCCCGCCGAGCCGGCCAAGTCCGCGCACTTCTGCTCGATGTGCGGTCCGAAGTTCTGCTCGATGCGGATCAGCCAGGACGTTCGCGACTACGCCGACGAGCACGGGTTACAGACCCAGGAGGACATCGACGCCGCCATCGCCAGGGGCATGGAGGAGAAGTCAGCCGAGTTCGCCGAGCACGGCAACCGGGTGTACCTTCCCATCTCCACCTAGTGGGGATCGCAAGCGCGGCGGAGCCGGGCGAAGCGGGTCGCCACTCATCCAGCACAGTGGAGTTCCTGCCGCCGGCACCGTCCGGATCCACCCCGGCGCGGGTATTGACCATCGCCGGGTCGGATTCCGGCGGCGGCGCCGGCATTCAGGCCGACATGCGCACCTGCGCGATGCTCGGTGTCCATGCGTGCGTCGCGGTGACGGCGGTGACGGTGCAGAACACCATCGGCGTCAAGAGCTTTCACGAGGTTCCCGCCGACACCGTCGCCGCCCAGATCGAAACGGTGGTGCCCGACATCGGGATCCAGGCCGCCAAGACCGGGATGCTGGCGTCGGCTCAGATCATCACAGCAGTGTCGGAGACCTGGCGAGAACTGGGGCTGACCGTGCCGTTGGTGGTCGATCCGGTGTCGGCGTCCATGCACGGTGATGCGCTGCTGGCGTCGTCAGCACTGGATGCGATGCGCAACAATCTGTTTCCGCTGGCGACGCTGGTGACGCCCAACCTGCACGAGGTGCGACTGCTGGTCGGCGTCGAGGTGGTCGACGCTGAGACCCAGCGGACGGCCGCCCGGGCGCTGCACTCCCTCGGTCCGCAGTGGGTACTGGTCAAAGGCGGACACCTGCCGTCGGAGCAGCACAGCCCCGACCTGCTTTTCGACGGCACCGCCTTCCAGGAGTTCCCCGGGCCGCGCGTAGCCACCTCCGACGACCACGGCGCCGGTGACACGCTGGCTGCGGCCACCGCCTGCGCACTGGCGCACGGGTACACCGTTCCCGCCGCGGTGGCGTTCGCCAAGGACTGGGTCACCGAGTGCCTGCGCGCCGCCTACCCGCTGGGGCACGGACACGGCCCGGTCTCGCCACTGTTCCGGTTGACGCGATGAGCCTCGACGAGATCGCCGGGGTAGCCCACAGCCCGGCGGGTGCCCCGGCCGGCGTCGTATTGCTGGCCCACGGCGCCGGCGGCAACCGGGATTCGCCGATGTTGCAGCGGGTTTGCGACGAATGGGCGCGGCGCGGCTTTCTGGCTATCCGCTACGACCTGCCGTTTCGCCGGCGCCGCCCCAAAGGTCCGCCGTCAGGGTCGGGGGCCGGCGACCGGGACGGCATCGTCGCGGCAATCGGATACGCGCGCGCCCTGGCCGACGGTCCGCTGATCGCCGGCGGCCACTCCTACGGCGGGCGGCAAACCTCGATGGTGGTGGCCGGCGGGGGCGTGCCGGTAGACCTGCTGGCGTTGTTCTCCTACCCGCTGCATCCGCCCGGTAAGCCGGAGCGCCGCCGTACCGAACACCTGCCCGGCATCGGCGTGCCCACCGTGTTCACCCACGGCGGCTCGGATCCGTTCGGGACGCTGCCCGAGGTTCACGCCGCGGCAGCGTTGATCCCGGCCCGGCACGAAGTCGTCGAGATCAGCGGCGCCCGCCATGACCTGGCCGCCAAGGGCCTCGACGTGCCGGCGCTGGCCGTCGACGCCGCCCTGCGACTGCTGAGCTGAGACGCTCCGGTCAGCTTCGCTGGTTACCGGTGAGTCAGGTACCGTGATTTTCATGAGTAGCGAGCTGTTCGACGTCGTCATCGTGGGCGCGGGTTTCGGCGGGATGGGCGCGGCGATCGAGCTGAAGAAGCTCGGCTACGACAACATTGTCCTGCTGGAGCGCGAGGACGATCTGGGCGGAACCTGGCACGTCAACCGCTACCCTGGCCTGGCCGTCGACATCCCCTCGACCACCTACTCGTACTGGTTCGAGCCCAACCCGCACTGGACGCGGTTGTTCGCCACCGGTTCGGAGCTCAAGCGCTACGCCGAGCACGTCGCCGACAAGTACGACGTGCGCCGCCACATGCGGTTCAACACCACCGTCGAGGGCGCCCGCTGGGATGAGGAAGCGCAGCGCTGGCAGGTGAGCCTTGCCGACGGTGCCACGCTGAGCGCCCGCTACCTGATCACCGCGACCGGTTTCCTGTCGCAGCCGCACACCCCGGACATCCCGGGCATCGCCGATTTCGCCGGCAAGGTGGTGCACACCACCGCGTGGGACGCTCACCACGACTTCAACGGTCGGCGGGTCGGCTTGATCGGCACCGGCGCCACCGCGGTGCAGCTGATCCCGGAGCTGGCCAAGACGGTCGGCGATCTCACGGTCTACCAGCGCACCCCGATCTGGGTGGCGCCCAAACTGGACTTCGGGTTCTCCCCCGTCGTGCAGCGGCTGTTCGCGCGGGTCCCGCTCGCCCAGCGGGCGCTGCGGGGGGTGACCGACAGCCTGCTGGGTTTCATGACATTCGTCGGGGTGCTCAACTTCCCCTACTTCCGCCGGCTGTCGATCGCCGCGATGGATCTGTGCAAGATCCACCGCTTCATCTCGATCCGCGACAAGGAACTGCGGGCCAAACTGACCCCGAACTACGACATCGGCTGCAAACGGCCCAGTTGGTCCAACGACTACTACCGCAGCTTCAACAAACCGCACGTACACCTGGAGACCGCCGGCATCGAACGGATCGAGCCGGACGGGATCGTCACCGTCGACGGCCGCAAGAGCGAGATCGACACGCTGGTGCTGGCCACCGGCTTCGACCTGTGGGAGGCCAACTTCCCGGCCATCGAGATCGTCGGACGCGACGGCCGCAACCTGGGAAAGTGGTGGCGGGAGAACCGGTTCCAGGCCTACCAGGGCGTGTCGATTCCGGCCTTTCCGAACTTCCTGAGCCTGGCCAGCCCGTACGCGTTCTGCGGCCTGTCGTTCTTCAACACGATGGAATACCAGATGCGCCACATGGGCCGGTTGTTCGGCGAACTGCAGCGCCGCGGCGCGACGACCTTCGAGGTCACCGAGGCTGCCAATACCCGCTTCCTCGACGACATGACCAAGCGGCTTGACCGCTCGGTGTTCTACGCCGGCAGCTGCACAGGATCACGGTCCTACTACTTCAACCCGAGCGGCGAAGCGACCTTGCTGCGGCCCACCACGGTGCGCAACGCGGTGCGGGATGGCTCCCGATTCCCGCTGGAGGACTACCAGATCGCCTGAGCCGGAAGCTGATCCGGCTCCAGATCCGTCAGTTGTCGCCGATCGCGACGGCCTCCAGGAGTTTGCGCAGCGCGGCCTGCGCGTAACCCGGTGCCGCGGTGGCTGTTGCGCCACCGTACGACCGTCCTTCCCGGTCCAGCCGGCCCAGGTCGTCCACCAGCGCCGCCAAAACGTGAACCAGGAACCTCGCGTGCAGAGCGTCCAGCTCCGGCCGTACCGCCGTCAGTGGCCCCACCCAGGTGTCGATGAAGGCGCGCTCCGAATCGCGCAACAGCTCCCGCTCCCCGGGCCCCAGATTGACCCGCTCGGTGTCGTATACCGCCGCCAGTTCGGGATTGGCGAAGATGGTGGCGACGAACGCCTCGACCAGGCGGGCCAGTACCTCGCGCGGGTCATTGAAGACGCCCGCAATCGCCGACATCTCCCCGCCGATCCGGTCGACGGCACGCTGTAGACCCGTGGTCAAGATGTCGCTCTTGCTCGAGAAGTACCGATAGACGCCGGAGGCGGGGACGCCCACGGCGTCGGCGATCTCGGTGACGCTGGTCTCGGCGTAGCCCTTGGTACCGAACAGCAGGATCGCCGAATGCAGCAACGCCTCGTACGGCCCGGCGTCCGGCGCGAAGATGCGCCACACCGATGGGCGATTGACCCCGACGTCACCCTGTTGGGGCAGTTCGGCGCCGGCCAGCGCCCGCGCGGTGTCCAGCATCAGCGGCCTGATCTCGTCGTCCGAGATCGGCAACCGGTGCCCGACGACGCTGCCCGCGATACTGAGCAGGCCCGCGGACAAGGTCCACCGCTCGACGGAGGTCAATCCCGGACGCAACATGTTGAGCGGGCGTTGCACCCGCCGGTTGACCTGATGGATGTGCGCCGTCAGCGTGGCCTTGTCGTCAGGCTGCAGATAGCGTCCCTGCCACCGGTAGAGCCCGCCGGCCTCGCGGTTGTCGAGCGCTGACGAGATGAGCGTGTTGATGATCTGGTCCAAGACCGCCCCGGGATCTTGCTCCAATTCCGCGTCGGGAATCTCGTCGACGAACGCCGTACAGTCCTCCAGCTGCTGACCGAGCGCGCCGACGACGACGGCGAACATCTGGTACTTGCTCGGGTAGTGCCGGTACAGCGCCGGCGCCGAGATTCCAACCTTGGTGGCAATCGCCTCCATGCTGGTCGCGTGGTAGCCCTGTGCACTGAACGCCTCCGCAGCCGCACGCGTGATCTGGGCTTTGCGGTCTTTCGGGCGCCGTCTGATGTGGCCACCCGTGCGTCCGGCCGGGCCATTCGTAGCACCGAGCGTGATAACCACCTCTTAACAACTCCGGCCAGCTCCGTCACTTTCAGAGCATTATTAACACACCCAGGTGAACGGCGCGGCAAGAGGTTCCGAGCGCGTGTCCTCCCGCCCTCGGCGACTGGAGCAGAACCCCTCCGAGGACCGCTATCGACCGCGGGTAGTCCGCGCCGGCGGCAAGGCACGGCGGGCACCCACCAGCAGGGCGGCCGCCGTACAGATCACGGCGTGGTGACGACGTGGCGGGTGCGGTCGTCCCGGACCGGAACTCCGTTGCGGCCGCTGAGATCCTGGGCATAGATCCCGACCGCGTAGGGGACGCCCCGGCCATTGACCGCCAACTCGTCGCGGTCGATGTTGTCGATGGTGTCGCCCTTCTGGTGATAGTTCGGGTCGAACGGCTCATCGGCGGCACCGCCCCACAGCTTCGCCTCTTCGGGCGACTTCTTCACTTCGGCACCGGAGAACAGCCCGCCGGAGGGGATGCCGGCCTGGGTGAATCCGTCGTAATCGGAGCGACCGTCAAAGGAGGTGTCGCGCGGTTCCTTGCCGGCGGACTTGAGATAGGCCACCAACGTCCGCTCGATGCCGGCCGAGCCTTCCGGCACCACCGGTTGGCCGCGCTTGGCCGGGTCCAGCGACTGGTCGCCGTCGTAGGTGAAGTAGCCCGGATTCGGCGAGCCGAGCATGTCGAAGTTCAGGTACAGCGCGATGTTCTTGAGCTGCTCGACGTCGAGCGACTCGATGTACTTGCGCGAGCCGATCAGGCCCAGCTCTTCGGCGCCCCAGAACCCGAACCGCACCGCATTGTTCACCTCAGGTGAATCCCCCAGTTGCAGCGCGGTTTCCAGCACCGCGGCCACCCCCGAGCCGTTGTCGTTGATACCGGGTCCCTCGGGGACGCTGTCCAGGTGGGCGCCGAGCATCACCACGTTCTCGGTCGATCCGGTCTTGGTCTGGGCGATCACGTTGCGGGCGGGGATGTCGTCGGTGTGCGCATCGAGTTTGACGGTCATGGTGCCGTGGCCGCCGCGCAGCATCGCGCCGTCGGCCTTCGTCACGCTCACGACGGGGATCTTGACCTCAGTCTTCTCCCCCAGTGTCCCGCCCATCTTCTCTTCGTCGACGCTGTCGGCGACCACCATCGCCACCGCGCCCTGCTCGACGGCGATGGCCATCTTCTCCTTGAATGGGCAGGTTCCGCGGTCCACCAGCACCACGGCGTCCTTGACGGTCAGCCCGTCGTAATCCTCGGCGCTGCAGCCTGGGCTGTCGTCGGCCGGCGCGGCGACCAGCGGCCCGGTGACACCCTCGGGCGGGGTTCCGAGGCTGTACTGCAGGGCCCGGGCCTCGACGGTCTTGTCGCCGAGGCGCACCGAGCCCGTCTCGGCTTTGAACACCCGGGCGATGAACTCCGGAGTCTCCACGTCGAAACCGCGCTCGCGCAACGTGCTGGCCACGTAATCGACGCTGGCGTCGTAACCCGGGGTACCGATGGCACGAGTGTTGTCGTTGGCGTTGGCGATGTCCTGCAGCTTTTGCAGGTGCGCCATCATGGCGTCGATGGTGACCTTGTCGCTCAGAGTCTTGGCGAACTCCGCGGCTGCGGCGGCATCCGGTGCCTTCTCAATGGTGCTGCGCGGCGTGCTGCTGCAACCAGCGGTGAACAGCGCACCGAGCAGCACGGCACCGAGGACAGGCGTCAGTTTCTTCTGGTAATCCACGCGTCCACGTTAGTGGGTGGGCGTGGCGGTTCGCGCCTGGCACGGCTTACACAGCGGGCCGTATACATCCCCGGAAAGCAGCGGGCCCGCACGGCGATGCCGTGCGGGACTGCTGCGTGCCGTGATTTCCTAAGGCGTGGGCTCGGCGCCGACACCACCGGCGCCGCCGGTGCTGGCCGGCAACGTCGCCGCCCGCGACCCCTCCGTTACCGCCGGTAGCACCGCCGAGACCCGCACCGCCGGCGCCACCGCTGCCCAGAATCGATGAACCATTCCCGCCGGCACCACCGGTGCCGGCATCAGCATCCAGGCCACCGGCACCACCATCCCCACCATTGCCGAAGAACAATCCGCCGGCCTGGCCACCAACACTGTCGGCCGTGCCGTCAGCACCGTTGCAGATCATCTCGCAAAGGCCCTCGGTGAACCGGCCCAACGCGCGACCACCAACTCGGCGACCGCGGCCATTCCGGCGGCATTGGGGTGAAACGGCCATGGCCGCCACGGCAACGGCAGCCGCGCCCCCACCGTCCACGGCTGCGCCGACCAGGGGTGGTGTTCGCGGCTGGCCTTACCGGCGCGCACGATCTCACAGCCGGTGGCGGCCGCGGCGGTGGCGGTGTGTCCCTCCAGCTCGGTGGCGATGTGGCGGGCCAACTCGACGACCGGCTCGGGTAGTCGGCCCGCCCGCGACCCGGCCGGTGGCATCAGGGTCAGGTAATCGACGAAAAGCACTCGCGCCTGCGGTGCCCGGTGTCGCACCGCGGTGCCGACCGCGCGCAGCGAGGATTCCACGCCGTCCAGTGCCTGCTGGCGCTCGCGCTGGTCGAAGAGGGTGCCGACCGGCGCCAGCAGTCGGGCGGCCCGGGGCAGCAACGCCGCGGCCATCAGCATCGGCACGTACCCGACGTCATTGCCGCCGATCGTGATCGTCACCAGGGCTTCCGAACCGTCGAGCGCCTCGAGCTGCGGCGGTACGCCGTGCTGGCGCTCGGTCAGCAGGTGCGCGGTCGTCGCGCCGGAGAACGTGACATCGACCAGGTCGAGGCCCAGCGCGTGCGCCACCAGGTGCGGGTAGTTCAGCACTGATCGCCCAGCCGCCCGCGGGGAACCGGGGACCGCGGGCCGGATGCCCGGACCGGCGGCCATCGAACTACCCAGCGCGACATAGTGTTTCACCACAGTCCCCAGTTCGCCGAACGTGCGGCTTCCCGGTCCGCAAACGGCGTGTCCCACCGGGGACACGCACCCTCGCGCGGGGTGGTGCTCACCGGGTTGGTGCTCACAGAGCCGGGCTGGATGCCTGCGCCCAGAACCGCTTCGGAATACGCCCAGCTCGGCGCGCCAGATAGCCCGCGGTGACGGCGCCGGCCATCGCCGCGGCCATGGCGACCGGATCGGCGGCCCGGGTGACCGCAGTAGCTAAAAGCACTGCGTCGCAACCCAACTCCATCGCCAGCGCAGCATCGCTGGCGGTGCCGATGCCGGCGTCCAGCACCACCGGAACCCCGGCCGCCGCCACGATCATCTCGATGCTGTGCGGGTTGGCGATACCCAACCCGGTGCCGATCGGCGACCCCAGCGGCATGACCGCGGCGCACCCGGCGTCCTCCAGTCGGCGGGCCAGCACCGGGTCATCGTTGGTGTAGGGCAGCACGACGAAGCCGTCGTCCACCAATTGCTCTGCGGCGCGGACTAATTCGACGGCATCGGGCAACAAGGTGCGCTCATCGCCGATCACCTCTAGCTTGACCCACTCGGTGCCCAGCGCCTCGCGGGCCAACTGCGCGGTCAGCACCGCTTCGGCGGCGCTGCGGCAACCCGCGGTGTTGGGCAGCGGCGTGATGCCCAGCCGGCTCAACAGATCCAGCATGCCGGTCCCGCCCTCGGCGTCGACGCGACGCATCGCGACCGTGGTCAGCTCGGTGCCGGATGCCACCAGCGCCTCTTCGAGCACCGCCAAGCTCTGCGCCCCGCCGGTTCCCATGATGAGCCGGGAGCTGAACTCCCGCCCGGCGATGGTCAGCTTCGCGTCGTCAACCACCTTGCACCGCCGTCACCACCTCGAGTCGGGCACCGTCGCTCAGCGCGGTGGCCCACCGCGACCGCGGCAGCACTGCCTGGTCCACCGCCACCGCGATACCGCGGTCCGGGTAGCCCATCGACGCCAGCAGCGCCGCAACCGTTGTCGCGTCGGCCACTTCGACCTGTTTCTCGTTGACGTTGATGATCATGCGCCGCTCCTCCTCATCGCTACGCTCTGCATCGTCGACACCGCGGATGGTCATTGCTCCACTCCAACCGGAAGTAGTTCGGACACAACCTGTTCGGCGGTCCATGGTGCCAACAGAAAACCATTGCGGCCGTGGCCGGCGGCGACGACCGTCCGCTCGTCGAGCCGGCGCACCAGCGGCAGGTTGTCCGGTGTCATCGGCCGCAGACCGGCTCCGCATTCTGCCAGTTCGTACTCCCCCAGCGCCGGCACCAGTGCGCAGGCGTCGTCGAGCAGGTCACGCACCCCGGACACCACCGGGGCGGTGTCCCGGCCGTGCTCGTACTGTGTTGCTCCCACCACCACGCCATCGGGGCGTGGCACCAGATAGACCTGCCGGCCGTGCACCCGGGCCCGAATGACCCGCTGCGGCACCGGCAAACAGCCTTTGCGCCACCGCAGTCGCAGCACCTCGCCCTTGACTGGACGGATCGCCAGGCCGGGCCACAGCGCCGGGGCGTCGATGCCGTTGGCGATCACCACCGCGTCGGCCGCCACCTCGGCGAGCTCGTGCACCGGCCCCGCCCACGCCACCTCGAGTTCCTCGCAGGCGGTGATCAACGCGGTGACCACCGCGCGATTGTCGACCGCCAGCTCGGTGGGTGCCCGGAAGCCGTGCCGGATGCCGGCAGCCAACAGCGGTTCGACCTCGCGCGCGGCCGATTCCCAGATCACCGGGTGACCCTGTGCGGTCAGCCAGTCGGCGACGGTGCGCAGGTCGGCGACATCGGCGCGGTCGGCGGCCACCACCAGCGATTCGCGCGCGGTGACGACCTCGGCCGGCAGCCGAACGAGGAAGTCGTGCCACAACTCCAGTGAGCGCAGCCCCAGCCGCAGCTGCTGGTCCTCACCCGGCCAGCCCTCACTGTGCGGGGCCAACATGCCGCCGGCCACCCAGGAGGCTCCGGGGTCAGCCGTGCGATGCACCCGCACCGACCACCCGGCCCGGGCGGCCTGCATGGCCACCGACAGACCGATGACACCGCCGCCGATCACGGCCAGCGACCCGAGCGAGGGTTTGGGCATGTGCTGCTCCCTTCCGCCTCGGTGTCAACTCACCAAGCTAGCCGCTAGCGTCGAGGGATGCACAAACGCTCAGATCGTCTGACCCGCCTCGTCGACGCCCGGCTCTACCTGTGCACCGATGCCCGCCGGGAAAAGGGGGACCTGGCCGAATTCGCCGACGCCGCACTGGCCGGCGGGGTGGACGTCATCCAGCTGCGCGACAAGGGTTCGCCCGGCGAGCAGCAGTTCGGTCCGCTGGAGGCCGGCGACGAGTTGGCAGCGCTGGAGACCCTGGCCGCCGCCGCCCGCCGGCACGGCGCGCTGCTGGCGGTCAACGACCGCGCCGACATCGCCCGCGCCGCCGAGGCCGACGTGCTGCACCTGGGCCAGAACGATCTGCCGCTGCCGATCGCCCGTGAGATCGTCGGGGCCGACGTGCTGATCGGCCGGTCCACCCACGACGGCCAGCAGGTCACCGCGGCGCTGACCGAACCGGTCGACTACTTCTGCGTCGGGCCGTGCTGGCCCACCCCCACCAAACCCGGCCGGGAAGCCCCGGGTCTGGAGCTGCTGAGGTTCGCCGTGGACCAGCGCCCCGACAAGCCGTGGTTCGCCATCGGCGGGATCGATGCCGAGCGGCTGCCGCAGGTAGTGGCGGCCGGCGCCGGGCGGGTGGTGGTGGTACGGGCGATCACCGCCGCGCCTGATCCGCAGGCCGCGGCCTCGGCGCTGCTTGCGGCGCTGACCGGGGCATAGCGGGATGCCATGGCTGGCCATCGAATGAGGCGTTTCGGCACGCCAAACGGCCGGCTGGCCTGCAAAACCGCACGCTCGACTCAGCCCGGTAGATGCAACCCGCGCAGCGACTGCCAGCTGGCCGCAAATCCCGGGTGCAGGGGCAACTCGGCGACTTCGTGCTCAGCCACCCAGCGCAACTCGGTGCTCTCCCGATTGGGCACAACCGGGAGCAGTTCGTCGGCGTCGGCGAGCACCGTGGTGTACGTCCAGGTGGTGCCGCTGGCCGACGCGGTGACCACGGCCGCGCGGACGACGATGCGGTCGGCGGGCAGCCCGGCCTCCTCCTGGGCTTCGCGGATCGCGGCCTCCTCGGCGGTCTCGTGACTGTCGCGGGCGCCCCCGGGCAGCGCCCAAGTGCCGCCCTGATGACTCCACCAGGCGCGATGCTGCAGCAGCACGGTGCGGGTCCCGTCGGGTCGCGGTGCCCGCACCAGCAGGCCCGCTGCGCCGTGCCGGCCCCAGAAGCGGGCGCCGGTGTCGGAAAACGCCCAGCCATCGCCGTCACCACGCACGCCTGGAAGCGTATCGGGCGAGCAATGTCTCGGTTGTAGCGAGATCGCGCGACCAATTCGGCAACAACCCCGCGCAGGTCGGCGCGGATGACGGCTGCGCTCTTAGAATCTCTTTATTATCGTTGGGGGCGCGAACAACCACAGGATGGAGCCTGAATACCCGTGACCGTTGAGTTGGCGCATCCGTCAACGGAGCCGGCGGGGTTACGGTCGCCGATCGAATCGGCCCGGCCCCGCTGGTGGTTCTTCACCACCACCCCGGGGCGGATCCTGGCCATCGGCATCATCTTGGCCACCCTCGGCGGCATCAGCGCCTTCGCCACGGCCACCGCGATCAACAACCGGCAGAACACCCTGACCACGGTGCTCGACCACACCGAGCCGCTGGCCTACGCGGCAGGACGGCTCTACATCACGCTGTCGGTCGCCGACGCGGCGGCGGCCACCGCGTTCATCGCCCAGGGCGAGCCGCGAGCCGTCCGGGAGCGCTACGAACACGCCATCACCGATGCCGCGGTGGCGGTGACCCGGGCGGCCGGGGGCCTGAGCGACGAGCCGCTGCTACAGCTGCTGGGGCGGATCAATGACGGACTGGCCGTCTACACCGGTCTGATCGAGACGGCCCGGACCAATAACCGGTCGGGCGATCCGGTCGGTTCGGCCTACCTGTCGGAAGCCTCCGAGCTGATGCAGCACACAATCCTGCCCGACGCCCAGCGGCTCTACCAGGCCACCTCGGAGACGGTGGACAGCCAGACCACCGCGTCGACCCGGGTGCCCGCCCCGGTGATCCTGGTGGTGGCGGCCACCGTGCTGTTCGGCGCGTTCGCGCATCGCTGGCTGGCACGGCACACCCGGCGCCGGATCAACCCCGGTCTGGTCGCAGGCGGGATGGCGATCCTGCTGATGGTGATCTGGGTCGGCACCGTCCTGGTGATCTCCACCGCAGGCAGCCGCAACGCCAAGGACACCGGCGCCGAGTCCCTCAAGGCGATCACCAACCTGGCGATCACCGCGCAGCAGGCGCGCGCCGACGAGACCCTGTCGCTGATCCGCCGCGGCGACGAGGAAGCCCGCAAGCAGACCTTCTACCAGCGCATCGACACTATGCAACAGCAGCTGGAGGGCTACCTGGACCGTGGCGACGCCGTCGACAAGGCCGGCTTGGCCAACGCCGGGCAGCTGCTGGCCCGATGGCGCCAGGCCAACGACCGGATGAACGCCTACATCGGCGTCGGCAACTACCGGGCCGCCACCCAGGTAGCGCTGGGCGGCAGCGGCGATGACTCCACTCCGGCGTTCGACCAGCTCGACGCGGCGCTGGACAAGGCGCTGCAGCACAGCCGCAACCAGTTGCGCAACGACGTCCTGAACGCCCGCCGGGTGCTGTCGGTGGCCCCGGTCGGGGGCGCGGTGCTCAGCCTGGGGGCGGCGATCGCCGTCGCGCTCGGCCTGTGGCCTCGACTGAACGAGTACAAATGATGAGCCGGCGCAGGCCCCGACTGCTCGTGTGCGCATTGAGCGCGGTGCTGGTGCTGTCGGGGCTGACGGGGTGCGGCCGAACCGAGTTCGTGATGCCGACCGCGGTGCCGACACTGCCGCCGCCCACTCCGGCCGGCATGCAGGAGTTGCCGCCCGAGCCGCCGCGGCAGCCGGAGCCGGCCGAGAACTGCGACGCCACCGCCAGCCTGCGCCCGTTCCGCAGCAAGGCCGAAGCCGACGCCGCAGTGGACAAGATCCGCCACCGGGGCCGGCTGATCGTCGGGCTGGACATCGGCAGCAACCTGTTCAGCTTTCGCGATCCGATCACCGGAGAGATCACCGGCTTCGACGTCGACATCGCCGGCGAGGTAGCTCGCGACATCTTCGGCACCCCGTCGCAGGTCGAGTACCGAATCCTGGCCTCCGCCGAACGCATTGAGGCGCTGCAGAAGTCCGAAGTCGATATCGTTGTCAAGACCATGAGCATCACCTGCGGGCGCCGGAAGCTGGTGAACTTCTCGACGGTCTACCTCGTCGCCAATCAGCGGCTGCTGGTACCGCGCGACTCCTCGATCCGCCAGGCCGCCGATCTGTCCGGGAGGCGGGTCTGCGTCGCCCAGGGCACCACCTCGTTGCGCCGCATCCGGCAGATCAGCCCGGCGCCGATCATCGTCTCGGTGGTGAACTGGGCCGACTGCCTGGTGGCGCTGCAGCAACGTCAGGTCGACGCGGTCAGCACCGACGACTCGATCCTGGCGGGATTGATGTCGCAGGACCCGTATCTGCACATCGTCGGGCCGAGCATGGACGAGGAGCCGTACGGCATCGGGATCAACCTGGACAACACCGGGCTGGTCCGCTTCGTCAACGGCACCCTGGAACGCATCCGCCGCGACGGCACCTGGAACACGTTGTACCGCAAGTGGTTGACGGTGCTCGGCCCGGCACCGGTGCCGCCTACACCGAGGTACTCGGACTGATGACAAGCGACGATTCGGACCGCGGCGCCGACGAGCACTCGGCCGCCGAGTCCGGCGACTTCGACGATAACGGCCCGGCCACCCAGCGGGCCGACGTGCTGGCCGAATCGTCGTCGGTACGCCGGCCGATGTCCACCCAGGCGATCTTCCGCCCCCGCGAGGGTTCGAACGCGGCGATCTCGGCCGACGACGACTCCAGCGTCGCGGCGGTGGTGCGTACCGTGGCACCGCGGCGGCGGCTCGGCGGTGGCCTGGTGGAGATCCCCCGGGTTCCCGAGACCAACCCCCTCGAGGCGCTGATGCCCGACCCGGTGGTGGCCGAGGCCAAGCGCTTCTGCTGGAACTGCGGTCGGCCGGTCGGCCGGTCCACTGGCGACGCCAAGGGTGCCTCGGAAGGCTGGTGCCCGCATTGCGGAAGCCCGTATTCCTTTCTGCCGCAACTCAAACCCGGCGACATGGTGGCCGGGCAGTATGAGATCAAAGGCTGCGTGGCGCACGGCGGTCTGGGCTGGGTCTACCTGGCGGTCGACCACAACGTCAACGAGCGCCCGGTGGTGCTCAAAGGACTGGTGCATTCCGGCGACGCCGAGGCGCAGGCCATCGCGATGGCCGAGCGCCAGTTCCTCGCCGAGGTGACCCACCCGTCGATCGTGAAGATCTTCAACTTCGTCCAGCATCCGGATTCGCACGGCGATCCGGTCGGCTACATCGTGATGGAGTACGTCGGCGGCCAGTCACTCAAGCAGCGGCGCGGCAGCCGGCTGCCGGTGGCCCAGGCCATCGCCTACATGCTGGAGATCCTCCCGGCGCTGGGATATCTGCATTCGCTGGGCCTGGTCTACAACGACCTCAAGCCGGAGAACATCGTGCTGACCGCCGAGCAGCTCAAGCTGATCGACCTCGGCGCGGTGTCGCGCATCAACTCGTTCGGATACCTCTACGGCACCCCCGGCTACCAGGCACCCGACATCGTCCGGACCGGACCGACCGTGGCCACCGACATCTACACGGTGGGCCGCACCCTGGCGGCGCTGACCCTGAAGCTGCGCACCCGGGAGGGCCGCTACGTCGACGGCCTACCCGACGACGACCCGGTGCTGCAGAAGTACGACTCCTATCACCGGCTGCTGCGCCGTGCCATCGACCCGGATCCGCGCCGGCGGTTCACCTCCGCGGAGGAGATGTCCTCGCAGCTGATGGGTGTGCTGCGTGAGGTGGTTGCCAGGGACACCGGGATACCCCGGCCCGGGTTGTCGTCGGTGTTCACCAGGTCGCGCTCCACGTTCGGCGAGCACCTGCTGGTCGCGCACACCGACGTCTACCGCGACGGGCATGTGCACTCGCAGAACCTGACCGCCCGCGAGATCATCACCGCCTTGCAGGTGCCGCTCATCGACCCCGGCGACGTCGCCGCGCCGCTGCTGACGTCGATGGAGCTGAGCGAGCCGGTGCAGACGCTGGATTCGCTGCGTGCGGTGCGCAACAGCGCGCTGGAAGCGGAGGGCATCGACCTGTCGGAGTCCATCGGACTGCCGCTGATGGAGGTGCGCGCGCTGCTGGATCTGGGCAATGTCACCAAAGCGACCAGCAAGCTCGACGACCTCGCCGAGCAGGTCGGCTGGCGGTGGCGGCTGGTGTGGTTCCGGGGCGTGGCCCAGCTGCTCACCGGTGACTACGAAGCCGCCCGCAAGGATTTCACCGAGGTGCTCGACATGTTCCCCGGCGAGCTGGCGCCCAAGATGGCGCTGGCCGCCACCGCCGAGCTGGCCGGCACCGAGGACGCACGCGCGTTCTACGAGAGCGTGTGGCGCACCGATGACAGCGTGATCTCGGCCGCCTTCGGCCTGGCCCGCGCGCTTTCGGTCGAGGGTGACCGCACCGCAGCGGTTCGAACACTCGACGAAGTACCGGCCACCTCAAGGCATTTCACCACCGCGCGCTTGACCAGCGCGGTGACGTTGCTGTCCGGACCGTCGAAGAACGAGATCACCGAGGCCCAGATCCGCGACGCCGCCCGCCGCGTGGAGGCACTGCCGGACACCGAGCCGCGGGTGCTGCAGATTCGGGCGCTGGTGCTGGGCGCGGCGATGGACTGGCTGACCGAGCACGAGGCGAGCACGAACCACATCCTCGGGTTCCCGTTCACCGAACACGGCCTGCGGCTCGGTGTGGAGATGGCGCTGCGCGCGCTGGCCCGGCTTGCCCCGACGCAGGCGCACCGCTACGCGCTGGTCGACATGGCCAACGCGGTGCGGCCGATGAGTACGTTCTAGGGGGCCCGCCCGCACACTCAACGCCATGACCGCACAATCAACGCCACACCAAGGCAAGAAGATACTGGTCGCTTCGGGTTGAGTGTGCGGCAGCGGCGTGGGGTGTGCGCCGACGCCAGACGCCGAGGGCCTCAGGCGAGCCGGCGCAGCCGCGGCTCCAGGTCGGTCTTGAACAGCTCCAAAAAGCGCCGCTGGTCGTGTCCGGGGGCGTGGAACACCAGGTGGTTCAGGCCCCACCTGACGTACTGGCCGACCTGCTCCACCGCCTCGTCGGGATCCGAGGCGACGATCCAGCGCTTGGCGATCTGTTCGATCGGCAGCGCGTCGGCGGCCTTCTCCATCTCGATCGGGTCGTCGATGGAGTGCTTCTGTTCGGGGGTCAGCGACAGCGGCGCCCAGAACCGGGTGTTGTTCAGCGCCAACTCGGGGTCCGGGTCGTAGGAGATCTTGATCTCGATCATCTTGTCGATCGCGTCGACGTCTCGCTCGGCGGCCGCCGCACCCTCGCGGACGGCCGGCATCAGCTTCTCGGTGTAGAGCTCTTCGCCCTTGCCGGAGGTGCAG
Organism: Mycolicibacter senuensis; assembly: GCF_003284925.1. Classification (GTDB taxonomy): domain Bacteria; phylum Actinomycetota; class Actinomycetes; order Mycobacteriales; family Mycobacteriaceae; genus Mycobacterium; species Mycobacterium algericum_A. The sequence continues at coordinate 25,746 of NZ_QMEX01000031.1, forward strand.
ATGAAGCCGTCGCCGGCGCGCCCGGCATATTTCGCCACCGTCGGCCCGCCCGCCGCGATGTAGACCGGCACACCGCCGTCGGGCACGTCGTAGATCGACGCGCCCTTGAGGTTGTAGTAGTCACCGTCGAAATCGACCCGGTCGCCCCGCCACAGCTCGCGCATCAGCCGCACCGACTCGCGCAACCGGGCGAACCGCTCCTTGAACGCCGGCCACTCACCGATGAAGCCGGTGGCGATCTCGTTCAACGCCTCGCCGGTGCCGACCCCCAAGAACACCCGCTGCGGATACAGGCAGCTCATCGTGGCGAAGGCCTGCGCGATGACGGCCGGGTTGTACCGGAACGTCGGGGTGAGCACGGAGGTGCCCAGCTGGAGCTTCTTGGTGCGCTCGCCGACCGCGGTCATCCAGGCCAGCGAGAACGGGGCGTGCCCGCCTTCGTGACGCCAGGGCTGGAAGTGGTCGCTGACCGTGGCGCTGTCCATGCCATGCGACTCAGCGGCCACACCGAGTTCCACCAGTTCCCGCGGCCCGAACTGCTCCGCCGATGCCTTGTATCCGAGTTTCAGTTCCACCATGTCCACCTTTTCTACTCTCCCGCCATCTTCCTAGACTCACGGGCATGGGTGCGAGGCTGGTCGAAGTGGTTCCGGTGACCGAGCGGGTCTACCTAGCCCGCGGAGAGGCGGTCAACTGGCTGCTGGTCACCGATGACACCGGCGTACTGCTCATCGACGCCGGTTACCCCGGCGACCGCACCGACGTACTGGCGTCGCTGGGCGCCCTCGGCTATCACGCGGCCGACGTGCGCGCGGTCCTGCTCACCCACGCCCACGTCGACCATTTCGGTGCGGCGATCTGGCTCGCGAAAACCTACGGAACGCCGGTCTACTGCCACGCCGACGAGGTGGGACACGCCAAGCGGGAGTATCTGGAGCAGGCCTCGCCGCTGGCGGTGGCCCCGCAGCTGTGGCGGCCGAGTTGGGCACGGTGGAGCCTGCACGTACTGCGCAACGGCGGCCTGAACCGCGAGGGCATCCCGTCCGCGCAGCCGCTGACCGGGGAGATCGCCGCCGGCCTGCCCGGCCGGCCGGCCGCCATCCCCACGCCGGGCCACACCCGTGGCCACTGCTCGTATCTGGTCGACGGTGTGCTGGCCAGCGGGGACGCGCTGATCACCGGCCACCCGGTGCTGGCGCACACCGGACCACAGCTGCTGCCGGCATTGTTCAGCCACAGCCAGCAGGACTGCATCCGCAGTCTGTCGGCGCTGGCGTTGCTGGAGACCGAGGTGCTGGCGCCCGGTCACGGCGACGTGTGGCGGGGCCCGATCCGGGAGGCCGCCGAGGCCGCAATCGACCGTGCGGGAAAACCTTAAGGTCACGATCCGATAAGCGCTGATCCCGGAATTTAAGAGCTCCCTTACCGACTGGTTCCGCATCTGCGGCGCGCTCTCCGGCAACCGACCGGCAGGTGCTGAACCTGTTGGCGCAGCGCGCCTTCGGGTGTGCCCCAGCACACACCGCACTGCCCACACCCGCGCGTACCTTGGGCTCCGGACGGGAATTGCAGTCATTCACCCGGAAGGAAACATCCATGTCGAAACCCCTCGACAGCACCATGATTCGGCGACTCGGCCTCGGTGCCGGACTGCTGGGCGCCACTGCCGCCACGCTGATCGCCGCACCGTCGGCCGCAGCGGCACCGGATTGCAGTCACGCGGCGGTGACCAGCACCGTCGACTCGGTCACCGGTTCGGCTCGGCAGTACCTGAGCACTCACCCTGGCGCCAATGCGGTGGTAAACCAGGCGATCAGCCAGCCGCGGCCGCAGGCTGCAGCGGACGTGCGCAGCTATTTCACCGCCAACCCGCAGGAGTACTACGAGCTGCGTGGCATCCTGGCACCGATCGGTGAGAAGCAACGGCAGTGCCAGACGACGGTGCTTCCGCCCGAATTGGCTTCGGCCTACGCCGAGTTCATGGCCGGATAACGCTAGCCGCGACACTGACGGCACAACCGGGCCCCGACGCGACCGAGGGCGAGTCCTCGAACCGCGCCGGGGCCCGGTCTGGCACCGGTCCCCGGTCACGGAGGCGGCATTCGGCGGCGCGCTCACCGCTTGGAACCGGTCAACTGCCCGGGGCAATACGCGGACGCCGCGATCACCGCGAACTGCGCGGCGCCGTCCAGCGTCAGGGCGGCGTTATCATTCTGCAGTTCCTTGACGACCTGTAAGCCGGACTCCCCGTTGCTGATCAGGCCGCACACCGCCCGGCCAGCCGCGATCGCCTGCGCGTCGCCGGCGAACGTCATGCCCGACTGCCGAAGGGCCGCAAGGAAGCCGGGATCGCCAGCGCCCTCGGGATCCGCTTGAGCCGGGGCGGCGCTCAGCACCGCGAATGCCGCGACCGCCCACACCGGGATTCTCTTCGCCATCATCACCACCGTTGAAAATCAGCCGCGCCGGCAGGCGGGCCACCTCGTTGTGGACCTCAGGTCGCCGGCTTCGCGGCCGCCCTCGTTCTGGCGCCCCGCAGATGCACGGCGTGGATGCCCGGCTTCCGCGACAACTCCTCGAGCAGACTGTCCAACCCGGCTTGGTCGGTGTTCCAGTGCTGCACCGAGTCGGGTTGATGCCGCAGCTTGGCGATCACCTGATCGAGCCGGGCGGGTGTCTTGGCGCCTCGGCCCGCGGTGACGCGGGTCCGCCCCGCGGCCGCGGCGGTGAACCCGGATGCAACGCTGCCGACCGCGCTGCCGGTCATCCCGCCGAGCGCCATCTGACTCAGCAGGTCACCGGGAATGGCCGCGGGCGCAGCGGCATTCGGCGCCGCGCTGACCGCCAGCCGGATCGCCGGGCTCTGTGCCGCCCACGCCGGCGGCACGGACAGCGACCCGACCATGTTGGCTTCGCCCGTTCCGGCCGAGACCGCCGCGGCCAATCCCCCGGCCGGTGGCAGCGCGAGTCCGGCACCCAGCCGGGTCGCCGGGATCTCGACGTGGGCACGTCCGAGCGGCGGCGCGAACTTCAGGAAGTTCTGAATGGGAAAGTTGGCGAGCATGGAGACGTAGTTGAACTGTGCGGTGAAGCCGAGCGGAGCCCTGACGGCCGAGTACATCGCCGCCACCGTCGCCCCGGCCTCCGATGAGCCGGTCAGGCTGGCGAGTAGGTCGTTGAAAAGCGTGGTATACCCGGTCGCGAGGTCGGCACCGGCCTGCAGCAGGGGGTTGGCGGTGGCGACTGCCGGGCCGACCGGCGTGCCGTCGGTGGTCTGCGGCGGTTCAGTGAAGGCACTGATCCGCGTGGCGGCCACTGACGCCACGACGTAGCCCTGCATGACCGCCGCATCCTGGGCCCACATCTGCAGGTACTGGGCTTCGGTCGCCGCGATCGCTGCCGCGTTCTGCCCGGCAATGTTCGTCGCGAGCAGCGACATCAGCTGGGCGCGGTTGGCCGCCACCGCTTCCGGTGGCACCACGGCAGCGTAGGCGGTTTCGTACGCCGCCGCGGCGGCCTGCGCCTGGGCGGCCGCCTCGGCGGCCTTCCCCGCGGTGGCCGACATCCACAGCGCGAAGGGGCCGGCCGCAGCCGTCATCGACTCGGCCGACGGTCCGGCCCACGATTCACCGGCCACTCCCGCCACCACGGCGGCGTAATCGGCTGCCGCAGCCGCCAGTTCACCGGCCAGCCGGTCCCACGCCGCCGCCGCCGACCGCAGCGGCCCGGATCCGGGGCCGGTGTAGATGTTCGCCGAGATGACCTCGGGCGGTATCAACGCGAAGTACATTGGGTCGTCCCCCTTCTGGTTGTGCACACCCCGGCGGCGCGTGCTGGGCCCCGGCCCGGTCTCGGGGAGTCAGTCATCGCCGAGCTCCGGGATCACCACGATGGTGGCTGCCGCGGGATCCGCCTCGGCTGCGATGGCGCCGACGACATCGGCACTGACCCCGCACCCGCCGGCACGGCTCACCGCCACGCCGGCTGCGTGGCCGGTGCCGGCGCCCATGGCACGTCCGGCCAGGCTGGAAAGCGCCATCTGGCTGAACAACGCATCCTCTCCGGCAAACGCAATGGCGGGGGCGGCCGCACCGGCCGGCAGCGACAAGACGACCGGTTGGATCGCCGGCGCGGATGTGGCCCACGCGGTGGGCACCGACAGCTTCCCGATCAGCGCCGCCCGCCCCAGCGCGCCCGTCACCGGAGCACCGCCCAGGCCTGCCGCTGGCATGGTCTGGTTCGCCATCGCGGACAGCGGCGTCAACGCGCCGGTGATGGGCTTGGGGCCGGCCAGGTAGGAGCCGGCACCCATCGCGTTGATAGCCCAACTCCAGATCTGCCCGAAGGACAGCAACGGGCCGCCGGGGATGGACGACCACCCCAGCAGCGGGCTGTATGCACCCGTCAGGGTCGCCATGATGGTGTTCCAGTTGGCCAGGTCTGCGCCGAGACCTCCGGGCAACGCCGAGCCCGCCTCGGCAGGCGCGGCCGACAGCGACGGCAGCGTTGACAGCGTCTGCGAAACCTGCTGCCCGGCTGCGCTTCCCGAGCTCGCAACCGCTTTCGCCGCGGCGCCCGCCTGGTCGGCGATGCCGGCCGGGTTGGTGGTCGGTGGCGGCTCGGCGAACGGCGTGAGCCGGGTGGCTGCCGCCGATTCGCCGGCGTAGCCGTACATGGCGGCGGCGTCCTGCGCCCACATCTCGGCGTAGTGCGCCTCAGTGGCCGCGATCGCCGGAGTGTTGAGCCCCAGAATGTTCGTTGCGATCAACGTCAGCAGCAGACTGCGGTTCGCAGTGATCACCGGCGGCGGAACGGTCGCGGCGAACGCCGCCTCGTAGGCGGCGGCAGCGGCGGCCGCCTGTGCCCCCGCCTGCTGGGCCCGGGCGGCCAGCCCGCTCATCCACTCGACGTACGGCGAAGCCGCCACCGTCATGGCCGCCGCGGCTGGCCCATGCCAATCGGCGGACAGGTCGGCTAGCACCGCACCGTAACCTGCTGCGGCGGCGTGCAACTCCGCTGCCAGCTCATTCCAGGCCGATGCCGCGGTCAGCAACGGCACCGGGCCCGCCCCGGCGTACATCCGCCCGGAGTTCACCTCCGGCGGTAACGTCCCGAAATCCATTTCCACCCGCCTTTTCGCAACAGACTCACGCTTTGCCCGGCGTTTCCCTTCGGCGACGATGCCGCGGGCGGCGGTGACTCGCGTGGGTGCTTGGACACGTCGGCCAGCAGGCCTAGAACGAGGCGCCCGTCATGGCCGTCCCGAATCAAGGGGAACGCGGAGGGCTGCACCGTGGAAATCGGGCACCAGGGCGTGGCGATCGAGCAGAGACAGCTGCGGGAAGCGGCGTGTGATCACGACGTAACCTCCTGGCAATAAACGTTATTCACGCCCCGTTGCGTCGGTCGTCGATTGACGAACCATCAACCTAGGGACGCTTTCCGGGAATCTGCTGTGTAAGAACTGCAAGATTGTTTTCGAAAGCCCGCCCTGGACAAACTGCCGGAGACCGACCGCCGGCCCCGTGGCGATCAACAGACATAACTCCCACCGCGAATTACAGTGGCAATCAAAGCTATTCGACGCCTGACGCTTTTCCTATCCAGCGCTGTATAAACTCCGGCCGGTGTGGGGCCACCGGCCGGCATAGTGACGCGATTCGCACAAGTTGTCACGTGATCCGAGATAAATTCTCCCGCAACACTTCCCGCGCCACTCCCGCCGGGAGAGATCAGCGGCTAGCTTCGTGTAGCGGCGACGTACCGGATCACGGCCGGGGCGCCATCGAGTTCGCGGTCGGTCAGCCGCGGCAGCCGCGCCACGGAGAACAGCTCGGCAATGCCGGATTCAACCGTCGCCCAGCCGCTTTCCTTCAGATGCCGCACCACGTCGGTGTGCTCTCCGGAATAGAACGGTCCGGGCCCGCTCAAACTCAGGCCACGTCGCCGCCAGCGCTCCACGAGTGACTCGTGATGCACCGCCTGCGGTCGACTCGGCGGCACCGCATGGTCGGCGGCGAGCCGGCTGCCCGGCGCGCTGAGTGCGGTGACACCGTCGAGTAGCCGATTCTGGGCGTCCGACGGCACATACCAGACCAGCAGACCCTCGATGACCCACGCGGTAGGCGCTGCGGCGTCGAAACCGACTCGCCGCAGCGCGGCCGGCCAGTCACTGCGCAGATCGACACCGACCGCGCGACGGTTGACACTGGGCACGCAGCCCCAGTCACGCATGGTGGTGGCCTTGAAGTCGACCACCGCGGGATGGTCCACCTCGTAGACGGTGGTCTCGGCCGGCCACCACAACCGGTAGGCGCGGGTGTCCAGTCCCGACCCCAGGATCACGGCCTGGCGGATCCCGCCGCGCGCGGCGTCGGTGAAGAACGCGTCGAAGAAGTTGGTGCGCGCCGCGGAGAACTCCGCCAACCGCGGAAACCCGCCATCCTTGCCCAGCCGACTGATGTCCAGATCACCGTCGGCCACCCGGATGCAGAACTCCAGGCCGACCTTGTGCACCAACGGGGCGGCGAACGGGTCGTTGATCAATTCGCGCGACGTCGCCGCGGCCCGCGCCGCGGCCAGCACCGTGGCGATGACGCCGGCGCCCGCGGCCAGGCTGGCCGCGTCATCCCCGGAAGTAACTGCCGTGTTCATGGCTGTCCACCGCGGCGGCACGGCGGTCAAAGCGTTCTTTTGCCGGCCGGCACCCCATGCACGACCGCTCGGACCTGATCATCCATCCCGCTGACCGACGCGAACAGCATCTCGTCGCCGGCCCGCAGCGCGTCGGCGGCGCGCGGCAGGATGACCGACTCGCCACGCAGCACCGCGAGCAGGGCCGCACCCTCGGGCAGCGCGATGTCGCAGATCAGTCGCCCGATCAGCGGATTGTCTTCGGGCAGTGTCAATTTGGTGAGGCTGGCCTGACCGCGCCGCAAGCCCATCAACGGCACCAGGTGGCCGACGTCGATGGCGCCTTCCACCGCGGCGACCATCGCTCGGGGTGTGGAGACCGCCACGTCGATGCCCCACTCCTCGGTGAACAACCGCTCGTTGCGCGCGTTGTTGACCCGGGCCACCACCCGGGCCACCCCGAACTCTGCCTTGGCCAGCAAGGCGGTGGCCAGGTTGGCCTTGTCGTCGCCGGTGGCGGCGATCACCACATCACAGATCTCGATGCCGCATTCCTGCAGCGCGGACAGCTCGCAGGAGTCGGCCAGCAGCCACTCGGCCCCGGGAACGGAATGGGGTTCGTAGTGCGCCGGGTTGCGCTCGATGAGCAGCACCCGGTGGCCGTCGCCGATCAGTTCCCGCGCCACCGATCGCCCGACCGCGCCGGCACCGGCGATCCCCACCCGCATGATCGCTCACCTCATCCCCGCATCGCTCCCGGCTGCTCCGGGTGTACCACAGTTGTGACGGCAGTACTGATTTACTGACAGATAACACGAACCCGCTGTCTTTGAGCGAATCACACGAGCGGGTTCGGCCACCACCGCCGGTTCGAATGGGAATCAGATGACCCTGGAGCAGCTCTACCTGGCCCTGCTGATCGGGGGCCTGGTTCTGCTGGCCAGCATCATCGCGACCCGGGCCGCGGACCGGGTGGGCCTGCCCAGCCTGCTGCTGTTCCTGTTCGTCGGGGTGGCAATCGGCAACGACGGGCTGGGACTGGACTTCTCCGACGTACAACTGGCCAGCGATCTGGGCACCACCGCGCTGGCGGTGATCCTGGTCGAAGGTGGTTTGACGACCAAGTTCGCCAACATCCGCAAGCTGCTCGCGCCGGCGGCGGTGCTGGCCACGGTGGGTGTGGTGGTCAGCATGGCGGTGACCGCGGTGGCCGCACACCTGCTGCTGGGCATCAGCTGGCAGCTGGCCTTGCTGCTGGGCGCGATCGTCTCACCCACCGACGCGGCCGCGGTGTTCTCCATCCTGCGCGTGTTGCCGCTGCCGCGGCGGGTGGCCGGTCTGCTGGAGGCCGAGTCCGGCTTCAACGACGCGCCCGCGGCGATCGTCGTGCTGATGCTGAGCACCACACCGCTGACGATCGCGCCGGTGCACGCCATCGCCGACGTCGTCTTCGAGTTGGCGGTGGGGTCGGCGATCGGCTTGATTGCCGGGCTGCTCGGGGCGATGACGCTGCGTCGTACCGCCCTTCCGGCATCCGGCCTGTACCCGTTGGCGACGTTCGGGCTGGGCATGGTGGCATTCGCGGCGGCCGCTTGGGTGCACGGCAGCGGGTTCATCGCCGCCTACCTGGCCGGGGTGGTGCTGGCGAACTCCGGCCTGCCGCACCGCGCGGCCACCCGCTCGTTCGCCGAGGGGCTGGGCTGGCTGGCGCAGATCGGCCTGTTCGTGTTGCTCGGCCTGTTGGTGAGCCCCAGCCAGCTGCCGGGGGAACTGGTCCCGGCGCTGCTGATCGGGGCCGTGCTGCTGCTGCTGAGCCGGCCGCTGTCGGTGGTGGCCTCGCTGATCTGGTTCAAGGTGCCGTGGCGCGAACAGATCTTTTTGTCCTGGGCGGGCCTGCGCGGCGCGGTTCCGATCGTGCTCGCGACGTTCCCGATCGTGGAGGGCGTGCCGGACAGCTACCGACTGCTCAACATCGTGTTCATCCTGGTGGTGGTCTACACCGTGGTCCAGGGTCCCAGCCTGGGACTGTTCGCGCGCTGGCTGGGGCTGATCTCGCGGGACGCCACCCGGGAGATCCAGGTGGAAGCGGCGCCATTGGACGTCCTGGAGGCCGAGCTGTTGACGATGACCGTGCAGCCGGAATCGAAGCTGCACAACGTCTCGGTCCTCGAGTTGCGGTTGCCCGACCCGAGTGTCATCACGCTGATCATCCGCAAGGGCGAAACCTTCGTCCCGCAGCCCGACACCCGGATCACCGTCGGCGACGAACTGCTCATCGTCACCACCAGCAAGACCCGCGCGTCGGCCGAGCGACGGCTGCGGGCGGTCAGCCGGCGCGGCAAACTGGCGCACTGGTTCGACGAGTACGGCGACTCGGAGTAGCCCTTCACCGTTGATGCGATGCCGGGTGCCACTCGCACTGTTGCGCCGTGGCCGCCGCGTCAACGCAGGGTGATCAGCGGGATCGCCGTCTCGACCGGGTTGAGTCCGCCGTGGAAGCCCACCAGTTGCGCCGTCTGGGGCGGTTCGTGCTCGGTCGCCAGGATCGCGGTGTCGCCCGTGCAGGTCACCACCACGTCGCCGATGCGCGCCAGGTGCTGATCGCGCACCGGCCCGAACACCCCGGCGGCCACCGCCTGCTCGCGGGTTTGAACCACGGCCCGCCCGGCCAGCAGTTCAGTCCAGGCCGCCAGCACGTCCGCAGTCGCGCCGGCCTCGGTATGCAGGTAGCGCACCCGCGGCTCGCCGGCGACCACCCGAATGCCCGCGCGCAGCCGCGGATCGGCATCCAGGTCGATACGGGCGGGGTCGGGCACGTTGAGCCCGCCGTGATCGGCGGTGACCACCAGCGCGGCATCATCCGGCAGCTGCTCGACCAGATGCTGCAGCAGGGCGTCGACCTTGGCGGCCGCGGTTTGCCAGTGCGGCGAGCCGATGCCCGAGACGTGCGCGGCGTGATCAAGCGCCGCGGTGTAGCCGTAGACCAGGCCGGGGGCCGCCACCAGTTCCGCGGCGACCCGGGCGGCGTAGTGCTCGCCTTTGGCGGTCGGGCGGAACTCCGCGCCGCGGTAGGCGGCCTCGGTGAGCCCGCTGCCGATGAACATCTCCGGCAGTACCGCCCGGGCGGCGATGCCGCCGTCGCGGAGTCGCTCGAACCAGGTCGGCACCGGCTGCCACGTCGCCGGCGGGGGGTCGTCTCGCCAGAAGATGTGGGTGAGCACCCTGTCGGTGCCGGGGACGTTGAGCGTGAAGCCCAGCACCCCGTGTTCTCCCGGCCGCACACCGGTCCCCAACGACACCAGGCTGGTCGGCGTCGTGGAGGGGAACGTGCAAGCCAGCTCGGTCAGCTGACCGGTGGTGCCGGCCAGCACCGAGGCCAGCAGCGGGGCGTCTTGCGCCAACTGCGGCAACAGGTGGTGGCCGAGCCCGTCGACCAACACCACCGCCACGCGTCGCACCTCACCGATCCGTTCGCGCAGGCCGAGCAGATCGGTTGCGCCCGGCGCCCCGAGCGCGGCCGCCACCGACGGCATGATGTCGCAGATCGAACCGGGCACGCGGCCAGCCTGCCAGCTGCCCGGCTA
>NZ_QMEX01000032.1 GCF_003284925.1 Mycolicibacter senuensis
GCGCGGCCCGGCCGGCCGGGTGGGCAAACTGCTCGCCGCCACCCGCGAAGAGCTCGCCGACCCGCTGACCCCGATCCTGGCGGTCGGCGCGGCGGCGTCGGCGATCTTCGGCAGCAACATCGACGCCCTGCTGGTCGCCGGTGTGATGACCGCCAACGCCCTGGTCGGTGGGGCGCAACGGCTCCGCGCCGAAGCCGCGGTCGCCGAGCTGTTCGCCGAGCAGGACACGCTGGCCCGCCGAGTGGTGCTGCCGCCGGTCGCAACGACCCAGCGCCGCCTGGATGCGGCCCGCCATGGCCGGCGCACGGTCACACTGACCGCGAAATCACTTCGCCCGGGCGACGTCATCGACCTGGCCGCCCCCGATGTGGTGCCTGCTGATGCGCGGCTGCTGACCGCAGAGGACCTCGAGGTCGACGAGTCGCTGCTCACCGGTGAGTCGCTGCCGGTGGACAAGCAGGTCGACGCGGTCGCCGTCGGCGACCCCGAACGGGCCAGCATGCTGTTCGAGGGCTCCGCGATCGTCGCCGGCCACGCCCGGGCGATCGTGGTCGCCACCGGTGCGGGCACCGCTGCGCGCCGGGCGCTGTCGGCGGTCGCCGACGTCGACACCGCAGCCGGGGTGCAGGCCCGGCTGCGCGAGCTGACCGCCAAGGTGCTGCCGCTGACGCTGGCGGGCGGCGCCGCGGTGACCGGCTTGGCGCTGCTGCACCGCGCATCGCTGCGCCAGGCGGTCGCCGACGGGGTGGCGATCGCGGTGGCGGCAGGCCCTCGGGAACGGCCGCTGGTGGCGACCCTGGCCCAGCTCGCCGCCGCCCAGCGGCTGTCCAAACACGGGGTGCTGGTGCGCACGCCGCGCGCCGTGGAGGCGCTGGGCCGCATCGACACGGTGTGCTTCGACAAAACCGGCACCCTGACCGAGAACCGCCTCAAGGTGGTGCGTTCCGTGCCGCCGATGGCCGCCGCCGACGACACCGGCAGCTTGGACACCCGGACGTTGCGGGCCGCGGCCCGGGCGTGCACGCAGCCACGCGACGGCCAGGGCCACGCCCACGCCACCGACGAGGCCATCCTCACTGCGGCGGCATCACTCGCCGATGATGCTGATTCGGCGTGGACGGTGCTGGCCGAGGTGCCGTTCGAGTCCAGCCGCGGCTACGCCGCCACCATCGGGCGAACCGATACCGACGCCCCGATGCTGCTGCTCAAGGGCGCCCCGGAGGTCATCTTGCCGCGCTGCCGGTTCATCGACCCCGACGGCGACTACGAACGGGCCGAAGCGCTGGTCTCGCACCTGGCCGAGCAGGGGTTACGCGTGCTCGCGGTGGCTGCGCACCGCTGGGACCTACCGACCGCCGAGGAGTCCACCGACGCCGACGCCGTCGACGCCGCCGCACACGAGTTGGAGCTGCTCGGCTTCGTCGGGCTGGCCGACACACTGCGACCCTCGGCGCGGCCGCTGATCGAGGCGCTGGTCGAGGTCAACCACAAGGTGGTGCTGATCACCGGCGACCATCCGGTCACCGCACGGGCGATCGCCCGGCAGCTGGGCCTGCCGCCGGACGCCCCGGAGGTCACCGGGGCCGAGCTGGCGGTGCTCGACGAGGAGGGGTTCACCAACCTGGCCGCCGGCGCGCAGATCTTCGCCCGGGTCACCCCCGAGCAGAAGGTGCAGATCGTCGCCGCGCTGCAGCGCAGCGGGCAGGTCACCGCGATGGTCGGCGACGGCGCCAACGACGCCGCGGCGATCCGGATGGCCGACGTGGGGGTCGGCGTCAGCGGCCGCGGCTCCTCGGCGGCGCGCGGCGCGGCCGACATCGTGCTCACCGAAGACGATCTGGGGGTGCTGCTCGACGCGCTGGTCGAGGGCCGCGGCATGTGGACCGGGGTGCGCGACGCAGTCGGCGTCTTGGTGGGCGGCAACGTCGGCGAGGTGCTGTTCACGATCATCGGGACCGCGCTGGGATCCGGGCGAGCGCCGGTGGGCACCCGGCAGCTGCTGCTGGTCAACCTGCTCACCGACATGTTCCCCGCGCTGGCGGTGGCCGTCACCCCGCAGTACCCGCAACCCGACGAAGATGAGGAACCCGACCGGGCCGAGGAGGAGGCCGAACGCGCCCATCAGCGGGCGATCCTGTCCGCGCCGGCGCCGTCGCTGGACACCTCGCTGATGCGCCACATCATCACCCGCGGCGCGATCACCGCCGCCGGCGCGACCGGCGCCTGGGCGATCGGGCGATGGACGCCGGGCACCGAACGACGCACGGCGACAATGGGATTGACCGCGCTGGTGGGCACGCAGCTGGTGCAGACGCTGTTGACGCGGCGGCACAGTCCGCTGGTGGTGGCGACCGCACTGGGCAGCGCGGTGGTGCTGGTCGGTATCGTGCAGACCCCGGTCCTCAGCCAGTTCTTCGGATGCACACCGCTGGGGCCGGTGGCCTGGGCCGGCGTGGGCGCCGCCACCGGCGCGGCCACCGTGCTGTCGGTGGTGGCGCCCACCGTGGTGGCGAATACGATCGGGGTCGCCGACACCGATCCGCGTTAGCGCGGGTCATCCCGGCCGCCGGGCGGTTGAATGTGCCGGGCGCGCGGCGTTATCGACGATCTTCCGTCGGCAGCGATGCGGCCCGACTCCGGGAATACGGTCCTGAGAACCGCTCACCGGTATCTGTCTTAAAGCCACTTAGCCACAATAATTGAACTAGCGTTCCACTTGTCGGACGCGGCCAGTATGGTCGGCTCAATCGTGGGTCCGGTGTTTTCGCGGGAGGTCTGGTGGACGCGTTCGGCGTTCTGGGCGAAGTTCTGGATGACTACCAAAACTTCGTCACGGGCTTTCTGGAGATCAAGGACGCCCAGATCCGGACGAAGGTCGAATCAGAGATCGCCGACGGGCTGCTCTGGCCGGAACCATGGCTGGCACTGAACCCAGCGTTCGAATCGGGTGGCACCGTGGGTGATCTGATCGATCGCCAAGTCCTGCACCCCGACGCCGGGGCCATCTTCCGAACTCCCACCGGCCAACCCATCACCTTCCACCGCCACCAGGCCGACGCCTTCGAGATCGCCAACCGGGGCGAGTCCTACGTGCTGACCACCGGCACCGGGTCGGGCAAGTCGATGTCCTACATCGTGCCGATCGTCGACCGGGTGCTGCGGGAGGGCTCGGGCAAGGGCGTGCGCGCCATCATCGTCTACCCGATGAACGCACTGGCCAATAGCCAGTTCAACGAGTTGGAGAAGTTCCTCGGCGACACCAACCCCAGGGTGACCTTCGCTCGCTATACCGGGCAGGAAGGCAAAGACGAGCGTGAAGCGACGCTGAAATCCCCGCCGGACATCCTGCTGACCAACTACGTCATGCTCGAGCTGATGCTCACCCGGCCGCGGGAGCGCCAGGCGTTGATCGCCAGCGCCGAGAATCTGTCGTTCCTGGTGCTCGACGAGTTGCACACCTACCGGGGCCGGCAAGGCGCCGATGTGGCGATGTTGGTGCGCCGGCTGCGCGGGGCGATCACCCGCTCGAGCATCCAATGCATCGGCACCAGTGCCACACTTGCCGGCCCGGGCACTAAAGCCGAACAGCGGCAAGAGGTCGCGGAGCTGGCGACCCGGATCTTCGGCGTGCAGATCCCCGCCGTCAATATCATCGGCGAGACCCTGCGCCGCGCGACAACCGGGGAAACGGAACCGACTGCCCTGCGCAGCAGGCTCAGCCAACCCACACCGTCAGCCTGGGAACAGCTGCGGGCCGACCCACTGGCGGTCTGGACCGAGCAGCACTTCGGCCTGCGACACGACGATGAAGGCAACCTCGCCCGCCGCCATCCGTCCAAACTCACCGACGCCGCCAAGCAGCTGAGTAACGACACCGGAGTCGAGCAGCAGATCTGCCACACGAAGCTGCAGGAGCTGCTGCTCGCCGGATCCCGGGCCCGCGACAGCCAGGGACGCACCCTGTTCGCGTTCAAACTGCACCAGTTCATCGGCAAGGGCGACACCGTCTACACCACGCTGGAGCCACCCGCCACCCGGCATCTGACTACGCAGTATCAGCGCAGCGCACCGGGGCGCCCGCTGGGGCAGCCGCTGTTCCCGCTGGCGTTCTGCCGCGAATGCGGCCAAGAGTTCCTGGTTGTCAATCTGGAGAGCGGGCGGGAGAGCTTCAGCCCGCGCACCCTTCGATCTGATCTGGCCGAGGAGCCCGACGCCGAGGGACTGCTGTTCATCACCGAGACTCCGCGGCCCGATTCGCGCGACCTCGCGCTGCTTGACCTGGTGCCCGACGACTGGGTCGTGGACACCGGATCGGGCCGGGCCCTCGACAAGGCCCGGGAATCAAAGCTTCCCGCCTCGCTGCGGGTCGATGAATACGGCACGATCACCGACGACGGCATGCCGGTCGCGTTCTTCGACCGGCTGCACTTCTGCCCGTCGTGCAAGACCAGCTACGAAAGCGTCCGCCAGTCGGAGTTCTCCCGGGTCGCCAGCCTGGGCACCGAGGGACGCGCCAGCGCGGTCACGGTGTTGTCGCAGTCGGTGGTTCGCGCCCTGCGCCAGGAAAGCGACCTCGATGACGTCGCCCGTAAGTTCCTGGCATTCAGCGACAATCGACAGGACGCCAGCCTGCAGGCCGGCCATTTCAATGACTTCGTGCTGGTTGGACTCATCCGGTCGGCGTTGTACCGCGCCGCCCGTGATCACGGGGGTCCGCTCACCGACGAGGATCTCGGCCCGAAGGTGGTCACCGCGCTCGGCGGCACCGGTCTGAAGTTTTTCGCCCGCGACGAGGACACTGCCGACGAACCGGTCCCGCGTAAGAAGATCGCCCGAGCCCTGCGCGATGTGGTCAGCTACCGGCTGTGGGCCGACCTTAAACGCGGTTGGCGCATCACCATGCCCAACCTGGAGCAGACCGGTCAACTCCGGCTGGCCTACGACGGCCTGGACGCACTGGCCGCCGACGAATCCAAGTGGTCGAGCCGCGGTGAGCCGCTGGCAAGTTCCGACCCCGCGGTGCGCCGCGATCTGATGCATGTGCTGCTCGACGAGCTGCGGCGAAACCTGTGCATCGAAACCGAGTTCCTCACCGAGGACAAGTTCGACGGCATGCGCCGTACCAGCCGGGAGTGGCTGAAGGATCCGTGGGCGATCTCCGAGGAGACCGGCACCTACAGCGGCACCGCCTACCCGGGCGGCCGGCCGAAGACGGCGGGAACGGGGGCCGACCTCTACCTGTCCGGGCTGGGTGCCTACGGACGCTGGCTGCGACGCCCCAACCGCTTCCCCGGGCACCCGCATCCGATCAAGACCGACGACGCCCAGTTGATCATCGAAGCGCTGATGGAGACCCTGGCCACGGCCGGAATCCTGGCGCGCGTCAAAGTCCCGAAACGCCCGACCGGATATCGGGTCCGCGCCGATCTCATCGAATGGCATCCAGGTACCGGCGAGCGCCGCGCACCGGATCCGCTGCGCGGCAACCAGGCTCAAGGCCGGGTCAATCCGTACTTCCGCGACCTGTACGCCGAAACCGCGCAGGCGCTGGTCGGGTTGGAAGCCCGCGAGCATACCGCCCAGGTGGAACCGGCCAAGCGGCAGAAGCGCGAGGACGAGTTCAGCGCCGCCCGGCTTCCCGTGCTGTACTGCTCGCCCACCATGGAACTCGGTGTCGACATCAACAGCCTCAATGTGGTCGGCATGCGCAACGTCCCGCCCACCCCGGCCAACTACGCCCAGCGCTCGGGTCGCGCCGGACGGTCGGGGCAACCGGCGATCGCGCTGACCTACTGTGCCACCGGAAACGCCCACGACGCCTACTACTTCCGGCGCAGCCAGGACATGGTCGCCGGGGCCGTCGCACCGCCTCGGCTGGAGTTGGGCAACCAAGATCTGGTGCGCGCCCACGCGCACGCCATCTGGCTGGTGAAATGCGGGCTGGACCTCAAGGTCAGCATGGTCGACCTACTCGACATCGACCAGCCCGGCCAGCCGCTGCGCCCCGAAGTGCTGGCGACCATCGAGTCCGCCGCCAGCCGCACCGCAGCCATCGCGGCGATCACGCAGGTGCTGTCCGCCACTACCGAGGTCACGACCGCGCAGTGGTGGTCGCCCAGCTGGGTCACCGAGACCGTCGAGCGTGCCCCCGCACGGTTCAACAGCGCCGCGGACCGCTGGCGCGGCTTGTACCGCGACGCGCAGACCGAACTGGACAACGCCAACACCACCCTGAAGACCATCGGCGCCTCGGAGGCCTCGAAACAGCGTGCGCGCGGCCGGATTTCGGAGGCTCGCGCCGCGCTCGACCTGCTCAAAGGCCAGGTCGACGACATCATGCAGGGCGACTTCTACACCTACCGGTATTTCGCCTCTGAAGGGTTCCTGCCCGGCTATTCGTTCCCGCGACTGCCGCTGTCGGCGTTTATCCCCGCCGAGCGGCGCACCCGCAACGGTGAGGGCGACTTCATCCAGCGTCCGCGGTTCATCGCGATCAGCGAATTCGGGCCCGGCGCGTTCATCTACCACGAGGGCGCCCGCTACCAGGTGACCCGGGTCAGCCTGCCCGCCCGCGAGGACGGCACCGGGGTCTCCATCACCGAGATCAAACGCTGCGGAGCCTGCGGCTATCTGCACGACTCGACCACGGTGGACCTATGCCAGCACTGCGGCAGTGCGTCGCTGGACACCATGTCCAACATGATGCGGCTGCTGTCGGTCAAGACCCGCCGCCGAGACCGGATCAGCGCCGACGAGGAAGAGCGCCAGCGTGCCGGGCATGAGATCGTCACCAGCATCCGGTTCGTGCCGCACGGCGAGCGTGCCGGGCAGCTCACCAGCACGATCAGCGCAGACGGCAGCCAACTGGGCACGATGACCTATGGTGACACCGCCCTGATCCGGCGGATGAACGTCGGGCTGCGTCGCCGCAAGGACAAGGACGTTCGGGGCCACGTCCTGGACACCGTGGACGGCCGCTGGTGCAGCGAGGCGGACCTGGCCCGCAACGTCCACGGGGAAGCGCCGCGCTACCAGCGGGTGATCCCGCACGTCGAGGACCACCGCAACGCCCTGCTGCTGCACCTGGATCCGTCGATCCCGACCGAGCAGCGCATGGCCGCCGCCTACGCCCTCAAACGCGGCATCGAGACCGTGTACCAACTGGAGGACAGCGAGCTGGCGGCTGAGGCCTTGCCAAGCAACACCGGCGATGACGCCTGGTCACGGCTGTTGTTCTTCGAGGCCGCCGAAGGTGGTGCCGGGGTCCTGCGCCGGCTGGCCACCGAGGACGGCCAGTTGCGCCAGGTGGCCCGAAAAGCATTGGAGATCCTGCACTTCGACCCCGACACCGGCGAAGACCGCAAACGCGCACCGCACGCCACCGAGGATTGTGCGCAGGCCTGCTACGACTGCCTGCTGTCGTATGCCAACCAGTGGGATCACCAGCACCTGGACCGGCACTGTGTCACCGAACTGCTGCGGCAGCTCGCCACGGCGACCATCGCCGTCGGAGCCGGCGGCGAGGAACGCTCCGAGCACTTGGCAAAGCTCACGCAAGCCTGCGACAGCGAACTGGAGCGCAGGTTCCTCACCCTGCTCGACGAGCACGGCTATCGGCTGCCCGACGATGCCCAGCAGATCGTCGACGGCTACTACGTGCGGCCCGATTTCGCCTACCACAACGCCGGAATGGATGTGGCGGTCTTCATCGACGGGCCCGTTCATGATTCCGCATACCAACACCAGAAGGACGAGCAGGCGCGGATGAAGCTCGAAGACGAAGCGGGTTGGCTGGTATTGCGATTCGGCTATCAGGACGCCGATGCGGGCTGGCTCAAGACCTTCGCCGAGAAGACCGACATCTTCGGTTCCCCGAAAGCGATCTGATGACGACCCTGGACTTCCCTGCCGGCGCGTTGGTCACGGCGCGCGGCCGTGACTGGCTGGTGCTGCCGGGCTCCCCCGATGGGGCACTGCTGGTCCGTCCCCTCGGCGGTCACGAGGACGAGACCACCGTGCTGTTGCCCGGGATCGACGACTTCGCAGCGGCAACCTTCGATCCACCCGCCATCGAGGACCGAGGTGACGCCACCCGGGCCCGGCTGCTGCGAGACGCGCTGCGCCTGTCGTTTCAGGCCGGCGGCGGCCCGTTCCGCTCGTTCGCCCGGCTCGCGGTCACCCCCCGCAACTATCAGTTGGTGCCGCTGCTGATGGCGGCCCGCCAGGACACGGTGCGGCTGTTGATCGCCGACGCGGTCGGTATCGGCAAGACGGTGGAGGCCGGGCTGATCGCCGCGGAGCTGCTGGCCACCGGTGACGCGCAGCGGATGGTGGTGCTCTGCTCGCCGCAACTGGCGCCGCAGTGGCAGAGCGAGCTGCGACACAAGTTCGGCATCGACGCCCAGCTCTTGTTGCCGTCGACGGTCAACCGGCTATCCCGCAGCGTCCCATTCGGCTCGAATCTCTACCAGCACTATCCGCACCTGGTGATCTCCACCGACTTCATCAAACAGAAGACCCGCCGCGACGAATTCGCGCTGCACTGCCCAGAACTGGTGATCGTGGATGAGGCCCACACCTGCGTGGCGTCCGCCGGTGCGGGCCAGGGCACCCAGGCGCATCTGCGCTACACCCTGCTGCGCAAACTCGCCGACGCCCGGGACCGCCATTTGCTGCTGCTGACCGCGACCCCACACAGCGGCGATGACACCGCCTGGCAATCATTGATCGGGCTGCTCGACAACCGCCTGGGTGAGCTGCCGGCGGACCTGTCCGGCAAGGACCGTGAGGACGACCGGAAGCTGCTGGCCGAGTTCATGATCCAGCGTCGGCGCGCCGATATCCGCGAATACCTGGACGAGGACACCCCGTTCCCGCAGCGAGAGACCGGCGAGACCGCCTACAAGCTGACCGCCGGCTACCGCGCCCTGTTCGACGACGTGATGGACTACGTCCGCGAACAGGTCACCGACCCGAAGCTGTCCGCAGTGCGCCAGCGGGTCCGCTGGTGGTCGGCGATCGCACTGTTGCGTTGCCTGGCCTCCAGCCCGGCCGCCGCTCAGCAGACCTTGCTGAACCGGTCCGCGGTGGCCGCGACCGCAGACGAAACCGACGACGCGAGTGTCATCGACGCCTACGCCGAACCCCGCGTGTTGGACTCCGATCTCGATGACACGACCGAGGCCGAAGACGTCACGGTCGGCGCCGACACCAGTGCCACCGACGACAGCCCCGACGCCCGCGCCCGAAAGCGGCTGCGGGAGTTGGCTGCCGCAGCGGATGCCCTCAAGGGACCGCGCAGCGACGCCAAACTCAAACGGGTCATCCCGCTGATCAAAGACCTGCTCGCCGACGGGTTTCACCCGATCGTGTTCTGCCGCTTCATCCCGACCGCCGAGTATCTCGGTGAGCAACTGGGTGCCGCCCTGGCCAGGGTGCCCGGGCTCAGGATCGAGGTGGTGAGCGGCACGCTGCCGCCGGAGGAGCGCGAGGACCGGGTCACGGCGCTGACGGCCCATGATGGCCCGCGGCTGCTGATCGCCACCGACTGCCTATCCGAAGGCGTCAACCTGCAAGACGGGTTCACCGCCGTGGTGCACTACGACCTGGCCTGGAACCCGACCCGCCACGAACAGCGGGAGGGCCGCGTCGACCGGTTCGGTCAGCAGGCGCCGGTGGTGCGCACCGTCACCTACTACGGCGAGGACAACGGCATCGACGGCATCGTGCTGCAGGTGTTGATCCGCCGCCACGAGCACATCAAGCGCAGCATCGGGGTGTCGGTGCCGATCCCGGTCGACTCGGCCACCGTGATGAAGGCGATCTGGGAGTCGTTGTTGCTGCGCGGCAAGGACGCCGAACAGCTCACCTTGGACTTCGCTGCGGCCACCTCGGCATCGCTGGCCGAGCAGGTCGAGGTCGCCTGGAGCGATGCCGCCGAGCGGGAGAAGGCATCCCGGTCACGGTTCCGCCAGGCCGGTCTCAAACCCGACACCGTCGAGCAGGCGCTGGTCGAGGTCCGCCGCGCACTCGGCGGTCCGGCCGACGTGGAGTCGTTCACCCGCAGCGCGCTGTCCCTGCTGGGGGCGCCGGTCAGCGTTACCGCCGACGGGTTCACCGCTCAGATCGCCACGCTGCCCGCCGCGGTGCGAGACCAATTGCCGCCCACCAAGAATGCGAAGCTGACTTTCCACCGGTCTCTGCCGGTGCCGCCGGGCCACCACGTGTTGACCCGCACCGACTCCTGCGTGGAGGCGCTGTCGCGTTATGTGCTCGACGCCGCCTTGGATGCCCGCCTTGATGCGTCGGCCCGCCCGGCTCGACGCGCCGGGGTGATGCGCACCGGCGGCGTCGCCAAAGTGACCACCCTGCTGATGGTGCGCCA
This sequence comes from Mycolicibacter senuensis, assembly GCF_003284925.1. Lineage (GTDB taxonomy): Bacteria > Actinomycetota > Actinomycetes > Mycobacteriales > Mycobacteriaceae > Mycobacterium > Mycobacterium algericum_A. The sequence goes on from NZ_QMEX01000032.1 coordinate 10,385, forward strand.
CCGCTTGGAGATCACCCTGCCCGGCGCGGCGACCACCATCACCCAGGTCGCCGAGGAAGCGCGGTTCGTGGCGTTCACCGCCAGCGGGGAGACGCTGACCTGGCTGCCGCAACCCGAGGTCGACGCCCTGCTGACGCTGAGCCCGTCCGGCAACGTCGACGACACCCTGGCCCGCCACCAGTTGGGACGTGCCCTGGACCGGCTGCCCGCCCTGGCTGAGCATCTCGCCACGACCGGCACCGACGCCGCGGCAGCACTGGTGTCCGAGCATCAAGCGGTGCGGGCCGCCGCCAAGGCCGGCGGTAAAGCCTCCCGGGTGAAGTTCCTGCCCCCCGCCGACGTTCTCGGCGTGTATGTCTTTCTGCCCGGCGGGAGTTCGAAATGAGTCCGCCGGCGACGATGCAGAGCGCAGCGATGAGGAGGAGCGGCGCATGAGTACCGCATCGGTGTTCCGCGCGGTCCGCACCGTTGGCACCGCCCTGCCTGCCGAAGCGATCCCGCGGGCCAACGAGCTGCGGCTGCCCGGACAAAGCGCCGACGCCTACCAGCTGCTCCCGGGCATGGCGGTCAACGCCGCGATCGCCCGCGCGTGGGAGGCCATGCTGGGCGCTCACGCCAGTTGGCATGCCGCCCTGGCGAAATTGCCCGACAATGATCCGGCCACCAAACTCACCCGCGACAAGTGGCTGCTGCCGCTGCTCTACGAGCTCGGCTGGGGTCGCCCCGAAGTGGTGAGCGGCGGGCTCGCGGTGCCGCCGGGGCTGGGCGAGACCGAGGCCCCGCACTTCCCGATCTCCCACCGCGTGTCGTGGCCCGATGCCGCCGACCCGCAGGTGTGGGCCCCGCTGCACCTGCTCGGCGCCGGCGTCGACTTGGACACCAAGACCCCGTCGGTGACCGCCCGCGCCCCCCAGGCCATGCTGCAGGACTACCTGAATCGTGAGGACCGCGCCCTGTGGGGGGTGCTGTCCAACGGGCGGGTGCTGCGGCTGCTGCGCGACGCCTCGGCGCTGACCCGCCAGTCCTTCGTCGAATTCGACCTGGACGCGATCTTCGCCGACCAGCTCTACGCCGATTTCCGGGTGCTGTTTTTGACCCTGCACGCCAGCCGGTTCGCACCCCGGCTCGACGAGAAAACCGCCAAGGCGGCGCAGAAGGCTGCCGGGGACACTGCCGACGGCGAAGACACCGACCTCGATGAGGCTGCCCCCAAGCTGGACAACTGCCTGTTGGAGCAGTGGCGCACCACGGCCATCGACGACGGCGCCCGCGCGCTATTGAACCTGCGCGACGGCGTGGCGATCGCCCTGCAGCAGTTGGGCACCGGATTCGTCTCCCACCCCGCCAACACCGCGCTGCGCGACACCCTCGCCGGCGCGTCCGACGCCGATAAGGACCTGCACCGGGCGCTGCTGCACATCGCCTACCGGCTGATCGTGCTGTTCGTCGTCGAGGACCGCGACCTGCTGCACCCCGGCGATGCCTCCGCGGCAGCCCGCCGGCTCTACGCTGACTACTTCTCCACCGCACGGCTGCGCCGGCTGGCCACCGAGCCGATCGGCGGCTGGCACACCGACCTGTGGGAGGCCCACCGGATCGTCACCGACGCGTTGGCCGGCGACGGCCTGCCGCAATTGGGGCTGCCCGGGCTGGGTGCGAGCATGTTCGGCCGCGACGCGCTGGCCGTCCTCGACGGCGCGGTGCTGCCCAACCGCAACCTGCTGGCCGCGGTGCGCGCACTGGCGCAGATCGACGATCCGGTCACGGGCGCACCGCGACGGGTCGACTACCGCAACCTCGACAGCGAGGAACTCGGTGGCATGTACGAAGGCCTGCTGGCCTACACCCCGCGCTACCACGCCGACGACCGCACCTTCAGCCTGGACACCGCGACCGGCAGCGACCGCAAGAAGTCCGGCTCCTACTACACCCCCTCCGCGTTGATCGCGCTGGTGCTCGACGAGACCCTCGACCCGCTGATCGCGGACGCGGTCAACAGCCCCGACCCGCAGCAGGCACTACTGGACCTGACCGTGATCGACCCGGCCTGTGGCAGCGGGCATTTCGTGGTCGCCGCAGCCCGGCGCCTCGCCACGGCACTGGCCACTGTCCGCACCGGGGAGACCGAACCGAGCCCCGCCGAGCTGCGTGCGGCCACCGCCGACGTCATCGAGCGCTGCGTCTACGGGGTGGACCTCAACGATCTGGCCATCGAGATCACCAAAGTCGCGCTCTGGCTGGAGGCCTTCGATCCCGACCGGCCCTCGCCGTTCCTCGACGCCCACTTCCGGGTCGGCAACACCCTGCTGGGAACCACCCCGGAGCTGTTGCGCCACAACATCCCTGATACCGCGTTCGTCGTGCTCGGCGACGACGACCCTGACTGGACGAAGAAACTCAAGGCCCGCAACAAAGCCGAACGCCAATCCGACGACCAGCTCGCCCTGGCGTTGGGCGCCGGCACCCTCGACGTGGCCACCGGCCGGCTGACCAAGGCCGCCCTGGACGCCGACGCCGGCCACGCCGCCTCGGTCGCCGCCACGCGGGCCCGCGCCGACGCGTGGCGCCGGCTGGAAGAGGACCCGGAACTGATCGCCGCCAAACGCATCGCCGACGCCTGGTGTGCGGCGTTCGTGCAACCCAAGACCGGGGCCAGTACCTTAGGGCCTGGCATCACCCACGCCACCCTGCGGGCGCTGTCCGAGAATCCAGAATCAGTGCCGGCGGTCGTAGCGGCGATGGTCGATGATCTGGCCCGCCAATACCGGTTCTTCCATTGGCATCTGGAGTTCCCCGGCATCTTCACTGTGCCCGATGACGGCAGTGCCGAAGTCGCCACGGGTTGGAGCGGTGGGTTCGCGTGTGTGGTCGGCAACCCGCCGTGGGAGCGGGTGAAGATCCAGGACAAGGAGTTCTTCGGAAACGCCGGGCGCCCCGACATCGAAGGCGCGGCGACCGCGGCGATTCGCAGGAAGATGATCGAGCGGCTCTCCGACACCGACCACGACCTCTATCACAGCTATCGAGCGGCGCTGCGCCAATCCGATGGCACCGCACACCTTCTGCTCAAAAGCGGCCGCTACCCGTTGACCGGCCGCGGTGACGTCAACACTTACAGCGTCTTCGCCGAGAACATGCGCACCGTCACCAATCCGCTCGGTGCAGCCGGAATCATCACGCCCACCGGACTGGCCACCGACAAGACCACTTCAGATTTCTTCCGAGACACCCTGAGCGGTCATCGGCTGTACGCCTTCTACGACTTCGAGAACGAAGCCAAGATCTTTCGCGATGTACACAACCAATTCCGTTTCGCCGTCACCGCAATGACCGGCACTGCGCGCGGGGTGGGGCGAACCCGTTTCGCCTTCTACACCCGCTACATTTCAGATGTCCCCGAACGCCGATTTGAGCTGGCCGCCGACGAGGTTCTCGCTCTGAACCCCAATACCGGCACCCTGCCAATGTTCCGCAGCCGCACCGACGCCGACATCACCCTCGGCATCTACTCCCGCCACCCCGTCCTGATCCGCGACGACGACCCCGACGGCAATCCCTGGGGGCTGTCGTTCGCAACGATGTTCCATATGGCCAACGACTCCGGGCTGTTTCACCAGCCCGACGATCTGGCCGACGCTACCTTCAACGGCTGGTCCTACGAGCGGGACGGCATGGAATATGTGCCGCTGTACGAGGCGAAGATGCTCAGCCACTTCGACCACCGCTTCTCGACCTACCGCGGCGCCACCCAGGCCCAGTTGAACAAAGGCGCATTGCCGCGGCTGACCGATGAGCAGCACGACGACCCCAACCTCGAACCGCTGGCCCGCTATTGGGTGAAGCAATCCGAAGTCGACGCTGCGCTCAATGACCGCTGGGACCGGATGTGGCTTCTGGGCTGGCGAGACATCGCGCGCGCCAGCGATACACGCACCTACGTTCCGTCAGTATTTCCCGTTTCAGCGGTCAACCACAAATTCCCGCTCGCACTACCTACGAACCCGCACGATGGGCCGTTACTTCACGTCCTGTGGTCAAGTTTGGCATTCGATTACGTTGCCCGCCAGAAGTTGAGCGGCTCCGGAATGACTTACTTCATCGTCAAACAGTTGGCGTGCCCGAACCCGGGCTACTTCACTCGCCCCACGCCGTGGCACCCGATGACAACCCTCACCGACTGGCTGCTCCCCTACGTCCTCGAACTCTCCTACACCTCCTGGCGTTTGCAGCCCTACGCCCAAGACTTTGGCGATGATGGTCCCCCGTTCCGCTGGGATCCTGAGCGCCGCGCCCTGCTGCGCGCCGACCTCGACGCCGCCTTCCTGCACATCTACGGCCTGCGCCGCGACGAGGCCGAGCACGTCCTCGATTCGTTCTTCGTCGTCCGCAAATACGAGGAACGTGACTTCGGCGAGTACCGCACCCGCCGCCTCGTCCTCGGTGCCTATGACCGCATGGCCGCCGCGGTCGCCAACGGCGGCACCGGCTGGAAATCGCTGGCGGACATCCCCGCCGGCCACGGTCCACGGCACTCAGACCGGAACGGAGTCGGCCGGAGATGAACGCAGGGTCGCCGACACCCAATCAGGCTCGCGCCGCTGATCTCGCCCCCGGCTCACTCGGCTGGAGGCTATGCGTGGCACGCACCGCGCACGAGTTCTTCAAAATCCCCCAGGACCCCGCAATCCTCAGCGCAATCGGGAAGACCGCTGACGCGGATACTACTGAGCCGCTGTCCGTCGCCGACTTCTCGAAGTATCTAGACACTCAAGGCCTCCCAGCTGCTGGAAACGTCACAGATCTAACAGGAATCACCGGAGCAATGGAACGCGCCGGGCATCTCCTTCCGTTCGGCGCGCCGTTGAATCTCCCATTCATGGGTCAGCGTTACGTCACACAAGGGGGCGCATGGGGGCATCAGATCGGCGGGAATCTTTGGCTGTCTGAGGTTTTCGGTGCCGAGTTGATTATCCCCAGCTACAGCTATGTCACGGTACAGATTTGCGGCAAAGACGCCAAGGGCGAACCACGGTGGGGCACCGGGCTTGCCGTAAACGGCACACATGTCATCACAAATAAGCACGTTGTCGCGAACCTTGACCCGACCACGCAGGTCGAGATACACCCGCCGCAAGGCGGCAGCGAAGCTAACCGGGTTGATTGTCAATCCCCGGTGCATCTCCATCCCGAGCTTGACATAGCGGTGATTGAAGCCGCTCTCCCTGAAGGGAAAAGTCTGCGGCAGTTGCCGGGGCTAGCATTCCGTAATCCCTCCTGGGTCGACGACGTCTACTTGTTCGGATACCCGCACATCCCGATGACGACCGAGATGGCCATCACCGTCCAGCGCGGCCAAGTGGTCAACCCGGCCGCGGAGTCACCGGCCGGAGCCGGCCGTCCCCGGCAGAAGATCTTCCTCTACTCAGCGATCGCACGGCCCGGCAACAGCGGGGGTCCGATCGTCGCGCAGGACGGTCGCGTCATCGGTTTGGTCGTCGAAGACAGTTCCCCTACGACAAGCGGTCGAGCCTTCGATCACGAAGACGCTCAGGACTGCTCGATCGAAGGGCAGATACAACAGCTAGTCGGTGAGGTCGGGGAGCTGAAAGCCAAAACCGCCGCCGCACCCTTCTACCGAGGTATTCCCGCCAGCGAGATCGTCAGGGCCCTCGACGATCTCGGGCTCAGCGGCCTCATTGAACTCGACCAGCCCCGGTAGACGACCAGCGCAAGGTGGGTGAATGACGATGCCAACCCAATCCATGGAAAAGGGCTTCCTGACCAAGCCGGACAAGCCCGTCGCCAAGCGGGTCAGTGAGACCGTCGACGTGTTCAACGCCGCCACCGGCACCTTCGAGATCCGCGACGAGGCCGAAGTGGAAGGCGGCGTTCCCGACGAGGCAAAGCCACCGCTGTCGCAACGATCCGACCGCTTGCGCCGGTACAACAGCACCGGATGGAAACCGCTGGCGGGCACCCCCGCCAGCCGCGGCCTACGACACCGCCAATGATGCAGAGAGAGAGCATCCGGATGGACAGTGCCAGTCCCAATCTACTGATCGCGATGATTGAGGAGCTTTTGGCGTCGCAGCAGTCCCAGCCAACTGTCATCTTCGCTGATCCTGTCGTAGAGAAGACCATTGAGCTACTGCCAGCTACGTGGGACAGGGAGGCAACGTCTGCAGAGGCGTTCCCAGGGTACGTGTCCGCAGCTCTGTTGAACGGACCTGTCGTTGCGTTTCCGCCATGGGGGCGACAACAACGTTCCCGTGAATCACTTGACGCAGTCGCACTACAGGGCATCCAACCTCCCGCAGTGAGCCATACCCTGCTGGCGGTCGTTCCTTCCGGAACTCTCGTCTCTGCTGCGAGTGAGCCATGCCGGATTGCGCTCGGGCAGCACTGGCAGATCCGAGCAGTTGCTACATGCGATCGGGCAATCCTTGGCGCTCATACCTCATTCGTGACGGGGCTCATGTTCCTGGAGCCGGCCGGGCAAGGAGATGGCCTGTTACGGATGTTCGAAGCCCCACTTGGACCGCAACGAGTCGGCCAGGAGGTGATCCAGGATTTCCGCCGCCTGCTTCGAATGAAGGGCGGTACAACGGACTTCGGCTATGTGCTTCGCGAGCCGCTGACACCCGGGGCGCCCCTCGCCTACCGACTATATGACCCACGAGTCCTACAGCGACGCGCTGAACTGGGCGACTACGGCAGATCGGTTCAGCTCGAGGACTTGTTCGAGGTCTGGGCAGGTGAGCCGATGGTGCGCCTTCTAACTGAAGAAGTAGTTGGTCGGCGCGACTTCGGTCCCGGACGGTTGATTACCGGCCGAGACGTTCTCTCAAACCATCAGATCGCACCGCCGGAGGACGATTCCAAATGGGTTGAATGCGATCGAGCACGCCTACAGCCCGGGGACATCGTGGTACGCGCATTACGAAGTCCCGGTGATATCAGGCCGGGCCTAGCCTGGGCGCAAGCGTCAGACGCTGACTTGCCTCTGATCGCTACCGACTCAGTCACAGTGTTGCGCCCACGTCCGGCCTCTCAACGCACCGATATCGACTTTGTCCTCCGATATCTCTCCTCGCGACATGCCGTCGAACTACTGTCAGCCGCGTGGTCGGGGTCCTTACTGCGGGTGACTCCCCGCGTCCTGGCCCCGATGACGGTGCCGTTGCCTGACGAGCATCTCGCCGATGCACTTGAAAGCGTTGAGTCGGCACGACTTCGCGCTGATGAATGGGCTGACGAGGCCAACGAGATACTCGAATCGGTATTCAGCGATGACAGCGCGCACGTCTCCCGACAGAAGGTCATTGAGCGCAGTCGCATTGTCCGACTGCGTATCCAGGCAGTAGAGGACGTCGAGACCCTTGGCGGCCAGGTGCGCACGCAATACCCACTGCCGATTGCCTACCGATGGCGCGCCCTGGATGCAGCACACAGTCGCGGACCAACTAACGAAACCTACCTAGCTGCATTGGATCTCGCCGAGCAAGTAATGGCTCTTACCGCAAACATTGGTCTTGCACTTGCACACCAATGCAGCCTAGAGATCGTGGCAGTCAAGCAGATCAGCGACAAGCTGGCGCGTGGTGAAGGCCCCACCATGGGCGACTGGTCGAACGTGCTCGATGAACTCGCTGGCAGAAAATTCGCTGCAATCGATGATCTCATCGCCAGCACTGAGTTTCGCCGGTTCTGCGCCGACGAGACGGCGAAGGCCGCTCGACAGGATCTGCGCCGTCGACGCAACGATGAATCGCACCAGCGCCGAGTTCAGAGTCATGAGTTACCGGAGGCGTGCAACGCAGTCACCGCCCACCTGGAGGTGTTGCTGGAGCGCCTGTCTTTCTTTCTGGACAGCCCGTTGGCACTGGCCAGAGACTTACGGTGGGACTCCATTGACCTCACCGGATCGCTCGCGTATCAGAAGCTAAGCGGAGACCACTCAGTGGTCCCGATTCGAGAACTCACGGTCAATGACCCTGGTATCGAGTCGGGCAGTCTGTACCTCTTGGATTCTGATCGGAAGTTGCACCTGCTACGCCCGTTTCTTGTCGGGATGAATTGCGAACACTGCGGCGCATTCTCGATATTCCACATTGACCGCTTCCTCGACGGAAGACTCACGATAAAGAGCATGGAGCACGGCCACGTGATCGATGCCCCAGATCATCTCCAAGCCGCGGCGCGCAGAATGGGACTATTGAAGGAGTGAGTCAGCACCCGCACCAGCCACGAGCCCGAGGGGCGAGACTTCAAAGCCACCAAGTCCCCCCGGCGGATCACGTCGCCCTCGAACGCGACGAGGACGGTGTTTCAAGTAAAGCTGGTGGTACAGCAGCTGTCTCGACCGTGTATCGAATCATCGCCCCGACGGCTTCGGCGTAGCGGTTGATCGTGGCTATCGTCGGATTCGTTCCTCCCGACTCGAAGCGAGTCACCGTGCTGCGGTCGACTCCCATCGTCCGGGCGACATCAACCGGCTTGAGCCCGCGCCGTTGGCGCACGGCTATCAGCTCACGGATCAGGCGGTTCTCCGACCGCGCGAGGTCGACGCTGAGTCGGTCAGCAGGAGGTAGCCCGTCTGCGACACCCATCGCCTCCATCTCCTTCCCACACGACGACATGTTGACATATAAATCAACGTTACGCCGTCCGGGCCCGCTCGCGCCAGCCGGTTTTCGGCGAACGGGATTCGCACCAGCGGATGAGCCTCCACATCGCGTCGAGCATCTGACGCGTCTGCTTGCGGCCGGCATCGCGGTCTCGGCCCCGCTTATGCCCGATCGACAACGCCAACACCAGGCCGGGTGGTTCGTTGGGCTCGCCGAAGTACAGGCGATATTGCGCCGCGTCGCCGAGCCGGCTCGCGCGTTTGGGGGTGCGCTCCTCAACTCGCAGCTCGCCGAGCCAGGGCACGGGCCGGCCGCGGAACTCGGCGGACTTGACCCGCTCGCCGACCGGTGCGCTGTAGTCGTTGCCGTCGGCGTCAAAAGGCAGACCATCCTGCTCGGAATCCGCAATCAGTGCGATCAGCTTCGCCCACGCACCGCGATCTGCCACGCGAAGGTCGTCCAAATCAGGCTGCACAAGGGAGATGTCCCACCGGCACCCGGCCACATTGAACCGGCCCCGCCTTGCCGTCTCAGGGATCCCCATCGGCAACGCTCCCTCCGCTGTGCTGGACCTCTCTCGCCGCCGACCATGGCGCACATGCCGCCAGCATCACAGGAGGGACCGACATGGTAGGTCCCTAACAGCGCGACACTCGCGCGCTAACCTGTCAGCCCGTCCTGCGATGGTGGCGATACGCCGCCCTCCGCGATGACACACCAAGGAAGCCATGCCAACCCTCGCCATCGACAAGGGATTCCTGACCGACCTGGCCAAACTGGAGAAACCCGTCTTCAAACGCGTCACCGAGGTGTTCGACGAGTTCGACTCCGCCACCCACACCGGGCTGCACTTGGAGAAGATCGCCAAGGCCCGCAATCCGCGGTTCCGGTCGATCCGCATCGATCAGTTTTGGCGCGGTATCGTGCTGGCTCCGGAGCGGGGCGACGTCTACACCCTGCTCAAAGTGCTCCCCCACGACGATGCCTACGACTGGGCGAGGCGCAGCAAGCTCTCGGTCAACGCCGCTACCGGCGGCATCGAGATCCGCGACGAAGCGGAACTCGACCGGCATATTCACGAGCATCCCGAAGAAACACCTGCGGCGGCGGCCCCACTGTTCGCCGATATCGGCGACGGCACGTTGACCCAACTCGGCATCGATGCGCAGGTGCTGTCGTTCGCCCGCACCGTCACCGACCCTGCTCAGCTCGATGCGGCGAAAGCGTTTTTGCCGCAAACCCAGTGGGAAGTGCTGTTCGGCCTGGCCGCCGGCTACAGCCCCGAGGAGGTCTGGTCCGAGCTGGGTGCGGCGATCCTCGACCAACCGGTCGACACCGAGGATCTTGACGCCGCGATCCTGCGTAGCCGCGACCGGGTGGTGCTGGTCGACGGCCCCGATGAGTTGATGGACGTCTTCGCCTACCCGTTCGCCACCTGGCGGGTGTATCTGCATCCCACCCAGCGCGCCGTCGTCGACGCCGGCTACAGCGGGCCGGCCCGGGTCACTGGCGGGCCCGGCACCGGCAAAACCGTCGTCGCCCTGCACCGGGCGCACCGGCTCGCCCAGCGCGGCGACGGCAAGGTGCTGGTCACCACCTTCACCTCCACCCTGTCCGAGAACCTGCAAGAGGGCCTGGACATGCTGCTCGACGACGAAGACGCCGACGGGCGCCTGGAGGTCATCCACGTCGACAAACTGGCCCATCGGGTGTTTCGTGCTGCGCACGGCGCCCCGCACCTGCTGAACTCCCGAGACGAGGAAGCCCTGTGGGCGGAGCTGATCGACAGCCTCGGACTGAGCTTCACCCCGGTGTTCCTTGCCGAGGAATGGCGGCAAGTGGTGCTGGCGCAGCGCATCGACGGCGCCGACGCCTATCTGGCCGCCAAGCGAATCGGGCGCGGCCGCGGGCTGGGATCCGTGCAACGCGCCCACGCCTGGCAGGCGATCGCCGAATTCGAGAAAGCATTGACCGATCGGGGAATGTGGACCCACGAGACCGTGCGTCGTGAGGCAACCCGGCTGCTGGAGTCCACGGTCGACAAGCCCTACCGGCACATCATCATCGACGAGGCGCAGGACCTCAGCCCCGACCAGTGGCGGCTGCTCCGCGCCGCGGTACCCGAGGCACCTGACGACATGTTCATCGCCGGCGACACCCATCAGCGCATCTACCACAACCGGGCCAGCTTCCGCGAGGTCGGCATCAACGTCGCCGGCCGCTCCACCCGCCTCAACCTGAACTACCGCACCACGGCGGAGATCCTGGGCTGGAGCATGGGGCTGCTGCGCGGACAGCCGATCGATGACATGGACGGCGGACTGGACTCGATCGCCGGATGCCAGTCCCACGTGCACGGACCACCGCCACGATTGGAGGGTGCAGCCGACATCGATACGGAGGCCAAGCTCGTCGCCGCAACCGTCGCCGACTGGCTCGAGGCCGGAGTCGCACCCGCCGAGATCGGAATCGCGGTGCGGGCCAGATGGTTCGCCACCAAGGTCGAACACGCGCTATCCAAGGCCGGTATCGAGTCGGTGCGGCTGGCCGACGCCGCCGATTCCGACGATGACGCGGTTCGGGTGGGCACCATGCACCGGATGAAGGGCCTGGAGTTCCGCTGCGTCTGCGTTGCCGGGGTCAGCGCCAAGCAGGTGCCCGAACCCAACGCCGTCACCCCGATCGAGGACGACCAGCAGACCCACGCCCAGGACCTGGAGCGGGAACGCTGCCTGCTGTTCGTTGCCTGCACCCGGGCCCGCGAGGAACTCGTCGTCACCTGGCACGGCGAGCCCAGTCCGTTTCTGACCGCCCTGACATCCAACTGAGGTGAGGAGACACCGATGACCCGACTGTCGACGCTGCTCGACGAGATCGACTCCGGCGCGGTGCTATTGCCGGAGTTCCAACGCGGCTACGTGTGGAACCGCGACCAGGTCCGCGGCCTGATGCGCTCGCTGTACCGCGGCTACCCGGTCGGCGGGCTGCTGATGTGGGAGACCGCCTCCGAGGACGTCACCGTGCGCGGGGCGGCCGGAGCCAGCGGCACCAGGCAGCTGCTGCTCGACGGCCAGCAGCGGGTCACGTCCATGTACGGCGTCATCCGCGGCACGCCTCCCCCGTTCTTCGAGGGCGACCCAAACGCGTTCACCGGACTGCACTTCAACGTCGCGACCGAGACGTTCGAGTTCTACGCGCCGATGAAGATGGCCGACGACCCGACCTGGGTGAACGTCACCGAGTTGTTCCGCCGTGGCCCGTTCGAGTACCTCACAGCGTTCCCCGATGTCGAACGCGAGGTGCTCAATACCTACCTGGAGCGGCTCAACCGGATCAAGGAGATCGAGAACCGCGACTTCAACCAAGAGAAGATCACCGGGTCCGGCAAGACAGTCGATGAAGTCGTCGACATCTTCAACAAGGTCAACTCCGGCGGCACCAAACTCACCAAAGGTGATCTCGCACTGGCTAAGCTCTGCGCCGATTGGCCCGATGCCCGCAAGGAGATGCGCGATGATCTAGACCGCTGGCGTAGCGCCGGCTTCAAATTCTCGCTGGACTGGCTGCTGCGCAATGCGACCGCGGTGGCAACCGGCCGAGCGCTGTTCTCCTCACTGAGCGACGTCCCAGCCGCCGGCTTCCAGATCGCGTTGAAGCAATCGGTCAACCACATCGGCAGCTTTCTGGACGCGGTCTCCGGCCGGCTCGGGCTCGACCACGACCGAGTGCTGATGGGCCGCTACGCGGCGCCGGTGATCACCCGGCTTCTGCACCTTAACGGTGGAAGGTTCACGGACAGCACGCACCGAGACAAGGTGCTCTACTGGTATGTCCACTCCGCCTTGTGGGGCCGGTTCAGCGGTTCCACCGAGACCGTGCTGCAGCAGGATTACGAAACAGCAGAACGCGGCGGTGTCGACGCTCTGATCGCAACACTGGAGCGCGTGCGGGGCGGCCGACTGGTCGTCGGACCCGACGACTTCGCCGGAGCGACCCGCGGGGCGCGTTTCTACCCCCTGCTGTACCTGCTGACCCGCGTCGACGGCGCCCGCGACTTCGGCAGCGGATTGGAGCTGCGCGCCGAGCAGCTCGGCAAGCTGACCTCCCTGCAAGTCCACCACATCTTCCCCAAGGCACTGCTGCGCAAGCACGGCTTCGACCGCGGCGACATCAACGCGCTGGCGAACTTCTGTTTTCTCACTCAGGCCACCAACATCGCGATCGGAATGCGCGACCCCGCGGAGTACCTGCCCGAGGTCGCCGCCAAGCACCCGGGTGTCCTTGAATCGCAGTGGATTCCCACCGATCCTGAGCTGTGGCGGGTCGAGCGTTACCACGATTTTCTGGCTGCCAGGCGTGAGCTTCTGGCCGAATCCGCACAACGATTTCTCACGAGCTTGCTGAACTCTGAAGACGCACACGACGGTACGGCGTTGGCGCCCCTGCACGTCGCCGACGAGACCGTCGATGACCCGCGCGCCGAGCAGGTGCAGGCCGTGATCGCAGAGCTGGCCGGGCGCGGCTTCGCCACACCCACCGTCGACGCCGAGATCGCCGACCCGGTGAGCGGTGTTCAGTTGGCGGTAGCCGAGGCGTTCTGGCCCGACGGATTGCAAACGGGCGTCGGCGCGCCCGTCATCCTCGAACTCGACCCCGACGACGCCGATCTGCCCCGGCTGGAAGAACTCGGCTACAAAGTGTTCACCTCAGTCGACGCCTTGCGTGGTTTCGTCGACAAGGAGAGCACCGACGCCGCCGGCGAGCAGGCCGAGGTGGTCGAATACCCGGAGACCGCCGACGACAACCTGCAACGAGCGTTCGCCGGCCGCATGACCGACGTGTACCGGCGCGGGCTTGCCGAGGCCGACTACAACGCCACCTATTTCCGCAGCATGCTCGCCGAGCACGGACCGCTCGCCACCGCGCACAAGTTGCTGGCGGCGCCGGCGGTATCCGACGGCTTCGCCGCATTGTGGGAACGCGGCCGGATGGACCTCACCGTGGAAGCCGTCGTGGTGGAGCCACAGTTCGCCGAACTGTTCAACGCCGATGAAATCGCGGCGGCGCGGCGACGACTGGAGCAGTTCGGGTATGTGCCCGAAGGGTGAGGTGGCTTGCCGTGGAAGCGAGGTCGAGACGAAAGCCGTCATACTAGCTTGACCTGGTCGCAGTAGTCCGAATGCCCCTGAACCACTCGAGAGACGTTGCGGTCCCTGATCTTTGGGAACTTACTGCCGAATCCTCGCAGGCCTGCAGCCGCGCTACCCGCTTGAACGACCGCGTAGAGGTGCTTCAACACCTTGTCGTTGGTGGAGTAGTAGTTGTAGACGGCATCGGTCACCGAATCATTGAGGGCGCGCCAGTCCCCCTTTGCGCCCAGTGCTGCACCGAGCAGGTGAACGGTCTGAATCTTCGGCGCTTCAGGGTCGGTGGCAAGCGTCTGCGCAGCAGTCGCCATCACTCGGGCTCCCAGGCTGTGGCCGACCAAGACATAATCTTCGGCATCCGTGCGTGCTAACAGGCCCGCCAGAGCAACTCCGGTCGAGTCGGCCCGTACCTTCGCGGTGTGCCAGGGGTTCATGGCCAGACCGGCCGCCATGAAGGCCGCCCCAGCCCCTGGAATCACCTTGGCCGCCCGCTTGCTCGCTCTGGCGGCCATTCCCTTGACAGCTGCAGCAGCGGCGGCTTGTCCGCCCCCGTAGCCCAGCAATGCCCCGAGCGCCCGAAGCTCCTTGCTTCCCCAATGCACCCGGTAGACCGGTGCGGCCGGGTAGCGCTGTCGGATGATCGGCTCCCAATCCCCCCATGAGTCACCGCCCGCGGTGAGAAAGCCGCTGGAGACGATGACCGGGGTGCCGACGCCGTCACTGAGCTTGTCGATCCGAAACGATTTGTCGGCGCCGATATAGGCGGTAGTCACCCTGGCGCCTAAGCCCCCGCCCAGCACTGCTCCAAGTCCAGCGACAACGGCAGTGCCGCCGGCCATGCCCAAGCCACCCGCGGCGAGCGAACCACCGCCCAGGAGTGCCAGTCCGTAGCTGGTGGCCGCTGCTCCGGTGTAACCGCCGATCAGGCTGCCGACGGCCCCGCCGATCGCCGGGGCCAGTGCCAACCCGCCGCTCCCGATGACCACGCCGGCAGCGGTGACAGCGCCTGCGACCCTGGAGCCGAGCGCCAAGTTCTTCTTGTCGTAGCTCAGGAACTCCCGGTAATTTTCCAGCGCGCCGAACTTACCGTTGATTTTGTCGAAGCTCGGAATCTCATGCCTGTGTTCGGCGCAGAACCTGGGAATGTGCAGGGCGCCGAAGCCTCGGGTTGCCATGTGCTCGCATCCCGGGGCGGCACAGCCAAGCGTGGGAGCACCGCATCCCACGCACAGATGTCCGGGGAGGCTGCGTGCGCCCGTGTGCAGTTCGCGGTGGTCCGTGCGCCTGAAGCATGCTGAGCACCACGCTCGGCGCATGGCCGTGCCTTCGATATCGATCAACTTCGCCATGGCAACGGCGATTTCTTCATGCGCCGCGGCCTGTTTGGCATGGCTGGCACGTTTCTCGGCATTCCGCAGTATTCGCCGCTGCTTCTCGTGCTTGCCGAAAGCCCACAGGTTATTCACCAGGGTTTGGTTACGCACCATCGCAGGATCACCGCCGACATTCGGCGGTTCTGGCTCGGCGAGGTCACCGGACAGGTTCAAGGACCGTCCCTGCGGTGACCTGATGGAACAGGAAAGGCCAGTACCCTTGCTCGAGGCGAATGCCACCCTCTGCGCCACGCGAAACTCTCCTTCGACACCAGGCAAACCGCCGTTTTCACTTGGAGGCTGCGCTCGCCGTCCAGGGCGAAGCGAAGCAAGAGTATCGCCAGCCACCGACCGATTGCCGCCTAGGACTCCACGTCGTCGCTGGCATCCGCCGCTGAACTCGTATGACCTGTCGTCGACGTCAATTAGAATCACCGGCGAGTATTCCAGAAAGGTACAACGTGGGGCGCTCCAAGGATTCATCAGATTGGGACGGCGCCGGGATATTGTTGCTGTTCCTGATCGTCCCGGCTGTGATTGGCGGGATTGCTGCTGTCATTGCGAAAATCGGCGGAATGCTCGCAGCACTCGGCTGGCTCTGGGTGCCGATTCTGTTCCTCAGCGCTGGCACGTTGACGGTCGTGCTGGTGGAAACGGGCCGACGCCGACGCCGAGCAGCATTGGAGGCAGAAGAGCAGCGCCAGCGCGACGCTGCGATCTCGGAGAGTCGAAAAGAGCAGCGACGGGTCAAGGAACGCGAGGCGGCCCGCAAGAAGGCTGAGGCCCAAGAACGGGAGATTGCCCGCAAGAAGGCTGAGGAAGAGCGACGACGAGCGATCACGCGGCAGAAGGCAGAACGCAGAAGGCAAGTCGAAGAACTCGGCGAATCCGCCGTCAAGCTCATCGAACGGGCTGAATCGGCGGCCAGCCGGGTGGTCCAAACCGAGGCCGCCTCGATGGGATGGCTCGGCGACCCACATGAGTTGGATTTCAGCCCCGATTTGCTGATGATTACCACGACTCTGAAGTCTGGGGCACAGCTACGCCAGCTGGCCGATGAGCTTAGGGCTCTGCCCGACCACAGCGACGAGGACCGTGCGCGCCTCGCCGACGCCAAGCGCGCTGCTGAGAAATTGTGGCGGCAGGCATCTGACCGCGCGAATCTTCTGCGGGAATGTGCGACACAAGCATGTCGTATCGATGAGTCGCTCCAAGAGGAACGCGAACGGGCACGGATCGCCGGGTTGCGTGATGACGTTGCCAGCCGCCTGGATGCGGCTTTGTACGGCGCTGCTGCCACACCGGAGAGCCCGCCGTCAGACAGCCCTGACAAGGTGTTCGCCCTTGTCGCTGCCTATCAGGAGATCAAAGGCACCCTTGAGCTCGACCGTCAGGGTCGATGCGATGACAAGGACGACGCAACGGATACACCGGCCGACAACGGCTCGTCTTGGGGAGTACTCACCCCCGTCAACCGCGCGTGGCACTGGGCTTTCGGATGAGAACGGAACGCCTGCCCGTCGCCAACTGCTACCCCAGCACCTTGCCGTAAGTCTGCCGGCCCATCAGATAGGTGGCCTCGACGGCGACGTCACGCAGCTCGGTCGGCGGGACCCGCCGCGGGTTCTGCGAGAGCACCACCAGATCGGCGTACTTGCCGGCCTCCAGGCTGCCGATCTCGGTGTCCAGCCGCAGCTGCCAGGCGGCATTGAGCGTCTGCGCCCGGAGCGCGGCATCGACCGCGATGCGCTGCTCGGGGGCCAGCACCCGGCCGCTGCCCTTGGCGATCCGGTTCACCGCGGTGGCGATGTTGCCGACCGGGTCGGGCGGGGTGACGGTGCCGTCGTTGTGAAACGACAGCCGCAGTCCGGCGTCCAGCGCCGAGCGGGCCGACATCCAATGCGCCCCGTGATCGGGACCGAACAGCTTGTCCACCAGCACATCTCCCCAGAAGTAGATGTGTTCGATGAACATGCTCGGGGTGACACCCAGGCGCGCGGCCCGGGCGAACTGATCGGGCCGCATGGCACCGACGTGTTCGATTCGGGGACGCAGTGCCGGGGGTACTCGCGCCTGCTCGAAGGCGTCCAGCACGACGTCGATGGCGGCGTCGCCCTGCACGTGGCAGGAAACCTGCCAGCGTTGCTCGATGAAGGCCGCCGCCAGCTGCTGGATCTGTTCGGGGGTGTAGT
This sequence comes from Mycolicibacter senuensis, assembly GCF_003284925.1. Taxonomy (GTDB): domain Bacteria; phylum Actinomycetota; class Actinomycetes; order Mycobacteriales; family Mycobacteriaceae; genus Mycobacterium; species Mycobacterium algericum_A. The sequence goes on from NZ_QMEX01000032.1 coordinate 27,724, forward strand.
TCATGCCGCCGCGGTGGTCGCGGCCCAACCCCATGCTCGCCGTCGTGGCGTTGGTCAGGTACGGGAACGTGGTGAAGATGTTGCCCTGCCACGGTGATCCGTCGGCCCAGATCTTCATGCCGATCTTGTCGAACAGCACGTCGGCACCGGCCCGCTTGCCGCGCATGTTGTCGGCGTCGTCGGCAAGCTCAGGCGTGCCGATCTCGTAGGCGCGGACCCGGATCGCACAGTCGGGTTGCTGGGCGAGCTTGCCGAACACCTCGGACTGCGTACGCGCATCGTAGGAGTGCTCGGTGGCGGTCGCGATGCCCGCGCGGGCCAGCTGGGCGTAAGCCCAGCGCAGGTTGTCGCCGGCGTTGGCCATGATCGCGCCGGAGAACGGTGCGGTCAGCGCCATCAGCGCCGCCGCCTCGCGCACCTCGCCGGTCAGCTGCCCGTCGGGCCCGCGCAGGTACTGGGCGCCGGGCGGGTTGGGGGTGGTCTTGGTGATTCCGGCCGCGGCGAACGCGGCGGTGTTGCCGTAGCCGGCGTGGCCGCTGTTGGTGATGATCACCACGGGGTTCTGCGGTGCCAGCCGGTCCAGCTCGGTGCGGGTGAACGACTGCAACCCGGTCTGCAGCAGCGGGTCGACACCGTTGAGCAGGATCGGCTGGCCCTTCGGCGTGTCCGCCACGGCCTCGGTCAGCTTCTGGAACACCCCGCCGGCGGTGGAGACCGTGAACGGACGCACATCGATGGCCGGCGGGGCCAGCGTGGTACCCATTTCGAACGGGTGGCCATGCGGCTCCACGAACGCCGGCAGCAACGCCCGCCCGCGCAGGTCGACGACGGTGGTCTCCGACCCCCGCAGCCGCAGCACGTCCTCGGCGCTGCCGACCATGCTGATCCGGGCGCCGGTGACCGCGAGCGCTTCGGCCTCGGGCGCGCCCGGCGTCACCGTCACCACCGGGCCGCCGATGAAGATGGTGTCGGCCCCGGGCCCCCGCGATCCGCAGCCGGCCAGCCCGCCCACCGCCGTACCGGCCGCCGCAGCCGCCATGCCGACCATGAACCGTCGCCTGCTCGTCGTCACCCTGTCCGCTCTTCCCAGTTGCAGTCGACCGCCGCCAAAGGCCTTACGCGGTTCACGCGACGAGTATGGCAGCGACCGTCACACCACTGTCGTCCAGCCACCCGGGGCCACTGGGCCCCGCTCACGTGAGAGCGTCGTGATCGCCGCGCACCCAGGCGGCATGTCGGTCGGCGGAGAACCGGATCGCTGCCGCGCCGTCGGCGTCGATGACGTTGTCCAACAGGCCGTATATCCGGTCGAACCGCAGCTCGGCCAAGGTGCCGGCCATCCGCTGCACGACGGCGGCCGACAGCGGGATCCGGTTCGGATAGCTTCGCAGGAAGGCCACGGTGCGCCGGTCGGGGTTCGGGAAGACGGTGTCGCCGACCAGCAGCACGCCACGCCCGTCGGCGCCGTCATCCCAGCAGGCCACCGCGCTGCCGGGAAAGTGGCCCCCCACCTGCACCACCGTCAGCCCCGCCACCGGCTGCAACCGGTCCGACCAGTAGTGGATCATCGGGTCGGGCCGCATCACCCATTGCGCGTCGGCGGCGTTGACGTACACCGGCACCCCACCGAGGCGGTGACTCCATTGCACCTGCGCGCCGAACATGTGCGGGTGGCTCGCGACGATCGCGGCGACCGGGCCGTGCTCGGTCACCGCGGCCACCGCGGCATCATCGAGGAAACCGGAGGGATCCCACAACACATTGCCGTCCGAGTCGCCGGCAGTGCACACCAGCTTGCCCAGCTGGCCGATGCCGAACGGCGGCGTGCTGCCGATCCCGATCAGGCCGGGCTCGAGGACGGCGACGGTGGACCGAAACCCCTCGCCGGCCAACTCGTCGAGCGTCGCCCACCGCTGACCGTCGGCCGGTACCCACTGGCGCTCGTCGGCGCAGATCGCGCAGACCTCCGGCGTGGCGTCGTGCTCGACGCCGCATGTCCTGCACAACCAGAACACGCAGCCGGCTCCGCTTTAGACCGTGAAGCCGACGGCGCGCATCATCTCGCGGCCCTCGTCGGTGATCTTGTCCGGACCCCAGGCCGGCTCCCAGACCCAGCTGAGGTCCAGCTTCTTGACCAGTCCCGCACCGACGGTCGCGTTCTCGACCTGCTCGGCGATCATGTCCTGCAGCGGACAGGCCGGCGAGGTGAGCGTCATGGTCACCACCGCGGCGGCACCTTCCTCGTCCTGCCGGATCGCCAGGTCGTAGACCAGCCCGAGGTCCATGACGTTGATGCCGATCTCGGGGTCGATGACGTCGTGCATCGACTCCTCGACCTCGGCGAGTAGCTCGTCGGGTCCGGTTTCGCTCATTGCTTCATCTCCTGGGTTGTCGCCACTGACTCATGCCAGCGTGTTTTCTTCCGTCTTGGCGAGCGCCTGCGCCAACGCGTCTTTGAACGCCATCCAGCCCAGCAGCGCGCATTTGACCCGCGCCGGGTACTTGGCCACCCCGGCGAACGCGACCCCGTCGCCGAGCACCTCTTCGTCACCCTCGACGGTCCCCCGCGACGAGATCATCTCGTGGAACGCATCGAACTTCGTCAAGGCTTCGGGCACTGTCAATCCGATCACCTCAGCGGCCAGCACCGACGTCGCCGCCTGCGAGATCGAACAGCCCTGCCCGTCGTAGGAGACGTCGGCGATCCGCTCGCCGTCATCGGAGACCGCCACCCGCAAGGTCAATTCGTCGCCGCACGTCGGGTTGACGTGGTGGACCTGCGCGCCGTAGGGCTCCCGCAGCCCGCGATGCTGCGGGTGCTTGTAGTGATCGAGGATCACTTCCTGGTAGAACTGCTCGAGGCGCACGTCTCACGCCCTCCCGAAGAATTTCACGGCGCGCTGAATCCCCGCCAGCAGCCGCTCGACCTCGTCGTGGGTGTTGTACACCGCGAACGACGCGCGGGCGGTGGCCGCCACATCGAATCTGCGGTGCAACGGCATCGCGCAGTGATGGCCCACCCGCACTGCGACACCGTCGTCGTCGAGCACCTGGCCGACGTCGTGTGCGTGCACCCCGTCGATCACGAAGGAGACCGGAGAACCGCGGTCCGCCATCGTCGTCGGCCCGATGACGCGAACTCCGTCGATAGCGGCGAGGCCCTCGAGGGCAGCGGCCACCAATTCGTGTTCGTGGGCTTCCACGACGTCCATCCCGATGGCCTCCAGGTACCGCGCGGCCGCGGCCAGCCCGACCACCTGCGAGGTCATCGGCGTGCCGGCCTCGAAACGTTGCGGGGGCGGCGCGTAGGTGCTCGACGACATCGTCACGGTCTCGATCATCGATCCGCCGGTGAGGAACGGTGGCAGCGCCGCCAACAGCTCGCGCCGGCCGTAGAGCACGCCGATTCCGGTGGGGCCCAGCATCTTGTGACCGGAGAATGCGGCGAAATCGACGCCCAGCCCGTGCAGGTCGACCGGCTGGTGCGGCACCGACTGGCAGGCGTCCAACACGGTGACGGCACCCACCGCGCGGGCGCGCGACACCAACTCGGCGACCGGCGCCAGCGCGCCGGTCACATTCGAATGATGGGTGAAGGCAACGACTTTGACCCGCTCATCGAGCTTGAGCGAATCCAGGTCGATACGCCCGTCGGGCGTCACCTCGTACCACTGCAGCGTCGCCCCGGTGCGCCGGGCCAGTTCCTGCCACGGAATCAGGTTGGCGTGATGCTCCAGCTCGGTGGTGACGATGACGTCGCCCGGGCCGACGGCGGCCTCGAACCGGTCATCGCCGAACGCATACGACACCAGATTCAGCGACTCGGTGGCGTTCTTGGTCAGTACCAATTCGTCGGGGTCGGCGCCGACGAAGCGCGCGATGGCCGACCGGCCGTCCTCGTAGGCGTCGGTGGCCTCCTCCATGAGCTGGTGCGCCCCGCGGTGCACCGCGCCGTTGGAGTGCAGCAGAAATTCCCGCTCGGCATCGAGCACCTGCAGCGGACGCTGCGAGGTCGCGCCGGAATCGAGGTAGGCCAGCCGGCTTCCGCCACGCATGACGCGGCTCAGGATCGGGAAATCCGCCCGAATCGCATCCAGATCCGGCGCCGCCGGACGACTGGGCGACAACGTCGTGTCGGACACCGTCATGCTCAGGCTCCCGCCGCTCCCGCCGCTGCCGCGTCGGAGAAGCGTTCGTAGCCCTTCTCCTCCAGCTCGTCGGCCAGCTCCGGACCGCCCGACTCCACGATGCGCCCACCGGAGAAGACGTGCACGAACTGCGGCTGGATGTAGCGCAGGATCCGGGTGTAGTGGGTGATCAGCAGGATGCCGCCGTTCTCGGTCTCCTGATAGCGCTGCACCCCTTCGCTGACCACCCGCAGGGCGTCGACGTCGAGGCCGGAGTCGGTCTCGTCGAGGATCGCGATCTTGGGCTTGAGCAGGCTCAGCTGCAGGATCTCGTGGCGTTTCTTCTCACCGCCGGAGAAGCCCTCGTTGACGTTGCGCTCGGCGAACCCGGAATCGATACCGAGCTCGGTGAACGCCGCGCGCTGCTCCTTGATCCAGGCGCGCAGCTTCGGGGCCTCGCCGCGCACCGCGGTCACCGCCGTGCGCAGGAAGTTCGACATCGACACCCCGGGCACCTCGACCGGATACTGCATCGCCAAGAAGAGACCTGCGCGCGCCCGTTCGTCCACGGCCATCTCCAGCACGTCCTGGCCGTCGAGGGTGATCGACCCGGATGTCACGGTGTATTTGGGGTGACCGGCGATCGCGTACGACAGCGTCGACTTGCCCGAGCCGTTCGGGCCCATCAGGGCATGTGTCTCACCGGAGTTCACCGTCAGGTCGACTCCGTGCAGGATCGGGATCGCCGCCGCACCGTCGTCGCCGCCGCCCGGCGACACGCTCACGTGCAGGTCCTTGATCTCCAGTGTGCTCATTGCTGTTTGGTGTCCTTAAGTCTTGGTGGTCAGTTGTTCTCGGTGACGGCGAGTTCGCGCTCGACGGCCTCGGTGAGGCGTTCCTGGACGAACGGCACCGGGATCTTGGAGATGATCTCGCCGAAGAAACCGCGCACGATCAGGCGTCGGGCCTGATCCTCGGGGATGCCGCGCGCCTGCAGATAGAACAGCTGCAGGTCGTCGAACCGGCCGGTGGCGCTGGCATGGCCGGCCTGCACGATCTCGCCGGTCTCGATCTCCAGGTTCGGGATCGAATCCGCCCGGGCGCCGTCGGCCAGCACCAGGTTGCGGTTCACCTCGAAGGTGTCGGTGCCGACGCCCGCCGCGCGGATCAGCACGTCGCCGACCCAGACGGTGTGGGCGTCGGGCAGCCCCGAACCGGGCTCGCCCTGCAGCGCGCCCTTGTAGAGCACGTTCGAGCGGCAATTGGGCTGGCTGTGGTCGACCAGCAGGCGCGATTCGAGGTGCTGGCCGTCGTCGGCGAAGTACAGGCCGAGCAACTCAGCGTCACCGCCCGGCCCGTCGAACCGCACTCGTCCGGTCAGCCGCACCAGCTCACCGCCCAGCAGCACGGCGCTGTGGCGCAGTACCGCGTCCTTGCCCAGCGCCGCGTGGTGCATCGTCACGCAGGCCAGATCCGCGGCCGCCTCGGCGAGCCACACCACGGTCAACTTCGCCGCATCGCCGACGACGAATTCGACGTTGTCGGCGTAGGTTCCGCTGCCCCGCACGTCGATCACGACGGTGGCCTGCGACAGTTCCTCGGCGCGCAGCTGCAGATGGCCGTAGGCCGTGGACCCCTCACCGGGACCGGTGATGGTGATGGTGACCGGCTCCTCGACGACGGCCTCCTTGGGAACGGTGAGCACCGTCGCCTCCTGGAACGCCGAGAAGGCCTGGGCGGCAACACGATCCGCGGGGACACCCGCGGCACCCAGCCGGTCGTCGCCGCGCGCGACGGTCTCGACGCGCACCGCCGCGTCCGCGGTGACGGCGACGGCCGCCGATGCGTCGGCCACCGCCGAACCGTCGTGCAGGCCGCGCAGCCGGCGCAGCGGGGTGAACCGCCAGATCTCGTCGCGGCCGTGCGGCACCTCGAAGGCGTCCACGTCGAACGAGGTGAACTGCTCCCCCTTGTTGATGCCTTCGGCGGCCTCGGTCAGGTTGGTCGGCGAGGCGGGCCGCAGGTCAGTCGAAGCCACTAGCCCACCGAGCCTTCCATCTGCAGCTGGATCAGCTTGTTGAGTTCCAGCGCGTACTCCATCGGCAGTTCCTTGGCGATCGGCTCGACGAAGCCGCGCACCACCATCGCCATCGCCTCGTCCTCGGTCAGGCCGCGGCTCATCAGGTAGAACAACTGGTTCTCACTGACCTTCGACACGGTGGCCTCGTGGCCCACGGTGACGTCGTCCTCACGGATGTCGACGTAGGGGTAGGTGTCGCTGCGGCTGACGTCGTCGACCAGCAGTGCGTCGCACTTCACGCTCGACTTCGCTCCCTGAGCGCCCTTGTGGATCTCCACCAGGCCCCGGTAGGAGGATCGGCCGCCGCTGCGCGCCACCGACTTGGAGACGATGTTGGACGACGTGTGGGGTGCCAGGTGCAGCATCTTGGCGCCGGTGTCCTGGTGCTGGTCCTCGCCGGCGAAGGCCACCGAGAGCACCTCGCCCTTGGCGTGTTCACCGGTCATCCACACCGCCGGGTACTTCATGGTGACCTTGGAGCCGATGTTGCCGTCGACCCATTCCATGGTGGCGCCCTCTTCGGCCCGCGCCCGCTTGGTGACCAGGTTGTAGACGTTGACCGACCAGTTCTGGATGGTGGTGTAGCGGCATCGGCCGCGCGGCTTGACGATGATCTCCACCACCGCCGAGTGCAGCGAGTCACTCGAGTACACCGGCGCGGTGCAGCCCTCGATGTAGTGCACGTAGGCGTCCTCGTCGACGATGATCAAGGTCCGCTCGAACTGGCCCATGTTCTCGGTGTTGATCCGGAAGTAGGCCTGCAGCGGGATGTCGACGTGCACACCCTTGGGCACGTAGATGAACGATCCGCCGCTCCACACCGCGGTGTTCAGCGCCGAGAACTTGTTGTCGCCGGCCGGGATCACGGTGGCGAAATACTCCCGGAACAGCTCCTCGTGCTCCTTGAGTGCGGTGTCGGTGTCCAGGAAGACCACGCCCTGGGCTTCCAGGTCCTCGCGGATCTTGTGGTAGACCACCTCGGATTCGTACTGGGCCGCGACCCCGCCGATGTAGCGCTGCTTCTCGGCCTCCGGGATGCCCAGCCGGTCGTAGGTGTTGCGGATGTCCTCGGGCAGGTCATCCCAGGTCTGGGCCTGCTTCTCGGTGGACCGCACGAAGTACTTGATGTTGTCGAAGTCGATCCCGGACAGATCCGAGCCCCAGTTGGGCATCGGCTTCTTCATGAACGTGCGGTAGGCGCGCAACCGGGCCTCGAGCATCCACTCCGGCTCGTTCTTCTTCGCCGAGATGTCGCGCACCACATCCTCGGACAGGCCACGCTGCGCGGCGGCGCCCGCGGCGTCGGTGTCGGCCCAACCGTATTCGTACCGGCCCAGCGACGCGATGGTCTCTTCCTGGGTGGGCTCGGCCGCTGCTGCGGTGGCCTCCGGTGTGAGTGTCATGGTGACGCCCCTTCAGTGCTCGTGATGGCTTCGGCGCAGGCTTGGCGCCGAAGGTCGATCGGTGCTGTTATTGCTTTTTTGCAGCGGTACCGGCCCGGCCGGCTTTGGTGGTTTTGCCGGCCCTGCCGGACTTGGCGCTCTTGATGGTCAGCGGTACGTGGGTGGTACAGACGTACCCGCCGTCAGCGATGGTCGCCAACCGCTGGACGTGGGTGCCCAGCACCTCGGCCATCGCCTGCCGCTCGGCGCGGCACAGCTCCGGGAACTCTTTGGCGACGTTGGCCACCGGGCAGTGATGCTGCAGGATCTGTACCCCCGGGACACCGCCGTCCACCCGTGCGGTGCTGGCGGCGTAGCCGGCCTCGGTCAGCGCCGCGGCGATGCGTTCGGCGGTCGCCTCGAGATCCCCGTCGGTGTCGGAGTCGCCCTCGGCGGCCGCGGCCGCGACCTCGGACAGGATGGTGTCGATGCGCTGCCGGGCGAAGGCCACCACGGCGTCCTCACCGCCGATCTCGCGCAGCTGGCGCATCGCCGCCACGGCCAGGTCGTCGTAGCGGTGCCCGAGCT
>NZ_QMEX01000033.1 GCF_003284925.1 Mycolicibacter senuensis
ATGTCTGGCGATGCGTCGGTGGTCCGCGACGCCGACGGACTGCGGCGGCTCGCCGAGTTGCTGTCGGACGCCGAGGAGCGGGCCGCCGTTGATCGCAAGGGTTGCGAGGACGCCGCGCTGACGCTGGTGGCCCGGGTGGTCGCCGAGGCCGCGTTGGCGCGCACCGAGAGCCGCGGCTGTCACCATCGTGCCGAGTACGCCGGCCCCGACGCCGGCCAGGCCCGCAGCACCACGGTCCGACTGCGTGACGGCGCCGTGGTGCTCGAGGAGCCGGTGGCGCTGTGACACTTTCGCAGCCGCTGTCCCAGACCGAACTCGACGAGGCCCGCCTCATCATCGCCCGGGCCCTGGACGAGGATTTGCGGTACGGCCCCGACGTCACCACCGTCGCGACGGTGCCGGCCGATGCGGTGACCGAGGCCGCGCTGGTGACCCGGGCCGCCGGTGTGATCGCCGGGGTTGACGTCGCGCTGCTGGTGCTCGACGAAGTACTCGGGCGCGAGGCCTACCGGGTGCGCGACCGGGTGGCCGACGGCGCCCGGCTGCAGCCCGGCGCGGTGGTGCTGAGCCTGCAGGCCGACACCCGCGGGCTGCTGACCGCCGAACGCACCATGCTCAACCTGATCTGTCACCTGTCCGGGATCGCCACGGCCACCGCGGCCTGGGTGGACGCCGTGGACGGCACGTCGGCGCAGGTCCGCGACACCCGTAAGACGCTGCCGGGCCTGCGGGTGCTGCAGAAGTACGCGGTGCGCGTCGGTGGCGGAGTGAATCACCGGATGGGGCTCGGAGATGCCGCGCTGATCAAGGACAACCATGTCGCCGCGGCGGGCTCGGTGGCCGCGGCGCTACGGGCGGTCCGCGCCGCCGCCCCCGACGTGGCCTGTGAGGTCGAGGTCGATTCACTGGAACAGTTCGATGAAGTGCTCGCCGAGGGGCCCGAGCTGGTGCTGTTGGACAACTTCCCGGTGTGGCAGACCCAGACCGCGGTGCAGCGCCGCGACTCCCGGGCGCCCGGGGTGCTGCTGGAGTCATCCGGCGGACTGACCCTGGACAGTGCGGCCGCCTACGCCGCCACCGGTGTCGACTATCTGGCCGTGGGTGCGCTCACCCACTCGGTCCGGGTGCTCGACATCGGCCTGGACATGTAGCTTCTCTCCGCGGAGCGGTTAGGTGGACGCCCTCAGGCGATGTCGGTGACCAGCACCGCCACCTTGCGGTTTTGCAGCCGCACCGCCCACGGCAACGACGCATCGGCGGTACCGGCCGGCAGGATCCGCGGGTTGGTCAGATGCACTTCGCTGCGGAACAACCGCACGTCGGCCTCGCCGGCGGCCAGCACGTTCTTGACCCAGTCGGCCTTGCCGTGGCCCAGTGCGATCGCCAGCACATTTCCCTTGCGGTAGGTCGTCACCACCGTCTCGTAGGGCTTGCCGGATTTGCGTCCCCGATGTTTGATCACCGAGGTTCCGGGCAGGTATTTCGCGAGCGGTTTGACCACCGGGTTCATGTATTTGATCTGCAGTCGGTCCAGCCACTGCGGGAATACCACCGGCAGCTTGGACGCGTCACCGGCACTGTTGTCGACAGCCATACGGACTCCGTTCCTCGTGGGTGCTTCAGGTGATGTCTGCAACCAGTATCCCCACCCACCGCGCGCCTACCCGCGCGATCAGCGGCAGGCCGTGGGTATCGCCGCCGACGGGCACGATCCGCGGGTTGGTGATGTGGACGGCGCGCCGGAACAGCTGCACGTCGGCCTCGCCGGCGGCCAGCACGTTCTTGACCCAGTCGGCCTTACCGTGACCGAGCAGCACCGCCAGCACCGGCCCTTTGCAGAACGCGCGCACCACGGTCCGGTACGGGTTGCCGGACTTGCGCCCCCGATGCTCGATCACGGCGAAGGTGGGGAGGTGGAAGCGCTTGACCACCGGGCTTTCGATCGTGCGCTGCAGGTAGTCCAACCAGTCCGGGAAGATGTAGGGAACCCCGGGAATGCTTTTGGGGTGATCGTTGGCGGACAACCGGCGACTCCGTTCCTGAGCTCACATGTGCCGTCCACCCTAGCCGGGTTGTCGACCGCCCCGGAGCGGCTTCAACCGCCGTCGACCGACGGGGCGAAATCCACTTGAGCTGTTCTGGGACAATGGTCGGCGTGACCACACCGCTGATGTCACGCGTCGATTTGCGTGGCGCGAACCTGTCGGCAGCTTCGCTGCGGGCCGCCCTGCCACGCGGCGGTGTCGACGTCGAGGCGGTGTTGCCCCAGGTGCGCCCGATCGTCGAGGCGGTCGCGGAACGCGGCTCGGCCGCGGCGCTGGAGTTCGGCGAATCCTTCGATCGTGTGCGCCCGCCCGCGATCCGGGTGCCCGAAACGGCGCTGGAGGCCGCGCTGACCGGGTTGGACCCGGCGGTGCAGGCCGCCCTGGAGGTGGCGATCAGCCGCGCCCGCGCGGTGCACGCCGACCAGCGGCGCACCGACACCACCACCACGCTGGCGCCGGGCGCCACGGTCACCGAACGCTGGATTCCGGTCGAGCGCGTCGGGTTGTACGTGCCGGGCGGCAACGCCGTCTACCCGTCCAGTGTGGTGATGAACGTGGTGCCGGCCCAGACCGCGGGGGTGGACTCGCTGGTGATCGCCAGCCCGCCGCAGCCGGCGTTTGCCGGTCTTCCGCACCCGACGATCCTGGCCGCGGCCCGCCTGCTCGGCGTGGCCGAGGTCTGGGCGGTCGGTGGCGCGCAGGCGGTGGCGCTGCTGGCCTATGGCGGCACCGACACCGATCGGGCCGAGCTGGCCCCGGTCGACATGATCACCGGTCCCGGCAACATCTACGTGACCGCCGCCAAGCGGCTGTGCCGTTCGCAGGTCGGTATCGACGCCGAAGCCGGCCCCACCGAGATCGCGATCCTGGCCGACCACACCGCCAACCCGGCGCATCTGGCCGCGGACCTGATCAGCCAGGCCGAGCACGACGAGCTGGCCGCCAGCGTGCTGGTCACCACCAGTCCGCAACTGGCCGACGCGACCGACCGTGAAGTGGCCGCGCAACTGCAGACCACGGTGCACCGCCAGCGGGTCGTCACCGCGCTGACGGGACGCCAATCAGCGATCGTGCTGGTCGACGACCTGGACGCCGGTATCCGGGTTGTCAACACCTACGCCGCCGAGCACCTGGAGATCCAGACCGCCGACGCCGCCGCGGTGGCCGCCCGGATCCGTTCGGCCGGAGCTATTTTCGTCGGCCCGTACGCCCCGGTCAGCCTCGGTGACTACTGCGCAGGCTCCAACCACGTGCTGCCGACGGCGGGAAGTGCGCGGCACTCCAGCGGGTTGTCGGTGCAGACCTTCCTGCGCGGTGTCCACGTGGTGGACTACACCGAGGCCGCGCTCAAAGATGTCAGCGGACACGTGATCGCGCTGGCCAACGCCGAGGATCTGCCCTCGCACGGCGAGGCGGTCCGGCGGAGGTTCGAGCAGTGACCCGGCCCGGAGGCGAGATCACACTGGCCGACCTGCCGCTGCGCGATGATCTACGCGGCAAGTCGCCCTACGGCGCACCGCAACTCGAGGTGCCGGTGCGGCTGAACACCAACGAGAATCCGCACCCGCCCAGTGCGGCGCTGATCGACGACGTCGCGGCCTCGGTACGGCAGGCCGCGGCCGATCTGCACCGCTATCCCGACCGTGACGCGGTAGCGCTGCGCACCGATTTGGCCGGTTATCTGAGCACCCAGACCGGCGTCGAGGTCGGTCCGGAGAACGTCTGGGCGGCCAACGGCTCCAACGAGATCCTGCAGCAACTGTTGCAGGCATTCGGCGGCCCCGGCCGCAGCGCAATCGGATTCGTCCCGTCGTATTCGATGCACCCGATCATCTCCGACGGCACCCAGACCCGGTGGCTGGCTGCGAACCGGGCCGAGGACTTCGGTTTGGACGTTGCCGTCGCGGTCACCGCGATCACCGACAGCAGGCCCGACGTGGTGTTCGTCGCAAGCCCGAACAACCCGTCCGGGCAGAGCATTTCGTTCGATGAGCTGCGCAGGCTGCTCGACGCGGCACCGGGAATCGTGATCGTGGACGAGGCCTACGGGGAGTTCTCGTCACAGCCCAGCGCGATCGGGCTGATCGGTGACTATCCGGCGAAGCTGATCGTCACCCGCACCATGAGCAAGGCCTTCGCGTTCGCCGGCGGCCGGCTCGGCTACCTGATCGCCGCCCCGGCGGTGATCGAGGCGATGCTGCTGGTGCGGTTGCCCTATCACCTGTCGGTGGTGACCCAGGCCGCCGCCCGCGCCGCGCTGCGGCATGCCGACGACACGCTGGGCAGCGTCGCGCAGCTCATCGCCGAGCGCGAACGTGTCTCGGCGGCACTGGCCGCCATGGGCTTTCGGGTCATTCCCAGCGACGCCAACTTCGTGTTGTTCGGCGAATTCGCCGACGCGCCCGCAACATGGCAGCGCTACCTGGATGCCGGCATCCTCATCCGCGACGTCGGCATCGCCGGATACCTGCGCGTCACCACCGGATTGCCGGAGGAGAACGACGCGCTGCTGGCCGCCAGCCAACGCCTGGCGGCCACCGAACTCGCCCAAACATTAGGAGCCTCATGACCGGCAGCCGCCGCGCCCGGATAACCCGCACCACCCGCGAATCCGACATCGTGGTGGAACTCGATCTGGACGGCACCGGAGTCGTCGACATCGACACCGGGGTGCCGTTCTACGACCACATGCTGACCGCGCTGGGCAGCCACGCCAGCTTCGATTTGACGGTGCGCGCCAAGGGCGACATCGAGATCGAGGCGCACCACACCGTGGAGGACACCGCGATCGTGCTCGGCCAGGCCCTCGGCCAGGCGCTCGGCGACAAGAGAGGGATCCGCCGGTTCGGTGACGCGTTCATCCCGATGGACGAGACGCTGGCGCACGCCGCCGTCGATGTGTCCGGGCGGCCCTACTGCGTGCACACCGGCGAGCCCGACCACCTGGTGCACACCACGATTGCGGGTACGCAGGCGCCGTACCACACCGTGATCAACCGGCATGTGTTCGAGACGCTGGCCTCCAATGCGCGCATCGCGCTGCACGTCCGGGTGCTCTACGGGCGCGATCCGCACCACATCACCGAGGCCCAGTACAAGGCGGTCGCCCGCGCGCTGCGGCAGGCGGTAGAGCCCGACCCGCGGGTGACCGGCGTGCCGTCCACCAAAGGTGCTCTGTGACCGCCGAACCCGCGGTGGTGATCCTGGACTACGGCTCGGGCAACCTGCGCTCGGCCCAGCGTGCCCTGCAGCGCGCCGGCGCGGCGGTCGAGGTCACGGCGGATGCCGCCGCGGCGGCCGCCGCGGACGGTCTGGTGGTCCCGGGCGTCGGGGCGTTCGCGGCCTGCATGGCCGGGCTGCGCCAGGTGCACGGCGAGAAGATCATCGCCGAACGGGTGGCTGCCGGTCGTCCGGTGCTGGGCGTATGCGTCGGAATGCAGATCCTGTTCGCCCGCGGCGTGGAGTTCGGCGTCGAGACGGCCGGCTGCGGCCAGTGGCCGGGCGTGGTCAGCCGGCTGGACGCCCCGGTGATCCCGCACATGGGCTGGAACGTTGTCGACGCCGCACCCGGCAGCACGCTGTTCGCCGGTATGGATGCCGACACCCGGTTCTACTTCGTGCACTCCTATGCCGCCCAACACTGGCAGGGCCGTCGGGAGGCTTTGGTGACCCGGGCAACCCATCAGGTACCGTTCCTGGCGGCTGTCGAGGACGGGCCGTTGGCCGCCACCCAGTTTCACCCCGAGAAGAGTGGGGATGCCGGGGCGAGACTGCTGAGCAACTGGGTGGAGGCACTGTGAGTACGTCTGTGAACAACGCGCTGATTCTGCTGCCGGCCGTCGACGTCGTCGACGGCCGTGCGGTGCGGCTGGTGCAGGGCAAAGCCGGCAGCGAGACCGAGTACGGCTCGGCGCTGGACGCCGCGCTGGGCTGGCAGCGTGACGGTGCGGAATGGATTCACCTGGTCGACCTGGACGCCGCCTTCGGGCGCGGTTCGAACCGGGAGCTGCTCGCCGATGTGGTCGGCCGCCTTGACGTCAAGGTCGAACTGTCCGGTGGCATCCGGGACGACGAGTCGCTGACGGCAGCGCTGGCCACCGGCTGCGCCCGGGTGAACCTGGGCACCGCGGCGCTGGAGAACCCGCAGTGGTGCGCTCGCGCCATCGCCGAGCACGGCGAGAAGGTCGCGGTCGGGCTGGACGTGCAGATCGAGCCCGGCCATCCCGACGGCGCGCACCGGCTGCGGGGCCGCGGCTGGGAGACCGACGGCGGTGACCTCTGGCCGGTACTGGAACGCCTTGACCGTGAAGGCTGTTCGCGCTACGTCGTCACCGATGTGACCAAGGACGGCACGCTGGGCGGCCCCAACCTGGAACTGCTCGGCGAAGTCGCCGCCCGCACCGACGCACCGGTGATCGCATCCGGGGGAGTGTCCAGTCTCGATGACCTGCGCGCCATCGCCACGTTGGTGGACCGCGGCGTCGAGGGCGCGATCGTGGGCAAAGCGCTCTACGCCGGGCGGTTCACGCTGCCCGAGGCGCTGGCCGCGGTACGGGGTTAGGACCGCGCGTGGCGCTGGACACCGCAGAACTGGACGCCCTGGTCATCGAGGCGTCGAGAATCCTGGATGTCGCGGCGCAGCCGTTCCTCGACGGCCACCGGGCCGGCTCGGCAGTTCGCAAGGGGGGTAACGACTTCGCCACCGAGGTCGACCTCGCCCTGGAGCGTCAGATCACCGACGGGCTGGTGTCGGCGACCGGAATCGGCGTGCACGGCGAAGAATTCGGCGGCCCACCGATCGACTCGCCGCTGGTATGGGTGCTGGACCCGATCGACGGCACGTTCAACTACGCCGCCGGATCGCCGATGGCCGCGATCCTGCTGGGTCTGTTGCGCGACGGCGAACCGGTCGCCGGGCTGACCTGGCTGCCGTTCACCGACCAGCGCTATACCGCCGTGGCAGGTGGCCCCCTGTTGCGCAACGGGGAGGCGCAGCCGAGGCTGGGTCCGGCGGCGCTGTCGGACTCGTTGGTCGGCGTCGGCACGTTCAACGTCGACTGGCGTGGGCGCTTCCCGGGCCGCTATCGGCTCGAGGTGTTGACCGGCCTGAGCCGGGTGACATCGCGGCCGCGGATGCACGGCGCCACCGGAATCGACCTGGCCTATGTCGCCGACGGTACCCTCGGCGGCGCGATCAGTTTCGGCGACCACATCTGGGACCACGCCGCCGGCGTCGCCCTGGTGCGCGCCGCCGGCGGCATCGTCACCGACCTGAACGGTGCGCCCTGGACGGCGCAGTCGCGCTCGGCGCTGGCGGCCGCACCGGGGGTGCATACCGAGATCCTCGACATCCTTTCCGCCGCCGGCGCACCGGAGGACTACTGACATGCAGCAGCACAGCGACGTCGCGGTGCGGGTCATCCCGTGCCTGGACGTTGACGACGGCAGGGTCGTCAAGGGTGTGAACTTCGCGAACCTGCGCGATGCCGGCGATCCGGTCGAGCTGGCGGCGGCCTACGACGCCGAGGGCGCCGACGAACTGACCTTCCTCGACGTCACGGCGTCGTCGTCGGGCCGGGCCACCATGCTCGAGGTGGTCGCCCGCACCGCCGACCAGGTGTTCATCCCGCTGACCGTCGGCGGCGGGGTGCGCACCGTGGCCGACGTCGACGTGCTGCTGCGGGCCGGCGCGGACAAGGTGTCGGTGAACACCGCCGCCATCGCCCGCCCGGAGCTGCTGGCCGAGCTGGCCCGCCACTTCGGCTCGCAGTGCATCGTGTTGTCGGTCGACGCCCGCACGGTTCCGGCCGGATCGGCGCCCACTCCGTCCGGGTGGGAGGTCACCACCCACGGCGGTCGGCGCGGCACCGGGATCGATGCGGTCGAGTGGGCGGTGCGCGGTGTGGAGCTCGGGGTCGGTGAGATCCTGCTGAACTCGATGGACGCCGACGGCACCAAGGCGGGGTTCGATCTGCCGATGTTGCGCGCGGTGCGCGCGGCGGTGAGCGTGCCGGTGATCGCCAGCGGGGGTGCCGGCGCGGCCGAGCATTTCGCGCCGGCGGTCGCCGCCGGCGCCGATGCGGTGCTGGCGGCCAGCGTGTTTCACTTCCGGGAGCTGACCATCGGGCAGGTCAAGGCCGCGATGGCGGCCGAAGGAATCGTGGTGCGATGAGCGAAAGCCGTTTGGATCCGGCGATCGCGGCCCGGCTCAAGCGCAATGCGGAGGGATTGATCGCTGCAGTGGCACAGCAGCGGGGCAGCGGCGAGGTGCTGATGGTCGCCTGGATGGACGACGCCGCGCTGGCCCGCACCCTGGCAACCCGTGAGGCGACGTATTTTTCGCGGTCCCGCAACCAGCAGTGGGTCAAGGGCGCCACTTCCGGGCACACCCAGTACGTGCATGCGGTGCGGCTGGACTGCGACGGTGACACGGTGCTGCTGGAGGTCGATCAGACCGGCGGCGCTTGTCACACCGGAGACCGCAGTTGCTTCGATGCCGACGTGTTGCTCGGTCCCGCAGATTGATTCACCCGCGGCGGCCGGGCGGTATGCTGGCCGACTGTGAACTCCGACGAGTCTGACGACTGGTACCGGTTGGAACACCAGCACCGGCCCAGAGGTCTGGAGCTGGAGCGGCTCTCGCTGCAGATCGACGCTCACTACGCCGAGGGGACGGTCAGCGACATCGAGGCGCACATGCCGCGCGACGGGTCGCGGATCGTCGCGCTGACGAATCAGTTGAGCGAGTCGCAGGCGAACCTGGAGTCGACGTCGGCGCGTTTCAACGAGTTGGCGTCGGAAATCCCCGGCGATATCGTCGGATTAAGTGAACGACTGTCCGGAATTCTCAACGGCGCGGTCGCCGAGGCCGATGATATTCGTGCTGAGGCTCAGCGCTTCGCCGACGAGGTGCGCGGCGCCGCCGAGAACGAGGCGGCCGCGATCCTCCAAGACGCCGAGGCGCAACGCCGAGAGGCCGCCGAGTTGCGGGCCGAGCTGGAGACCCAGCACAAGCAGTTGCGCACCCAGGCCGCCCACCTGCGCCGACAGGCCGTGATGAGCGCCGCCGAGATCATGCGAGAAGCCGAGAACCACGCGTCGGCGATCCTGACCGAGATGAATCAGGCCATCAACAGCCACGTGGCCGACGCCCAGCAGCGCCTGGCCGAACTCATCGATGCGCGGGCGAAAATCGTCCACCAGATAGAGCGCACGACGTTTCAAGTGAATCGCCGGCCCGAAGTTAACGACGCAAATCCGGTTAACGACGCCGTTCCGGTCAGCCGGGAACCGGCGCCCCCGCCCAGGGAATCCTGGTTTCGCGAAAATCGTCCACACTGACCCTATTTTTTCGCTATCGTAAATTTCGGCCGACGCCCAGCGATCGTCTGCTACGCTCACCTCGCACGGCGGCTTGACTATGCCCGTTGAGCTGCCCTTTTTCGGCGAATAATCGGCCAAACGCCCGATGCTGTCGAGCCGAGGGCAAATCCTGTCGGGAGGAGTTGAACCGGTGGTGCCAGCCATTCCGGAATTCGAAACGCAGCTACGCGGGTTCGATCGCAATGAGGTCTCCAATTACATTGCCCGGCTCCATCATGAAATCGGAATTTTGCAGGAGAACACCAAATCGCTCGACGCCGTCAAAGCGCAGGCCCGATTTGACCGTGAACAACTCGCCGCCGAGGTGAAACGGCTTCAGCACCACATTGTGCGGATGACCGCCGATGCCGAGGCCGAACGTCAAGAACTCACCGCGGAACTGCGGCGACTGCACAGCCAGTCCGATCAGGTCAGCGCTCCGGTCGACTCGGTGGCAGGCATGTCGGATCGCATCTCGCGGATGATGCGGCTGGCCTCCGAGGAAGCGCGGCGCACCAAGGAGCTGGCCCAACAGGACGCCGAGGCGCTGACCGCGGAACTTCGTGAGCAAGTCGAGGCCGCCAGGCTTGACCGTGCTGCCGCCGGCGAGGCATTGGCTGAGCTGCAGGCTTCCGCCAACTCCCGGCGGGCAAAGATCCTGGAGGTCGCAACCGCCGAAGCCGAGGAGATCCTGCGGCTCGCGCACCGGGAACGCGCCCAGATCACACAGGAGATCGAGGCCGCCGAGCGCAGCCGCCGGGAGGTCTACCAGCGGCTGGCCGAGGAGGACGAGCGCAACCGCCGGGCGGCGCAGGAGGCCCTCGACGAGCAGGTCAAGCTGGCCTGGGAGGAAGACGAGCACAACCGGCGGGAGGCGCGGCGGCGGCTGGACCAGAAGATGCAGGCCGCATGGGAACAGACCGAGGCCAGTATCGCCAGGCTCGACAAGGAAGCCCGGCTGGAGGCCTCGACACTGATCGCCACCGCCCGGCGCGAGGCCAAAGCGCTCAGCGATCGCGCCCGGACGGCGGTGGAGCTGCTGGGACGAGAGCGTGCCGACATCCTCACGCACCTCAACGCGATCAGGAACTGGATCGACACCGCGGTCGGCGACAACGGCGAGCGACATTCATCGGCTTGACCAAACGGCGAATTCTCCGGACGGGAAAAAGAGTCCTCATTTGGCGAAAGCCGTCCGCACTCAAGCCCAAGTCTGCTGCCGATGAGACCGGTGACACACTCTGCGAGGTCTGATACGCTCCGTCGCACGGTGCGTTCAGTGGGCATGCCCATTTAGCTTCGCGCGCAAGCCAACTGGAGTTGCACGCGGCTTGGCTGTCGAACCGAGAACCGAACCTGACAGGTACCTAGGAGTAACGCCGGTGGCGCTGGAGATTCCGGAATTCGAAACGCAGATGCGAGGTTTCGATCGCAATGAAGTAGCCGACTACATCGCTCGCCTCCACCGCGAAATCGACATTCTGCAGGACCGCAACAAGTCCCTCGAAGCCGCCAAGTCGCAAACTCGATTCGACCAGGAGCAACTCAGCGCCGAGGTCACGCGGCTGCAGAACGACATCGTGCGGCTGACCGCTGAGGCCGACTCCGAGCGGCAACGTCTCACCGGCGAACTGGCGCAACTGCAAAGCCAGTTCGAGCAGGTCACCGGTCCGGTCAACTCGGTGGAGGGCATGTCGGACCGGATCGCGCGGATGATGCGCATCGCCTCCGAGGAAGCGCGCCGCACCAAGGAATTGGCCCAACAGGACGCCGAGTCGCTGACCGGACAGCTGCGCGAGCAGTTGGAGGCCGCCAGCCAGGACCGTGCCGCCGCCAGCGAGGCGCTGGCCGAATTTCAGGCTTCCACCAACGCGCGCCGGGCGAAGATCCTCGATGCCGCGACCCAGGAGGCAGAGGAGATCCTGCGGATCGCGCACGAGGAGCGCAACCGCATCGCACAGGAGATCGAAGAAGCCGAGCGCAGTCGACGCGAGGTCTACCAGCGGCTGGCCGAGGAAGACGAGCGCAACCGCCGGGCGGCGCAGGAATCCCTCGACCAGCAGATCAAGCTGGCCTGGGAAGAAGACGAGCGCAACCGCCGCGAAGCCCAGCACCGGCTGGACCAGAAGATGCAGGCAGCCTGGGAGCAGGCCGAGGCGAACATCGCCAAGCTCGACAAGGAGGCCCGGCTGGAGGCGTCCACGCTGATCGCCACCACCAAACGTGAGGCCAAACTGCTCACCGAGCGCACCCAGGCCGAAGTGGATCTGCTGGTTCGGGAACGTTCCGGGATCGTCACCCACCTCACCGAGATCCGCAACTGGATCGACACCGCCGTCGGCGACAACCTGCGGGCCGCCGAAGCCGTCCCGGCGGCCGCGTCCGGCGAAGCACCCGAAGCCGAACAAGCCGGCGACAACGACACCGCCGGCGACAACGACCCGGCGACCGACGAGTAGACGTCCCCGACCCGCCGGGCCGGCCTGGCGATCTAGGCGGAGGAACGCGCCCGCAGCAGCTCCAGCGCCTTGTCGGCGTGGACATCCATGGCGAACTCGCTGGCGATCACGCCCAGCACCGTGCGATCGGTGTCGATGACGAACGTGGTCCGCTTCACCGGCAGCAGCTTGCCCAGCAGCCCGCGCTTGACGCCGAACCGGGCGGCCACCGTGCCGTCGGTGTCGGACAGCAGCGGGTAGTCGAATCCCTGCTGATCGGCGAACTTGGCCTGCTTGGCCACCGCGTCGGCGCTGATGCCCACCCGTTGTGCCCCCACCGCGGCGAACTCGCCGGCCAGATCCCGGAAGTGGCAGGCCTCCTTGGTGCAGCCCGGAGTCATCGCCGCCGGGTAGAAGAACAGCACCACCGGCCCGTCGGCCAGCAGCGCACTGAGTCGCCGCGGTGTTCCGGTCTGGTCGGGGAGCTCGAAGTCGGCCACGGTGTCGCCAGTGTTCATGGCCGCCAGGCTACTCCCGGCCGCACGGGTGGGGTCTGGGAAGATGGGCGCGTGCACACCCCCTGCAGCGCCGACGTCACCTCCCGGGCGGACTTTCGGGCGCTGGCCGCCGAGCACCGCGTGGTCCCCGTGCTCCGCAAGGTGCTGGCCGATGCCGAGACGCCGCTGTCGGCCTACCGCAAGCTGGCCGCGAACCGGCCCGGCACCTTCCTGCTGGAATCGGCCGAGAACGGCCGGTCCTGGTCGCGGTGGTCGTTCATCGGCGCCGGGACGTCGTCGGCGCTGACGGTTCGGGACGGCGAAGCGGTGTGGTTGGGTCCGGTGCCGCAGGACGCCCCCACCGGCGGCGACCCGCTGCAGGCGCTGCGCGAGACGCTGGCACTGCTGGAAACCGCCGCCATTCCCGGGCTGCCGCCGCTGTCGAGTGGCCTGGTGGGCTTTTTCGCCTACGACATGGTGCGCCGGCTGGAACGTCTTCCGGAGCTGGCCGTCGATGACCTGCAACTGCCCGACATGCTGTTGCTACTGGCCACCGACATGGCCGCGGTCGACCACCACGAGGGCACCATCACGCTGATCGCGAATGCGGTCAACTGGAACGGCACCGGCGAGCGGGTCGACGAAGCCTACGACGACGCGATCGCACGGCTCGATGTGATGACCGCGGCGCTGAGTCAGCCGCTGGAGTCCAGTGTCGCCACGTTCGACCGGCCCGAGCCGGTCTACCGGCGCCAGCGCACCCCCGAGGAGTACGGCACCATCGTCGAGCGGCTGGTCGGTGAGATCGAGGCCGGTGAGGCGTTTCAGGTGGTGCCCTCGCAACGTTTCGAGATGGACACCGACGTAGATCCCATCGACGTCTACCGGATGCTGCGGGTGTCCAATCCGAGCCCGTACATGTATCTGCTGCAGGTGCCCGACGATGTTGGGGGAGTGGCTTTTTCGATCGTGGGCTCCAGTCCTGAGGCGCTGGTGACGGTCCAGGACGGCCGCGCCACCACCCACCCGATCGCCGGGACCCGCTGGCGCGGTGCGACCGAGGAGGAAGACCAGCTCCTGGAGAAGGACCTGTTGAACGACGAGAAGGAGCGCGCCGAGCACCTGATGCTGGTGGACCTCGGTCGCAACGACCTGGGGCGGGTATGCGTCCCGGGCACGGTGCGGGTGTCCGACTACAGCCACATCGAGCGCTACAGCCACGTCATGCACCTGGTCTCCACGGTCAGCGGGCTGCTCGCGCCGGACCGCACCGCACTGGACGCGGTGACCGCCTGCTTCCCGGCCGGCACGCTGTCCGGGGCGCCCAAGGTGCGCGCCATGGAGTTGATCGAGGAGGTCGAGAAGACCCGCCGCGGGCTGTACGGCGGCGTCGTCGGCTATCTCGACTTCGCTGGCAACGCCGACTTCGCGATCGCGATCCGCACCGCCCTGCTGGCCGGCGGTACCGCCTACGTGCAGGCCGGCGGCGGCGTGGTGGCCGACTCCAACGGCCCCTACGAGTACACCGAGGCCTCCAACAAGGCCCGCGCGGTGCTGGCTGCGATCGCGGCCGCCGAAACGCTGACGGCGCCGGGCAGCGATGACTGAGGATCGGGCCCGCGGTGGCGCGCGGGCGCTGCGGATGGCGCAACTGCTGCTGGTGCTGGCCGCCGGCGGGTTGTGGGGCGCCTCCCGGCTGCCGTGGGTGCTGATCCGCTCCTCCGACGGGCTGGGACAACCCAAGGACGTCACGGTCAGCGGCGCGTCGTGGTCGACGGCGCTGGTGCCGTTGGCGCTGCTGTGCCTGGCCGCCGCGGTTGCCGCGGTGGCGGTGCGGGGCTGGAAATTGCGGGTGCTGGCCGTGTTGATGGCCGCGGTGAGCCTGGCGGCCGGTTATCTGGCCGTCAGCATGTGGGTGGTGCGCGACGTCGCGCTCCGCGCCCTTGACATCGCCGAGATCCCGCTGACATCGCTGCTGGCGGCCGACCGCCGCCTCACCGGGGCGGTGTTGAGCCTGCTGGCAGCGCTGGGTGTGCTGGCCGCTGCGGCGTTGCTGATGCGGGCCGCCGCGCACCGCACCAACGACAACGCCAAATACCAGACGCCGGCGGCGCGGCGGGCGGTGGCGCGCGGCGTCGACGCCGCCGCTGACGCCCCGGAGATGTCGGAACGGATGATGTGGGACGCGCTCGACGAGGGTTCCGACCCCACAGAACCGCCACCCGGGCCGGCGGCCGAGGGCCGGTGACACCGGTGACGGTGACGGTCGTTACCCTTCGAGGGAGGTCCCGGACAAGGGGAGCCAAGCGGGAGAGGAACTGGCAGACATGAGTTCGGCAACCGTGCTCGACTCCATCATCGAGGGAGTCTGCGCCGACGTTGCCGCCCGGGAGGCCGTCGTCAGCCTGGCGGAAGTCAAGGCGGCAGCCGAGGCCATGCCCGCGCCGCGCGACGTCATGGCGGCCCTGCGAGAGCCCGGCATCGCGGTCATCGCCGAGGTCAAACGCGCCAGCCCGTCCAAGGGGCAACTGGCCCCGATCGCCGATCCGGCCGAACTCGCCTGCGCCTACGCCGAGGGCGGAGCCCGCGCTATCAGCGTGCTGACCGAGGAGCGCCGCTTCAACGGCTCGCTCGCCGACCTCGACGCGGTGCGTGCCGCGGTGTCGGTTCCGGTGCTGCGCAAGGACTTCATCGTGCGGCCCTACCAGATTCACGAAGCTCGTGCGCACGGCGCGGACATGCTGTTGCTGATCGTGGCGGCGCTCGAGCAGCAGGCCCTGGTCTCGATGCTCGACCGCACCGAGTCGCTCGGGATGACCGCCCTGGTGGAGGTGCACACCGAGGAAGAGGCCGACCGGGCCCTGACCGCCGGCGCCAAGGTGATCGGGGTCAACGCCCGCGACTTGCACACCCTGAAGGTCGACCGGGACTGCTTCGCACGGATCGCGCCGGGCCTGCCGACCGAGGTGGTCAAGATCGCCGAGTCCGGCGTGCGCGGCACCGCGGACCTGCTGGCCTATGCCGGTGCCGGCGCGGACGCCGTCCTCGTCGGCGAGGGACTGGTCACCAGCGGCGACCCGCGGGCGGCCGTTGCCGATTTGGTCAGTGCGGGTAAGCATCCGTCCTGCCCGAAGCCCGCCCGCTAAATGTCGGATACCGCGCACCCGAACCTTCCGCGTGCCAGCGCCGGAGTCGCCGAACCCAGCCGGCACGACCCGGACGCCCGCGGGCACTTCGGCGCCTACGGCGGCCGCTACGTCGCCGAGGCGTTGATGGCGGTCATCGAAGAGGTCACCGCGGCCTACGACAAGGTGCGCAATGACCGGGAGTTCCTCGACACCCTCGACAACCTGCAGACGCACTACACCGGCCGGCCCTCGCCGCTGTATGAGGCGCAGCGCCTGACCGCCCACGCCGGCGGTGCCCGCATCTTCCTGAAGCGCGAGGACCTGAACCACACCGGCTCGCACAAGATCAACAACGTGCTGGGCCAGGCCCTGCTGGCGCGGCGGATGGGCAAGACCCGGGTGATCGCCGAGACCGGCGCCGGTCAGCACGGGGTGGCCACCGCCACCGCCTGCGCCCTGCTGGGCCTGGAGTGCGTGATCTACATGGGAGCCGTCGACACCCGCCGCCAGGCGCTCAACGTGGCCCGGATGCGGCTGCTGGGCGCGGAGGTGATCTCGGTGGAATCGGGCTCGCAGACGCTCAAGGACGCCATCAACGATGCGTTTCGGGACTGGGTGACCAACGCCGATCGCACCTATTACTGCTTCGGGACCGCGGCCGGGCCCCACCCGTTCCCGACCATGGTGCGCGACTTCCAGCGGATCGTCGGGCTGGAGGCCCGCACTCAGATCCAGCAGCTGGCCGGCCGGCTGCCCGATGCCGTGGTGGCCTGCGTCGGCGGTGGGTCGAACGCCATCGGCATCTTCCATGCGTTCATCGACGACCCCGCGGTGCGGCTGATCGGCTACGAAGCCGGCGGTGACGGCGTGGCCACCGGTCGGCACGCCGCGACGTTCTCCGGTGGCTCGCCGGGGGCGTTTCAGGGCTCGTTCTCCTACCTGCTGCAGGACGAGGACGGGCAGACCATCGAGTCGCACTCGATCTCGGCGGGTCTGGACTATCCCGGCGTCGGCCCGGAGCACGCCTGGCTGCGGGAGAGGGGGCGCGCCGAGTATCAGCCGATCACCGACGCCGAGGCGATGGAGGCGTTCGGAATACTCTGCCGCACCGAGGGAATCATCCCGGCGATCGAATCAGCGCACGCGGTGGCCGGCGCGCTCAAGCTGGCCGCCGAGCTGGGCCCGGGCAAGGTCATCGTGGTCAACCTGTCCGGACGCGGCGACAAGGACGTCGAAACCGCGGGCAAGTGGTTCGGACTGCTGGGCGACGACGATGGCGGCCAGGCATGACCGATCACACCGGCGACCGGCTGGCCCCGCTGTTCGCCGCATGCCGCGAGGAGGGTCGCGCCGCACTGATCGGCTACCTTCCCACCGGCTACCCGGACGTGCCGGGCTCTATCGCCGCCATGACCACGCTGGTCGAATCGGGTTGCGACCTCGTCGAAGTCGGCGTGCCCTACTCCGATCCGGGCATGGACGGCCCGACCATCGCGCGGGCCACCGAGGTAGCCCTGCAGGGCGGCGTCCGGGTCCGCGACAGCTTGACCGCGGTCGAGGCGATCGCTGGTGCCGGTGGCCGTGCGGTGGTGATGACCTATTGGAATCTGGTGCTGCGCTACGGTGTCGATGCCTTCGCCCGCGATCTCGCCTCGGCCGGGGGGTTGGGGCTGATCACGCCCGATCTGATCGTCGATGAGGCCGACGACTGGCTGGCGGCATCCGAGCAGCATCAGCTGGATCGCATCTTTTTGGTGGCGCCGTCGTCGACACCGCAGCGATTGGCCGAGACCGCACATGCCTCAAGCGGATTCGTCTACGCGGCGTCGACGATGGGTGTCACCGGTGCCCGCGACACGGTGTCGAACGCGGCGCCGGAACTGGTGCGCCGGGTCCGGGAGGTCTCCGACATTCCGGTCGGGGTGGGCCTGGGCGTGCGTTCCGGCGCGCAGGCCGCCGAGATCGGCACCTATACCGACGGTGTCATCGTCGGCTCAGCGCTGGTCACCGCACTCGCCGATGGCTTGGAGGCGCTGCGCTCGCTGACCGAGGAACTGGCGTCCGGTGTGCGGCAAAGGATTCCACAGCCATGACGTTGAACTGGCTGACGTACTTTCCCAGTCCGGCTCGCGGTGTCTGGCATCTGGGCCCGGTACCGATCCGCGCCTATGCCCTGTGCATCATCATCGGCATCGTCATCGCGTTGCTGATCGGTGACCGCCGGTGGCGGGCGCGGGGCGGTGAGCCGGGAGTCATCTACGACATCGCGTTGTGGGCCGTGCCGTTCGGCTTGATCGGTGGGCGGCTGTATCACCTGATGACCGACTGGCGAACCTACTTCGGTGAGGGCGGCGCCGGCTGGGAGGCGACGCCGCGGATCTGGGACGGCGGCCTGGGGATCTGGGGTGCGGTGGCGCTGGGTGGGATCGGCGCCTGGATCGGCTGCCGACGTCGCGGGATCCCGTTACCGGCGTTCGGTGACGCGGTCGCGCCCGGCATCGTGCTGGCGCAGGCGATCGGCCGGCTCGGCAACTACTTCAACCAGGAACTCTACGGCCGGGAGACGACCTTGCCGTGGGGCCTGGAGATCTTCTGGCGGGAGGACGCCGCCGGGGTACGCGATCCGCACCTGCTCGACGGTGTGTCGACCGGCGAACTGTACAAGATCGTGCAACCGACGTTCCTGTACGAATTACTCTGGAATCTGGCCGTATTCGCGGTGTTGATCTATGCCGACCGGCGGTTCCGCATGGGTCACGGCCGGCTGTTCGCGCTCTACGTCGCCGGTTACTGCATCGGGCGCTTCGGCATCGAACTGCTGCGCGACGACGCGGCCACCCACATCGCCGGGATCCGGGTCAACTCGTTCACGTCGACGTTCGTGTTCATCGGGGCGGTGGTCTACATCCTGCTCGCCACCAAGGGCCGCGAGGATCCCGAGGTCATCCGCCGCGCATGGGAATCCGGCGCACCGGAGGACCAGGCTGCGGTGGCCGAACCCGAGCCGGCACCCGAAGAAGAGCTGGTGGCGGTCGGCGCGGCGAACGGCGTCGGATCCGTGGTCCGGATACCGGAACGGCTTGCCGGCGAAGCCGAAACCGAGCCGGAAGAGGCCGGCGCCGACGACACCGACTACGCCGAGGGTGACGATGTCGCCGAGGGTGACGACGAAGTCGCCGAGGGTGATGTCGTTGCCGAATCGGTGGACCAGGCCGACGAGGACACGGCTGAGACCACCGAGGAATCCGTGGCGGACGACGCCGAAGTCGTCGAAGACACCGAAGAGTCCGACGGCGGCGTCGACGACGACAGCGACGAGGACACCGCCGAGGCCGACGAAGCCGAGCAGGACGCCGAGGCCGACGAGGCCGACGAGCCCGACCAGCGCTGATTTCGCTCCGACCGGCACCACCGGTTTTTCTGGCATGCTGCAAGACATGACCGATCCGTCGTGGCCGCCGGCAGGTCCGCCGGATGGTTGGCAGCCGCAGCAGCCGGGCTATCCGCCCCCGTATCCGGGCTACCCCGACGCCTGGGCGCCGCACGGCCGCCATCCGGTCACCGGGCAGCCGTACTCCGACAAGTCGAAAGTCATCGCAGCCCTGCTGCAGCTTCTGGGCTTGTTCGGCTTCCTCGGATTCGGGCGCATCTATCTGGGTCAGACCGCGCTGGGAGTCGCGCAGCTGCTGGGCTGTCTGCTCTTCACCGCGGCGACGTGGGGCATCGGTGCCGGCGTCCCGATGATCTGGGGCATCGTCGATGCGATCCTGATGTTCGCCGGGCGGGTGCGCGACAAGCAGGGCCGACCGCTGCGCGACGGGGTCTGACGCGCCAGACGGCCGCTGACCACGCGGCTTTCGGCGAGGCCAACCGTTCCGGAGAGGAGCGGCCCAGTCGGCCCGACTATGCTTGGGTCGTGAATCGACGCGGCAAAATCGTCTGTACTCTCGGTCCGGCGACCCACTCCGCGGAGATGGTCCGAGCATTGGTCGACGCGGGCATGGATGTGGCCCGGCTGAACTTCAGCCACGGTGACCACAAAGACCATCAAGCCTCTTACGAATGGGTGCGCACCGCTTCGGATGCGACCGGGCGGGCGGTCGGTGTGCTGGCCGACCTGCAGGGCCCCAAGATCCGGCTGGGACGCTTCGCCGACGGCTCCGCCTACTGGGCCAACGGCGAGACCATCCGCATCACGGTTTCCGACTGCCCGGGCGGCCATGACCGGGTGTCCACCACCTACAAACACCTCGCGGCCGACGCGGCACCCGGCGACCGTGTCCTGGTCGACGACGGCAAGGTCGGCCTGGTGGTGGAACACATCGACGGCGAAGACGTGGTGTGCACCGTCACCGAGGGCGGCACGGTCAGCAACCACAAGGGCATATCGCTGCCCGGCATGAACGTCTCCGCTCCGGCGCTGTCCGAGAAGGACATCGAAGACCTGGAATTCGCGCTGGACCTCGGCGTCGACATGGTGGCGCTGTCCTTCGTGCGCTCGCCGTCGGATGTTGAGCTGGTGCACGAGGTGATGGACCGGGTCGGTCGCCGCGTCCCGGTGATCGCCAAACTGGAGAAGCCGGAGGCCATCGAGAACCTCGAGGCCGTGGTGCTGGCGTTCGACGCGGTGATGGTGGCCCGCGGTGACCTGGGAGTCGAGCTCGCACTCGAGGAAGTGCCGTTGGTGCAGAAGCGCGCCATTCAGGTGGCGCGCGAGAACGCCCGCCCGGTCATCGTCGCGACCCAGATGCTGGAGTCGATGATCTCGAATTTCCGGCCCACCCGCGCCGAGGCGTCCGACGTGGCCAATGCGGTGCTCGACGGCACCGACGCGGTGATGCTGTCCGGTGAGACGGCCGTCGGCAAGTACGCCCTGGAGGCGGTACGGACGATGAGCCGGATCGTGTGCGCGGTGGAGGAGAATTCCACTGCGGCACCGCCGTTGTCGCACATTCCGCGCACCAAGCGCGGGGTGATCTCGTATGCGGCCCGCGACATCGGCGAGCGTCTCGACGCCAAGGCACTGGTGGCGTTCACTCAATCCGGTGACACCGTTCGCCGGCTGGCCCGACTGCACACCCCGCTGCCGTTGCTGGCGTTCACCGCGCTTCCCGAGGTCCGTAGCCAACTCGCAATGACCTGGGGCACTGAGACATTCATCGTCCCGCAGATGCAGTCGACCGATGGGATGATCCGTCAGGTCGACAAGGCGCTGCTGGATCTGGGCCGCTATCACCGCGGCGACCTGGTGATCGTCGTCGCGGGAGCCCCGCCGGGCACCGTCGGTTCGACCAACCTGATCCACGTGCACCGGATCGGGGAGGACGACGTCTAGTGCCGGCCGAGCCGAACACGGACTTCCAGGAGCTGTTGGCCGTTTTGGACCTCGAGGCCGCCGGACCCGACGTGTTCACCGGATCGCACCCGAGCAAGACGCCGCTGCGCACCTTCGGCGGACAGCTGATGGCGCAATCGTTCGTGGCCGCGAGCCGAACCGTCTCGGAGCGCCTGCCGCCGGGCGCGCTGTCGGTCCACTTCATCAACGGCGGGGATCCGGCCCGCGACATCGAGTTCCGGGTCCACCGGCTGCGCGACGAGCGGCGGTTCGCCAACCGCCGGGTCGACGCGTTGCAGGGTGACACCCTGATCGCCACCGCAATGGTCTCGTATCTTGCCGGTGGTCGCGGGCTCGAGCACGGCGCGGAAGTGCCCGCGGTCGCCGATCCGGAGACCCTGCCCCGGGTCCGGAAGCTTCTGGAGGGCTACGAGGAGGTTGTGCCCGGCTTCGTCAATGCGCCGCACCCGATCGACTGGCGCTATGCCAACGATCCCGCCTGGGTGATGCGTGACAAGGGCGGGCAGCTCGCCCATAACCGGGTCTGGATGAAGGCCGACGGGGTGCTGCCCGAGGATCCGGTGCTGCACACCGCGCTGATGGTGTACTCGTCGGACACCACGGTGCTCGATTCGATCATCACCACCCATGGGCTGTCGTGGGGTTTCGACCGGATCTTTGCCGCCAGCGCCAACCACACCCTGTGGTTCCACCGGCCGGTGCGGTTCGACGACTGGGTGCTGTACGCCACGTCGTCACCGGTGGCCGCGGACTCCCGGGGGCTGGGCACCGGGCACTTCTTCGACCGATCCGGGCAGGTGATCGCCACCGTCACCCAGGAGGGCGTGCTGATGTACTTCCCCAACGCCAAGCGCTGACGAGCCTGTCTGCCGCGATTGCGCCGGCTGTGCAGGCGCCGCTAGGCCGGCATCAGTGCCGAGTCCGACGACTCCTGCACCATCGGGGCTTCGGCGGTGCCGAACTTGTTCTCGAAATGCTCACGGAACCGGTCGGTGCACTGCTGCTGGGCGGCCGCGTCCGAACCCGCTTTCGTCATGCAGTCCACGTAGTCGCCGCCGCCGGCCGTCCGCCAGATGCCGACGTAGACGAAGATGCAGCCGATTCCGGCGACGACCGCCAGGGCGCCGAGCACGATGCCGGAGATCGCGACCCCGCCGTTGTCGGCTTCACCGCGTTTGGCGCGGCCGCGACCGATGAACCCGAGCACCACCGCCACGATCCCCAGCACCACACCGCCGATCACCGACAGCGCGGTCACGATGCCGGCGATGGCGACCACCAGGGCGGCGATGCCCGCACCGTTGCGGGGGGCGCTGGTCTGGCCGGGCGGAGGGTAGCCGGGGTAGTGCCCGGGCGCCGGATATGGGTACGGGTACGCCGGCGGGGGGTAACCACCGCCGGCCGGAGGCCAGGACGGTTGAGACTCGGGCATTGCTCGCGCTCCACATCAGGGCATTCGACAGGTGTCAGCAGGGTCAGATCTCAGGGTACCCGCGTCGGCCCGTTCGGGCCTTGGAGCAGGCGGGCACCCCGCTAGCGGCCCGACAACGCCGTGGCGGCGTTGCGGGCGGCCCGCCGGATGCCGATGGCGGCGATGATCTCGGCGATGCCGATGACGATCAGCCAGCTGCCGACGACCAGCGCCAGGATCCACAGCGAGGTGAACGGCGCCGCCAGCGTCACCAGCCCGGCCAGCAGGCTGAGCACGCCCATGAAGATCTGCCAGCCGCGGCCGGGCAGTTCGGGGTCGCTGATACCGGCAACGGCGGTGGCCACCCCGCGGAAGATGAAGCCGATCGCGATCCAGATGGCCAGCAGCAGCACCGCCAGCGCTTCTTCGTCGGAATGGAAATGCCGGAAACACAGCACGGCCAGGATCAGCGACGCCGCCCCGCTGATGAAGAGCAGCACCCGGCCGCCTACCGACATCACCGGCAGGCTGAACGCGAAAATCGTCTGTGCCACACCGGTTATCAGCAGGTAGATGCCGAGCAGGATCGCGGCAGCGAGGATCGAGTTACCCGGCCGAGCCAGGATCAACACGCCCAGTACCAGGGCCAGGACACCGGAGATCAGCGTCGATTTCCACAGATGCGGGAGTAGCTTCGGAGCGGCCGTCGTTTCCATGCCCGGAGTTTGGCACATGGGCCGAGGCAGTGGGCGGTTTCAGCCTGACTGCCGTGCCGTGTCCCGTGCGTAGATCTCGGCGAGGAACTGCTCGACGGCGACCGCGGTGTGCGCCGCCCGGGGCGAGCCGAAGATGTCGAATGCGTGCTGCGCCAGGGGCAATTCCGCATAGACGACGGGGTTTGCGCTGACAGCGCGTAGCCGGGCGGTGAACGCGCGGGCCTGCTCGACCGGGACCAGCGAGTCGTTGCTGCCGTGCAGCACGAAAAAAGGTGGCGCGTCAGCCGAGATGTACGTCATCGATGACGCGGCGCGATAGGTGTCGGGGAATCGGCGCCGGCTCTGCTTGAACACATAAGCGCTGAGCGCCGGTGTCAGCAGCGGGTGCAGGTCGGTGTCGCCGGTGAAGTCGTAGACGCCGTAGAACGGAACCGCCGCGCGCACACTGGTGTCGGCATTGGTGAAGCCCGGCTGGAACGTCGGGTCGCCCGCGGTCAGTGCGGTCAGCGAGCACAGGTGACCGCCCGCCGAGCCGCCGGTGACCGCGACCCAGTCCGGGTCGCCGCCGTAGTCGGCGATGTGGGCTTTGGTCCAGGCCAGCGCCCGTTTGACATCGATGATGTGGTCCGGCCACGTCGAGCGGGGGCTGAGCCGGTAGTTGATCGACACGCATACCCAGCCCCGTTCGACCAGGTGGCTCATCAGCGGATGCGCCTGACCGCGTTTGCTTCCCACCATCCAGGCACCGCCGGGCACCTGCAGCAGGACCGGAGCGCGGCCGTCGCGGGGCAGGTCGCGATGCCGCCATACGTCGAGGGTGTTGCGGCCCCCGAATTCGCCGTAGGCGATGTCGGCGTCGGTGGCGTAGTCGCGGTAGGCCCGCAGCATGCGTACCAGGCCGGGCGCTTTGGCGGCCTCGCCGTTCGGGCCCGGACTCTGCCAGAGCTCACGGCCGTCGGTGCGCCGATCCGCACCGAGTTCGGCGTCCAGCGCCGCGGTCAGCGGCCGATTCGCGGTGCGCCCGAGATGGTTGAGCCCGAGCAGGCCCAGCCACGACAGCGCCGACACCAACCAGCTGAAACGTCGCGCCGGTGGCGACAGCCACCGTGACACCGCTGCCAGCGTGGCGGATTGCCCGGCCAAGAGTTGCAGCGGAAGCTCCGAGGCGAACAGGCCGAAACCGAACGAATACAGCGACGGATAACCGTGCTTGGTCAACGGACGGTAGCCGTTGAGGGTGACGGCGAGTCCGGCCAGCGAGCCGAAGACGGCCAGAAGCCTCGTCATTGCGCTCCTCTGCGTTGTGGGACAACCCTGGTCCGGCACCCTACCGAAGCCGGGCGAGTCACCCGGTCAGCGCGCGGGGGCGACCGACAGCGACCGGCTCGCCGGGCCGGGGGAGGAGGATGGGCGCGCACCGACCAGGAACCAGGTGTGCACCACACCCTTGCCCTTGACCTCGACGTCACCGCGATCCTCGAAGACGAAGTCGCTGCTCAAGCGCTGCTGGACATCGTGCGGAACCTGGATACGGTCCGGTACGCCGGTCGACTCCATCCGGGAGGCGAGGTTCACCGCGTCGCCCCACACGTCATAGAAGAACCGGCGATTGCCGACCACGCCGGCAACCACCGGGCCGGCGGCCAGACCGATGCGCAGCGATACCGGCCGGCCCAGCGGATCGCGCAGTTGCGCGATGGTCTCGGCGATGTCGAGGGCCAGCTGCGCCAGCGCGTGCAGATGGTCCGGTCGCGGGTCAGGGACGCCGCTGACCACCATGTATGAATCGCCGCTGGTCTTGATCTTCTCCAGCCCGTGCCGCTCGACGAGCCGATCCAGTCCGGTGT
Organism: Mycolicibacter senuensis; assembly: GCF_003284925.1. GTDB lineage: Bacteria > Actinomycetota > Actinomycetes > Mycobacteriales > Mycobacteriaceae > Mycobacterium > Mycobacterium algericum_A. The sequence continues at coordinate 24,801 of NZ_QMEX01000033.1, forward strand.
AGAGCTCGTTGAGGAATTCGACCAGCTGCCCCGGATCGGTCTGACTGGCCCGCCGGGTGAAGTCGGCGATATCGGCGAACAGCACCGAGGCATCGGGGTAGCTGTCGGCGATGACGTCGACCGCCGGGTTCTTCAACCGGTCGGCGACGGCCGCCGGCAGGATATTGGCCAGCAGCGATTCCGAACGCTCGTACTCGGCCTCCATCGCCGCTTCGGCGCGGGAGATCTCGCGCAGCGCGAACCAGACCGTCGCCACCACCATGAAGCACGCCGAGACCACCACCAACACGAACGACAGGTCGCGGAGCCAGCCCGGCTGGTCCAGTTTGTAGGTGGGAATCGTGAATTGCAGGATGATCGTCAACGCGGCGCCGACGCCTGCTACGACGGCGGCCAGCTTGATCCGGTCCACGCCCAGAATGAGCACACTGATCGACGCCGCGGCCAGGAAGTAGAACTGGATGCCCGACCCGGTGCCGACCACCCAACACACCACGAACGTCGTCAGGTAGGCGATACCCACGAACGTCAGCGGTGCGACGAGCTCGCCGTAGCGGTAGAGCAGCGGGGTGAAGACGAAGGCGACGGCGGCGACCAGATTCAGCGCACCGATCCACCAGTAGCTGGGGGCGGCCCAGATCTCCAGTACCCCGAAGCCCGCGCTGATGACGGCGGCCAGTACCGCGGAGACCTTCAGGATCCGCAGTTGCTGCGACAGCCGCGCCGCGTAGTGGCGGGTGCGCGCCGGCATGCAGTGCCAGGGCCGGTCGGGAGGCTGGGACTCCGCCGACACCGCGAGGAACCGCTTGACGGTCACCTTCGACAGCCTAATCCCGTGAACTGGGCAGTTGGCGGTTTCACCTGGGCGGCTAGGGTCAACATCCATGGTGCTGCGTTCGGTTGCGCTGTTCGTGCTGGCCGCCATCGCGGAGATCGGCGGCGCCTGGCTGGTGTGGCAGGGGGTACGTGAGCACCGCGGTCTGCTGTGGGCCGGGGCCGGTGTGATCGCCCTGGGCTTGTACGGCTTTGTGGCGACGTTGCAGCCCGACGCTCATTTCGGCCGGATCCTGGCCGCCTACGGCGGGGTGTTCGTGGCGGGCTCACTGGCCTGGGGCATGGCCTTCGACGGCTTCCGGCCCGACCGCGCCGATGTGCTCGGCGCGCTGATCTGCCTGATCGGGGTGGCCGTGATCATGTACGCACCCCGCTGAGCGGCGGCGATCTGTGGTGCCCTCGGTGAGATTCGAACTCACACTGTACGGGTTTTGAATCCGTTTCCTCTGCCAGTTGGGATACGAGGGCCCAGCGCCTGCGCGCGGGTCTCCACGATAGACGATGCCCCGAAGGGTTGCCGCCGCCGGCAGGCGCGACAGAATGGGGTGATGACTGCGTCGACATCCGAGGGCGCCCCGCGCCCTGCCCGCCGGGTCCTGATCGCCGAGGACGAAGCGCTGATCCGGCTCGACCTCGCCGAAATGCTGCGGGAAGAGGGCTACGAGGTGGTCGGCGAGGCCGGCGACGGCCAGGAGGCCGTCGAACTGGCGGAGCTGCTGCGCCCCGATCTGGTGATCATCGACGTCAAGATGCCGCGCCGCGACGGCATCGACGCGGCCTCCGAGATCGCCGGCAAACGCATCGCGCCGATCGTCATGCTCACCGCGTTCAGCCAGCGTGACCTGGTGGAACGGGCGCGTGACGCCGGGGCGATGGCTTATCTGGTCAAACCGTTCTCGGCCGGGGATCTGGTACCCGCCATCGAGCTGGCGCTCAGCCGCTCGGAGGAGATCACCGCGCTGGAACGCGAAGTCAGCAGCCTGTCGGAGCAACTCGAGACCCGCAAGCTCATCGAGCGCGCCAAGGGACTGCTGCAGTCCAAGCAGGGCCTGAGCGAGCCGGACGCGTTCCGGTGGATTCAGCGGGCGGCGATGGACAAGCGCACCACGATGCGCCAGGTGGCCGAGGTCGTGCTGGAAACCCTCGACACGGCGGCGAACCCCCCGGCCTGACCACCGTTGCCCTGGTTCAACCAGTAGTCTCGATGACGTGCAGCGCAGAATCATGGGCATCGAGACCGAGTTCGGTGTCACCTGCACCTTCCACGGCCACCGGCGACTGTCACCCGACGAGGTGGCGCGCTATCTGTTCCGCCGGGTGGTGTCCTGGGGCCGCAGTTCGAATGTGTTCCTGCGCAACGGCGCCCGGTTATACCTGGATGTCGGCAGTCATCCGGAGTACGCCACCGCCGAATGCGACAACCTGGTGCAGCTGGTCACCCACGACCGGGCCGGCGAGCGGGTGCTCGAAGACCTGCTGATCGATGCCGAGCAGCGGCTGGTCGATGAGGGGATCGGCGGCGACATCTATCTGTTCAAGAACAACACCGACTCGGCGGGCAACTCCTACGGCTGCCACGAGAACTACCTGATCGTCCGCGCCGGGGAGTTCTCCCGGATCTCCGACGTGCTGCTGCCGTTCCTGGTGACCCGCCAGCTGATCTGCGGCGCCGGCAAGGTGCTGCAGACCCCCAAAGCCGCCGCCTTCTGCCTGTCGCAGCGCGCCGAGCACATCTGGGAGGGCGTGTCGAGCGCCACGACCCGATCGCGTCCCATCATCAACACCCGCGACGAGCCGCACGCCGACGCCGAGAAGTACCGCCGGCTGCACGTCATCGTCGGGGACTCCAACATGTCCGAGACCTCCACCCTGCTCAAGGTGGGCAGCGCGGCACTGGTGCTGGAGATGATCGAGGCGGGGGTGCCGTTCCGCGACTTCTCGCTGGATAACCCGATCCGGGCCATCCGCGAGGTCAGCCACGACGTCACCGGCCGGCGGCCGGTACGACTGGCGGGCGGACGGCAGGCCGGTGCGCTGGACATCCAGCGCGAGTACTACGGGCGGGCCGTGGACTACGTACAGACGCGGGCCAGCAATCCGCAACTGGAGCAGGTCATCGACCTGTGGGGCCGTCAGCTCGACGCCGTCGAAACCCAGGACTTCGCCAAGGTGGACACCGAGATCGACTGGGTGATCAAGCGAAAACTGTTCCAGCGCTACCAGGATCGGTACGACATGGAGCTGTCGGACCCCAAGATCGCCCAGCTGGATCTGGCCTACCACGACATCAAACGCGGCCGCGGCGTGTTCGATCTGCTGCAGCGCAAGGGGCTGGCCGCCCGGGTCACCACCGACGAGGAGGTCGACGAGGCCGTCGACACCCCGCCGCAGACCACCCGCGCCAAGCTGCGCGGCGAATTCATCAGTGCCGCACAGGCCGCCGGCCGAGACTTCACCGTCGACTGGGTGCACCTCAAGCTCAACGATCAAGCCCAGCGCACCGTGCTGTGTAAAGACCCGTTCCGGTCGGTCGACGAGCGGGTCAAGCGGCTGATCGCCAGCATGTAGCACCCACTTCCGACCGACTCGCCCGATGCCACCGCCTATCCTCCATGGCATGGCGACTGCCAAAGTCGAACGACTACTGAATCTGGTCATTGCACTGCTGTCCACGCGCGGTTATCTCACCGCGGACAAGATCCGCGCCACCGTGATCGGCTACGGTGACAGCCCCAGCGACGAGGCGTTCTCGCGGATGTTCGAGCGGGACAAGAACGAGCTGCGTGATCTGGGCATTCCGCTGGAAACCGGGAAGGCGTCGGTGTTCGACACGGTAGACGGCTACCGCATCAACCCCGATGCCTACGCGCTGCCCGCCATCGAGCTCACCAGTGAGGAGGCCGCCGCGGTCGCCGTGGCGGTCCAGCTGTGGCAGTCGCCGCAGCTGCGGGCCAACGCCCAGGGGGCGGTGGCCAAACTGCACGCCGCCGGCGTCGAGGTGGACCCGGCGCGCGCCGACGTACTGGTGGCGCCCCCGGCGGCGCTGCCGGGCATCCACCGAGCTGAGCCGGCGCTGGGCGCCCTGATGGACGCCGTCCAGGCGGGGCAGGCCGTGCAGTTCGGCCATCGCCCGTCGCCGGTCGATGCGTACGTCACCCGCACCGTCGAGCCGTGGGGGGTGGTGACCCACGGCGGCCGCTGGTATCTGGTCGGCCATGACCGGGATCGTGATGCGGTGCGCACCTTCCGGATGTCACGGATCGCCGACGAGGTCACACCGATCGGGTCGCCAGGTTCGGTCACCCGCCCCGACGGCGTCGACCTGCGCGCGATCGTCGCCGAGGCCGTCGGCGAAGCGCCGAGCGGGCTGCAGGCCCGGATCTGGGTCGCCGACGGCCGGGCGGTGGCACTGCGCCGGGCCGGCACCGTGCTGGGCCGGCAGGCCCTCGCCGGCCGCGACGGCGACATCGTCGGCGTCGACATCGGCACCCACGACCGGCTGGCCCGCGATATCGCCGGGCACGGGGCCGACGCCGTCGTGCTGGATCCGCCGTCACTGCGCGACGACGTGGTGGCCCGGCTGACCGCCAGCGCCCGGGGGGTGCTCGCGTGAGCCAACTTTCCAAGCGGCTGGTCCGGCTGCTGAACATGGTGCCGTATCTGCAGGCGCGGCCCGGCATCACCAAGAAGCAGGCCGCCGCCGAGCTCGGGGTGAGCCTGGCGCAGCTGCAGGCCGACCTGCATCAGCTGGTGATGTGCGGCATGCCCGGCTACGGGCCCGGCGAGCTGATCGACGTGACGTTCTACGACGACCGGCTCGATGTGCACGAGACCGCCGGGGTGGATCGGCCATTGCGTCTGACGTCGCCGGAGGCCACCGCCATGCTGATGGCGCTGCGGGCGTTGGTCGACATGCCCGGCATCGTCGACCCCCGAGCGGCCCGCAGCGCGATCGCCAAGATCGAGAACGCCGCCGGCGAGGCCGCCCACCGCGCAACCGACATCCCGGACGAAGACGACCCGGTCGCCGCGGTCGTCCGTGACGGCGTACACCGCCGCCGCGCGATCAGCATCGACTACTACGCCGCCTCGCGGGACACGTCGTCGCGCCGGGTCGTCGACCCCATCCGGGTGGTGCTGATCGCCAACCACAGCTACCTGGAGGCATGGTGCCGCGAGTCCGCCGGGGTGCGGTTGTTCCGCTTCGACCGGATCGACGACGCCGAGTTGCTCGACGAGCCCTCGGCGCCGCCGGAACCGGCACGCCAGGCCGAGACCGACACCTCGCTGTTCGACGCCGACCCGTCGCTGCCGGTCGCCACCGTTCGGGTCGCGCCGGTGGCGGCCTGGATGTTCGAGTACTACCCGATGCGACTGGTCGGTGAGTCGGCCGACGGCTGGCGGGAAGCGGAGATGACCTACGCCTCCGACGAATGGTTGACGCGGCTGCTGCTGGGCATGGGTGACGAGGTGCAGATCGTGGCGCCCGAGTCGGTGGTCGACGGGGTGCGCGAGGCCGCGGCCGCCGCGCTGGCGGCCTACCGGGATGTACGCGCATGACCGCCTTCAGCGCCGGAATGCTGATGGCCGATATCGCCTTCCTGGTCGTGGTGATAGGCGTGGTGGCCGGCATCGTTTTCCTGGTCAAGGCCAAGTCGAGGTCGGCGAGGCAATCAGCGGTGCCCCCGGCTTGGTATCCGGATCCCGCCGACCCCGAACTGCTCCGCTACTTCGACGGTCAGAGCTGGACGGGGGCCACCCGTCCGCGGCGTGCGCCGCCGGGGTCCTGAGCTGCGGTAGCATCGATACGACGTCTGGAGGTAAGCAAAGTGAACGCTTTAGGACCGTCGCACCTGGCGATCCTCGCCGTCGCCGTGATCATCTTGTTCGGCGCCAAGCGCCTGCCCGACGCGGCGCGCTCGCTCGGTAAGTCGATGCGCATCTTCAAATCCGAGGTCCGCGAGCTGCAGAACGAGGCCAAGCCGGATTCGACCGCCAACTCGACCACCGTCTCCTCCGAGCGGGTCGATCCGCCGGCGGCCGGCGGTTCCTCGGTGTAGCCCGGCATCGCCGTCGCGGCATCCGCGTCTGATCTACTGTGCCCACGCTCGGAGCTCTGCGGCGGCTGGACCCGCGACTGCGTCGCAGCCGCACCAATCCCGACGGGACGATGTCGCTCGTCGATCACCTGCGTGAGCTGCGGACCCGGCTGCTGATCTCGCTTGCCGCGATCGTGGTCACCACGATCATCGGCTTCGTCTGGTACGGCCGGCCGTTGTTCGGGCTGGAGAGTCTCGGTGAGTGGCTGCGCCACCCGTACTGCGAGCTGCCGGCATCCTCGCGCGCCGCGATCGCGCCCGACGGGCAGTGCCGACTGCTGGCCACCGCGCCCTTCGACCAGTTCATGCTGCGGCTCAAGGTGGGGCTGGCCGCCGGAGTCGTACTGGCCTGTCCGGTCTGGTTCTACCAGTTGTGGGCGTTCATCACGCCGGGGCTGTACCGCAAGGAGCGGCGCTTCGCGGTGGTGTTCGTCGTGTCGGCGGCGGTGCTGTTCGTCACCGGCGCCATCCTGGCCTATCTGGTGCTCTCCAAGGCGCTGGGTTTTCTGCTGACCGTGGGCAGCGATGTGCAGGTGACCGCGCTGTCCGGCGACCGCTATTTCGGCTTCCTGCTCAACCTGCTGGTGGTGTTCGGCATCAGCTTCGAGTTCCCGCTGCTGATCGTCATGCTCAACCAGGTCGGGGTACTGAGCTACGCCCGGTTGAAGGAGTGGCGGCGCGGGCTGATCTTCGCGATGTTCGTGTTCGCGGCTTTCTTCACCCCCGGGTCCGACCCGTTCTCGATGATCGTGCTCGGCTGCACGTTGAGCCTGCTGCAGGAGTTCGCCATCCAGATCGCCCGGTTGCACGACAAGCGCAAGGCCCGGCGGGAGGCCACCACGCAGCTACCCGACGACGAAGCCTCGCCGCTCGAGGCGCCGGCGCCCGTGACAGCCCCGCATGAGTAGCCCCCCGATCGCGCGAGCGGGCGTGTTTGCTCAGCGACACGCCGGTTTGGCCGTACAACTGTGCACGCTCACCGGGCCGCCGGCATGACCGAGCTCGAGCGGTTCACCGCCGGCCTGCCGTTCGGACTCGACGACTTCCAGCGCCGCGCGTGCCTGGCGCTGGCGGACGGTCGGGGAGTGCTGGTCTGCGCACCGACCGGCGCGGGCAAGACCGTGGTCGGCGAGTTCGCGGTGCACCTGGCGCTGGCAGCCGGCGGAAAGTGCTTCTACACCACCCCGATCAAGGCACTGAGCAACCAGAAGCACACCGACCTGGTGGCCCGCTACGGCAAGGACCGGGTCGGTTTGTTGACCGGCGATCTGTCGGTCAACGCCAGCGCGCCGGTGGTGGTGATGACCACCGAGGTGTTGCGCAACATGCTCTACGCGAATTCGCGCGCGCTGCAAGGCCTTTCCCATGTGGTGATGGACGAGGTGCACTTTCTGGCCGACCGGATGCGGGGCGCGGTCTGGGAGGAGGTAATCCTGCACCTGGCCGATGAAGTGCGGTTGGTCAGCCTCTCGGCGACGGTCAGCAACGCCGAGGAGTTCGGCGGCTGGATCCAGACGGTGCGCGGGGACACCGCCGTCGTCGTCGACGAGCACCGCCCGGTGCCGCTGTGGCAGCACATGATGGTGGGCAAGCGGCTTTTCGACCTGTTCGAGTCTCGACCCGACACCGACGGTAAGGGATCCGCGGGCCGGCCTCGCGTCAACCCACAACTGTTGCGGCACATTGCACATCGTCGCGAAGCCGACCGGCTCACCGACTGGTCGCCACGGCGCAATGGCGGCCGGGGCGGCCCGGGGCGGCCGAGCTACCGCCCGCCGATGCGCCCGGACGTGATCGCGGTGCTGGATTCGGCCGGGCTGCTGCCGGCGATCACCTTCGTGTTCTCCCGGGTCGGCTGCGATGCCGCCGTCAAACAGTGCCTGCGTTCACCGCTGCGGCTGACCACCGAGTCCGAGCGCGCCCGTATCGCCGAAGTGATCGACCACCGGTGCGGCGACCTCGCCGACGACGACCTGGATGTACTGGGCTACTACGAATGGCGCGAGGGGCTGCTGCGCGGGCTGGCCGGCCACCACGCCGGGCTGCTGCCGGTGTTTCGCCACACCGTCGAAGAGCTGTTCACCGCCGGCCTGGTCAAGGCGGTGTTCGCCACCGAAACCCTGGCGCTGGGCATCAACATGCCGGCCCGCACCGTGGTGCTCGAACGGTTGGTCAAGTTCAACGGTGAACAACATGCCGCCCTGACACCGGGCGAATACACCCAGTTGACTGGCCGGGCCGGCCGGCGCGGCATCGACGTCGAGGGCCACGCGGTGGTGTTGTGGCATCCGGGGGAGAGCACCGCGGACCCCGAGCAGGTGGCCGGGCTGGCCTCCACCCGTACCTTCCCGTTGCGCAGTTCGTTCGCCCCGTCCTACAACATGACGATCAATCTGGTCCAGCAGATGGGCCCCGAGCAGGCCCACCGGCTGTTGGAGCAGTCGTTCGCCCAGTACCAGGCCGACCGGTCCGTCGTCGGCCTGGTGCGCGGCGTCGAACGCGGCGAACGGACCCTCGACGAGATCGCCGCCGAACTCGGCGGCCGCGACTCGCCGATGCTCGACTATGCCCGACTGCGGGCGAAGATCTCCGAACGGGAGCGAGCCCAGGCGCGCGCCTCACGGCTGCAACGGCGCCGGGCCGCCAGTGACGCCCTGGCCGCGCTGCGCAAAGGCGACATCATCACCCTCACTCACGGCCGCCGCGGCGGTCTGGCAGTGGTGTTGCAGGCCGACCGGGATTCGGACGAGCCGCGGCCACTGGTGCTCACCGAGCATCGCTGGGCGGGCCGGATCTCCTCGGCGGACTACTCCGGCGCCGAGGGGCCGATCGGCACCATGACCCTGCCCAAGCGGGTGGAGCACCGCCAGCCGCGGGTCCGCCGCGATCTGGCCTCGGCGTTGCGGTCGGCGGCAGAAGGTCTGGCGGTGCCGAAGCCGCGCGGCCGACGCGGCGGCGGGCGGCAGGAGGACCCGGTGGATCCGGAGCTGGCCGCGCTGCGGCAACGGATGCGCGACCATCCCAGCCACGGCGACGCCGACCGTGAGGACAAGGTGCGCACCGCCGAGCGCTACCTGCGCGTGGAGGCTGACAATGCGCAACTGCGCAAGAAGGTCGACGCGGCCACCAACTCGCTGGCCCGCACCTTCGACCGGATCGTCGGCCTGTTGGCCGAACGCGGCTTCATAACGACCGGTGACGGCGACCCGAAGGTGACCGCCGATGGCCGGATGCTGGCCCGGATCTACAGCGAGAGCGACCTTTTGGTCGCCGAATGCCTGCGTACCGGCGCGTGGGACGGGTTGGGGCCTGCCGAACTGGCCGCGGTGGTCTCCGCGGTGCTCTATGAGTCCCGCGGTGCGGACGGCCCGGACGGCCCTCCGACGCCGTACCCGCCCACCGAGCCGGTGCGCCGTGCGCTGCACCGGACCCGCAAGCTCTCAGCGACGCTGCGGGCCGACGAGAGCCGGCACCGCATCAGCCCCAGCCGCGAACCCGACGAGGGGTTCGTCGCCGCGGTGTACCGCTGGGCCCGCACCGGCGACCTGGCCTCGGCGTTGGACGCCTCGGAGGGATTGGCGGCCGGCTCCGCGGCGCCGTTGTCGGCGGGCGACTTCGTGCGCTGGTGCCGCCAGGTGCTCGACCTGCTGGATCAGCTGCGCAATGCGGCGCCCGGCGCCGAATTGCGGGCGACCGCAAAACAGGCGATCGACACGGTTTTACGCGGCGTCGTCGCCGTTGACGCCGGGTAGGCTGGTCCGCGCGCTACGGTGGAGAGCCGGCGGTGATCAGCAGCCGCTACGTGAGAGGACTTGAGGAACAACGATGAGCGGACCGCAGGGATACGACCCGACGCAGCCGTGGCAACCTCAGCAGCCCGGGCAGCCCGAAGAGCGGCCCGGCACCGGGCAGGGACCTGCAGCCGGCGCCGAGCAGCAGTGGCAGCCGCCGGCCTACACGCCGTCGCAGTACCCGCAGTCCTACCCGTCAGCACCGCAGTATCCCGGCTATCCGCAGCCGGAGCAGTACGGCCAGCCCGGGGGTTACGGCCAACCCACCCAGTACGGCCAGCCCGGCCAATACGGCCAGCCCGGCCAGTACGGCCAGCCCGGCCAGTACGGCCAGCCCGGCCAGTACGGCCAGCCGGGCCAGTACGGTCAGTACCCGCAGCAGCCGGGCCAGTTCGGTCAGCCCGGCTCCGGTGGCAAACGCCCGACGGCGCTGGTGGGCACCGTGCTCGCCGCGTGCCTGGGCATCGCCGCACTGGTGGTACTGGTGCTGGGCTTCTGGAAGCCCGGGTTTTTCGTGACCACCAAACTCGATATCGACAAGGCGCAGCAGGGTGTGCAGCAGATCCTGGCCGACCAGACCAACGGCTACGGCGCCAAGAACGTCAAGGACGTGCGCTGCAACAACGGTCAGAGCCCGGTGGTCAAACAAGGCGACACGTTCAACTGCGAGGTCAGTATCGACGGCACCAAACGCCAGGTGACCGTCACCTTCCAGGACAACTCCGGCACCTACGAGGTCGGTCGGCCCAAGTAGTCCCGGCGGTTTAACGAGCCTCGACGCAGGAGAGGCGAAGCTGGGACCGCCGCATGAGCACGGCGGTTTAACGAGCCTCGACGCAGGAGAGGCGAAGCTGGGACCGCCGCATGAGCACGGCGGTTTAGCGAGCCTCGACGCAGGAGAGGCGAAGCTGGGACCGCCGCATTAACCCGACGGTTTAGTCGGGCAGCGTGTCCAGGGCCCGCTGCAGCCGGGCGATCGAAGACCCGACACCGAGTCGGTCCGCCAGCTCGGCGACCCGGGCCGGGTCGGCAGCCACCCGCGGCAGGGTGTCCGACGGCGTCGACAGCGTGACCGGCGCGTCGGTGGCCACCCGCAC
>NZ_QMEX01000034.1 GCF_003284925.1 Mycolicibacter senuensis
AGAGCGCCTGGCAGGTGCTGCAGGACGCCGCCGAACGCGCCGGCATCACCGCGAAGGTGTCACCGCACACGCTGCGGCACTCGTTCGCGACCCATCTGCTCGACGGTGGCGCGGACGTGCGGGTGGTGCAGGAGCTGCTCGGTCACGCCTCGGTGAGCACCACCCAGATCTACACGCTGGTCACGGTGAACGCGTTGCGTGAGGTCTGGGCCGGCGCCCACCCCCGCGCCCGCTAGTCGGCGCGACCTTTTGCGCGAGCAGACGCGTAAGCCCCCAAAAACACCCCGCGGAGGGGGCTTTCGCGACTGCTCGGCGGAAATCGAGTAGCCGTCTACTCTAGGCAGCGCAATCGGCTCGACGGAATCCTCAAGACAGCCCGGCACCCGCTGCCGGATCGGGTCGTGGAGGATCGAGATGGCACCCCTAGGTGAGCGCGCAATCGTGCTAGGCGCCAGCATGGGCGGATTGTTGGCGGCTCGCGTCCTGGCCGACTTCTACCGCAGCGTGGTCGTAGTCGAACGAGACGAGTTGCCCGACGAATCCGCACAGCGGCGCGGCGTCCCGCAGGGGCGGCATGTGCACGGCCTGTTGGCCGGCGGCGCGGCCGCCTTGAACACACTGTTTCCCGGCATGCTCGACGACCTTGTTGCCGCCGGTGGGCAAGCACTCGACGGCAGCAACCTGTCGCAAGTCTGGATGCGCCTCGGCGGACACGACTTGAACCGGTCGGGTGCATTCGGCGAGCCGCTCGTGTCGTATCTGGCCACCCGTCCGTTTCTGGAGGCACACGTTCGCCAGCGGGTGCGTTCTCTTCGCAATGTCTCCGTTATGGATGGTCACGATGTGGTGGAACTGGTTGCGCCCACCACAAACCGGGTCAGCGGCGTGCGGGTCGCGAATCGTGCAACGCGCGCTGAACACGAGCTGGACGCGGATCTGGTGATCGACGCGATGGGCCGGGCCGGGCGCACACCGGCGTTTCTGGACGCCCACGGCTATGGGCGCCCAGCAGAGGAACACATCACGGTGGTGGTGGCCTATGCCAGCCAGTTGCTGCGGATACCGACAGGCACGCTCACCGAGAAACTGATACTGGTCGGTGCGGTGCCGGAGCGGCCGACCGGTGGGGCGTTGTTCGCCTGCGAGCACGACACCTGGATGCTCACGCTGGCCGGGCTGGCCGGCCACGAACCGCCCACGGACCGCGCCGGAATGCTCTGTTTCGCCGCAGAATTCGCCCCGCCACCGATGATCGCCGCATTGCAAGCCGGCGAACCGCTGACCGAGGTATCGCGCTACCGCTATCCGGCCAGTGTGCGTCGCCGCTACGAAATGATGGCCCGGTTCCCGGCCGGTCTGCTGGTGTGCGGTGATGCCATGTGCAGTTTCAACCCGGTTTACGGGCAAGGCATGTCGGTGGCCGCGTTGGAGGCGATCGCGTTGCGCGACTGTCTTTCCCGCGGCAGCGAAGGCCTGGCCGCCCGGTTCTTCCGAGCTTCGGCCAGGCCGGTCAACGCGGCATGGCAGATGGCGTCGGGCGCCGACCTCGCGCTGCCCCAGGTCCAGGGCCGACGGTCGGCGCGGACCCGGCTGGCGAACCGCTATACCCAACGACTGCTCGCCGCAGCCGAATCCGACATCGTCATCACCGAGGCGTTCTTCCGGGCCATGAACCTGATCGACCCGCCGAGCACGCTGCTACGGCCGAAGGTCGTGTTCCGAACCGTAGCCGCCCAGCGACGCCGTAGATCTCCTGCGGTCGTTGTCCCGACAGCTGGGGAACCGACCCGTGCTTGAGGTGCTCGAGCGGCGTCCGCGCGGCGACGCCCACCCGGTATCGCTGGTTTTCGTGCACGGCGCCTGGCACGCGGTCTGGTCACCGGTAGGACCGTTCGGAACGTGAACACTCCCACGCTGGCATGATGCTCGAACCGGGCTGGTGCGCGGTGGCCGCACGAATCCACAGTTGGCTCGGTTCGCAGCGGACACAACACGGCCGCCAAGAAGCTCGGTACGGGTGAGACCTATCCCAGGTACGTCGACTCCAGCACCAAGTCGGACAACAGGCGCTGATACTCCACGTGGGTCTTGTGTTCGACCGTGTCCCAGTGCGTCCCCTGCTGCGCCCGCATGTATTCGCGGTAGCGCGGCGCTCCCGGCAGTTTGACGTTGTCGGCGACCACGACCGACCCCGGATGCAGCCAACCGCGGTCCAAAATGCTGTGGAGGTCCGACAGGTAGGCGTCCTTGTCGTGGTCGAGGAACAGGAAATCCAGCGCACCGGCGGCGAAGCCGTGTCGTGCGGTCAGTGCGTCCAGCGTGCGCCCGCCGTCACCGATGGTGCCCACCACGCAGGTGATCCGGTCGGCCACCCCGGCGTGTGCCCAGATCTGCCGGGCATTGTCGGCATTGGCCTCCGCGAGCTCGACCGAGTAGACCCGGGCAGCCGGAGCGGCGCGGGCGATACGCAGGGCGCTGTAGCCACAGTAGGTGCCCAGCTCCAGGGCCAGCGCCGGCTGCACCCGCTGCACCGCGGCGTCGAGCAGAGCGCCCTTCTCGTCGCCGATGTTGATCAGCAGCGACTTCTCGTAGGCGAACTCGTCGATGCGGGCTAGCACGTCGTCGATATCGCCGGCTCGGGCATGGGCCAGCACGTAGTCGACGGCGGCGGCTTCGCGGCCGTCGCCGATCTGGCCGGTGGTGGTGATGTTGCGGGCACCGGTCGCCATCCGCAGGAACGACCACCGCAGGAAGGGGAGGCGTCGTTTCAGGCTCATGGCTGCGATCCTATGGCGCTCGGCACGCCGTGGCGGACTGTTCATGTAGCGGGTATGGGCGTCGGTCACCGGTTAGACTTCTTCGGATGTTCGCCACGACCACGCCGACTCGGCCATGAGCGACGACGACAGCTCCGCCGTCGGCTTGACCGGGCGTCCCCCGCGCGACATCCCCGAGCCGCAGCCCCGCGCCACGCACGGCCCCGCCAAGGTCATCGCGATGTGCAACCAGAAGGGCGGCGTCGGCAAGACCACCTCGACCATCAACCTCGGCGCGGCGCTGGCCGAGTACGGCCGCAAGGTGTTGCTGGTGGACCTGGACCCGCAGGGCGCGCTGTCGGCCGGCCTGGGGGTGCCGCACTACGAACTGGCGCATACCGTCCACAACCTGCTGGTGGAGCCGCGGGTCGAGATCGATGACGTGCTGATACAGACCCGCGTCGAGAACCTGGACCTGGTGCCCTCCAACATCGACCTGTCGGCCGCCGAGATCCAGCTCGTCAACGAGGTGGGGCGGGAGCATTCGCTGGCGCGGGCGCTGCGCCCGGTGCTGGACCGCTACGACTACCTGCTGGTGGACTGTCAGCCGTCGCTGGGGCTGCTCACGGTCAACGGGCTGGCCTGCGCCGACGGGGTGCTGATCCCGACCGAATGCGAGTACTTCTCGCTGCGCGGGCTGGCGTTGCTGACCGACACCGTCGAGAAGGTCCGCGACCGGCTGAACCCGAAGCTGGAGATCAGCGGCATCCTGCTGACCCGTTACGATCCGCGCACCGTCAACTCCCGGGAGGTGATGGCGCGGGTGGTGGAGCGCTTCGGCGACCTGGTGTTCGACACGGTGATCACCCGCACGGTCCGGTTTCCCGAGACCACCGTGGCCGGGGAGCCCATCACCACCTGGGCACCCAAGTCCGGCGGCGCACAGGCCTACCGCGCGCTGGCCCGCGAAGTCATCGACCGATTCGGCGCGTGAGTACCGACGCCCAGACCGACACCGAAACGGCCGCCACCGGTTTCCGCGTTCGCCTGACCAACTTCGAGGGTCCGTTCGACCTGCTGCTGCAGTTGATCTTCGCGCATCGCCTCGATGTCACCGAGGTGGCCTTGCACCAGGTCACCGATGATTTCATCGGCTACACCCGTGACGTCGGCGCGCAGCTGGAGCTGGAGGAGACCACGGCGTTTCTGGTGATCGCCGCCACGCTGCTCGATCTCAAGGCGGCCCGGCTGCTGCCGGCCGGACAGGTCGACGACGAAGAGGACCTGGCGCTGCTGGAGGTCCGCGACCTGCTGTTCGCCCGGCTGCTGCAGTACCGGGCGTTCAAGCATGTGGCGCAGATGTTCGCCGAACTGGAGGCCGCCGCGCTGCGCAGCTATCCGCGCGCGGTCTCGCTGGAGGACGGCTTCGCCAACCTGCTGCCCGAGGTGATGTTGGGCGTCGACGCCGAGTCGTTCGCCCAGATCGCGGCGGCGGCGTTCACCCCGCGCCCGGTTCCGACCGTGGGCACCGAGCATCTGCATCAGGTGATGGTGTCGGTACCAGAGCAGGCCGGTGTGCTACTGGCGATGCTGGAGGCGCGCGGCACCGGTCAGTGGGCGTCGTTCTCGGAGCTGGTCGCCGACTGCGAAGCGCCGATCGAGATCGTCGGCCGCTTCCTGGCGCTGCTCGAGCTGTATCGAGCGCGGGCGGTAGCATTCGATCAGTCAGAACCACTTGGTGTGCTCCAGGTGTCGTGGACCGGTGAACGTCCCAGCAATGAAGACCTGGTGAAAGCAGAATCGGCCGAGTAGTGCGAGACGAGTTGATGACTGACCACATGCCCGAACCCGAGGTGTCCGACGGCGCCGCGGCTGCGGAAACGGTGGACGACCCCGACACCGGCCAACAGCAGGCTTCCGGCGGCTCGGGCTCCGACCTGGGCATCGACGTCGCCTTGGCCCCCGAACTCGAGGACGCCGAGTTGGGCGCGGTGCTCGAGGCCTTGCTGCTGGTGGTTGACACCCCGGCGACCGTGGAGTCGTTGGCTGCCGCCACCGATCAGCCGGTCTACCGGATCACGGCCAAACTGCGGGCGATGGCCGACGAACTCGCCGACCGCGACAGCGGTATCGATTTGCGCGAGGCCGGCGGCGGCTGGCGGTTCTACACCCGCGCCCGGTTCGCCCCCTACGTTGAGCGCCTCCTGCTCGACGGCGCCCGCTCCAAACTGACCCGCGCCGCCCTGGAGACACTGGCGGTGGTGGCCTATCGCCAGCCGGTGACGCGTGCCCGGGTCAGCGCGGTGCGCGGCGTCAACGTCGACGCGGTGATGCGCACGCTGATGGCGCGCGGCCTGATCACCGAAGCCGGCGCGGACGCCGACACCGGCGCGGTGACGTTCGCCACCACCGAGCTGTTCCTGGAGCGGCTGGGACTGTCGTCGCTGGCCGACCTGCCCGACATCGCGCCGCTGCTGCCGGACGTCGACGTGATCGACGATCTGAGCGAATCCCTGGACAGCGAACCGCGTTTCATGAAACTCGGTGGTGTGCCGGCGGCCGACCAGCCGCTGACGTTCGATGTGGACCACCTCTGATGGCCTGGCCGGACGCCGAGGGCGTGCGCCTGCAGAAAGTGCTGTCGCAGGCCGGGGTCGCCTCGCGGCGGGTCGCCGAGAAGATGATTCGCGACGGCCGGGTCGAGGTCGACGGTCAGGTGGTGACCGAACTGGGCACCCGGGTTGATCCCGCGACCTCGGTGATCCGCGTCGACGGGGCGCGGGTGAGCGTCGATGACACCCGGGTCTACCTGGCGCTGAACAAGCCACGCGGTGTGCACTCGACGATGTCGGATGACCGCGGCAGGCCGTGCATCGGCGACTACGTCGAGCATCG
The DNA here is from genome assembly GCF_003284925.1 of Mycolicibacter senuensis. Taxonomy (GTDB): domain Bacteria; phylum Actinomycetota; class Actinomycetes; order Mycobacteriales; family Mycobacteriaceae; genus Mycobacterium; species Mycobacterium algericum_A. The sequence continues at coordinate 5,652 of NZ_QMEX01000034.1, forward strand.
GGTTCGCGGTGATGCCAAGCTTTTTCACGTCGGACGGCTCGACGCCGACACCGAGGGGCTGATGCTGCTGACCAACGACGGTGAGTTGGCGCACCGGCTGATGCACCCGTCGTATCAGGTGCCCAAAACCTACGTGGCCACCGTGCTCGGATCCGTTCCGCGCGGGCTGGGAAAGAAGCTGCGCGAGGGCGTGGAACTCGACGACGGGCCGGCGAAGGTCGACGACTTCGCAGTGGTCGACGCCGTGCCCGGCAAGTCAATGGTGCGGGTGACCCTGCACGAGGGCCGCAAGCGTATCGTCCGCCGGATGTTGGCCGCCGTCGGGTTCCCGGTCCAGGAGTTGGTACGCACCGACATCGGCTCGGTTGCGCTGGGGGAGCAGCGGCCCGGAACCATTCGGGTGCTGAACCGCAAGGAGATCGGCGAACTATATACGGCGGTCGGACTATGAGCGCGGGCCGTCTGGCCGTCGTCGCCATCGACGGACCGGCTGGAACCGGAAAGTCGACGGTCGCACGGGGATTGGCGAAGGCACTGGGATCGCGCTACATCGACACCGGCGCCATGTACCGGGCCGTCACACTGGCGGCGCTGCGCGCAGGCGTGGCCCTCGATGACGCCGACGGTATCGCCGCCGTCGCCCAGAGCGCCGAGGTCTCGGTGGATTCCCAGCCCGACGGCGACCGCACTTACCTTGGTGGAGAAGATGTTTCGAGAGAGATTCGCGGTGACGAGGTGACCGGGGCGGTGTCGGCGGTGTCGGCGGTACCCGGAGTGCGTACCCGCTTGGTGGCCCTGCAGCAGCAACTGGCTGCTGCCGGTGGCGGCGTGGTGGTGGAAGGCCGTGACGTTGGAACTGTGGTGCTGCCCGGTGCCGACGTGAAGATCTTCCTGACCGCCTCGGCCGAGACACGCGCCCAGCGCCGCAACGACCAGAACATCGCGGCCGGCCTGCGCGACGATTACCCCGGTGTGCTGGCCGATGTGCGGCGGCGCGATGAACTGGATTCCACCCGGGCGGTGTCACCGCTGCGGCCCGCCGACGACGCGGTGATCGTGGACACCGGAGAGATGAGCCAGCAGCAGGTGATCGACCACCTGCGCGACCTGGTCGAGCAACGCTGCGGGGCGATCCGATGAGCACTTCGGAATCCGACGGCACCTGGTTCGACGAGACCGACTGGGAGATCGGCGAAGACGGTGGTTTCGATGCGAATGTCGAGGACTCCGGGCCGCCGCCGGTGGTGGCCGTGGTGGGCCGGCCCAATGTCGGGAAGTCAACACTGGTCAACCGCATCCTGGGGCGGCGCGAAGCCGTCGTGCAGGACCTGCCCGGCGTGACCCGCGACCGGGTCTCCTATGACGCACTGTGGACCGGACGCCATTTCGTGGTGCAGGACACCGGCGGCTGGGAACCCGACGCCAAGGGCCTGCAGCAGCTGGTCGCCGAGCAGGCGGCGGTGGCGATGCGCACCGCTGACGCGGTGATCCTGGTGGTGGACACGGTGGTCGGTGCTACCGCCGGCGACGAGGCGGCCGCCAAGATCCTGCGCCGCTCCGGCAAACCGGTGTTCTTGGCCGCCAACAAGGTTGACAGCGAGCGCGCTGAGGCCGACGCGGCGGCGCTGTGGTCGCTGGGGCTGGGCGAACCGTTCACGGTCAGCGCGCTGCACGGTCGCGGGGTGGCCGATCTGCTCGACGAGGTGGTCGCCAAGCTGCCCGAGGTGGCCGAGGTATCGGCGGGCAGCGGCGGCCCCAGACGGGTCGCGTTGGTCGGCAAGCCCAACGTCGGCAAGAGCTCGCTGCTCAACCGGCTCGCCGGCGATGAGCGTTCCGTGGTGCACGACGTCGCCGGCACCACCGTCGACCCCGTCGACTCGCTGATCGAGATGGACGGCAAGATCTGGCGTTTCGTCGACACCGCCGGGCTGCGCCGCAAGGTCGGGCAAGCCAGCGGACACGAGTTCTACGCCTCGGTGCGCACCCACGGCGCAATCGATGCCGCCGAAGTGGTGATCGTGCTGGTCGATTCGTCGCAGCCACTGACCGAGCAGGACCAACGAGTGATCTCGATGGTGGTCGAGGCGGGCCGCGCGGTGGTGCTGGCCTACAACAAGTGGGATCTGGTCGACGAGGATCGCCGCTACCTGCTGGACAAAGAGATCGACCGGGACATGGCCCGGCTGGCCTGGGCGCCACGGGTGAACATCTCGGCCAAAACCGGTCGCGCCGTGCAGAAGTTGGTGCCCGCGCTGGAGACCTCGCTGGCATCGTGGGATACCCGGATCTCCACCGGCCAGCTCAATTCCTGGCTCAAAGAAGTCGTCGCCGCGACGCCGCCGCCGGCGCGGAGCGGCCGTGCACCGCGAATCCTGTTCGCCACCCAGGCCACCGCTCGCCCGCCGACATTCGTGTTGTTCAGCACCGGATTCTTGGAGGCCGGCTACCGCCGATTCCTGGAGCGACGGCTGCGCGAGACGTTCGGGTTCGAGGGCAGCCCGATCCGGATCAATGTGCGGGTGCGAGAGAAGCGGGGCGCCAAGCGCACCCGTTGAGGCCTCGGAGAAGGGGGAGCCGGTGCCGGTTTCGCAGATGGTGTTGATCATCCTGGCCGGGGTGGGCGCCGGGGCCGTCAATACCCTGGTCGGTTCCGGCACGCTGATCACCTTCCCGACACTGGTGACGCTGGGTTTCCCGCCGTTGACCGCGACCATCTCCAACTCGATCGGCCTGGTGGCCGGCGGGATGTCCGGCACCTGGGCGTACCGCCGGGAACTACGAGGGCAGTGGGATCGGCTGCGCTGGCAAGTCCCGGGATCACTGATCGGTGCCCTCTTCGGCGCCTACCTGTTGCTGCACCTGCCCGAAGCCGTTTTCAACCGCGTGGTCCCGGTACTGCTGGTGGGGGCGCTGGTGCTGGTGGTAGTCGGTCCGAAGATCCAGGCGAACGCCCAGCGCCGGGCCGAGCAGGCCGGTCGCTCGCTTGACCAGTTGAGTCGTGGCCGGATGGTGGCTTTGACGCTGGGTACCTTCGCGGTCGCCGTCTACGGTGGCTATTTCTCTGCGGCGCAGGGCATTCTGCTGATCGGTGTGATGGGCGTACTGCTGCCCGAGTCGATGCAGCGGATGAACGCGGCGAAAGTGCTGCTGACGTTGTTGGTCAACGTGGTCGCCGCGCTGGCCTACATCGTCACGGCATACGACCGGATCAGTTGGGAGGCAGCGGCATTGATCGCCGTCGGATCTCTGATCGGCGGGTATCTGGGCGGCCACTACGGGCGGCGGTTGTCGCCGAACGCACTGCGGGCGGTGATCCTCGTGGTCGGCCTGATCGGGCTGTATCGGCTGCTGGCGGTCTGAGCGCGTCAGATCGCGTCGCGGTTACGCCACCGTTCCCAGCGGTTGCGCGGTCGGCGCAACGCCGACATCACCGTGCTCATCGGTGCGGCCTTGTGCTGCACCGGTTGCGCGGCTTCGGGCTGGACCAACGCCGGTTTCTCGCCTTCCCACCACACCGGTTCCAGCAGCGCCGAGACCACCGGGATCGCGCGCTGGACGCTCTTGCGTCCCCATTGACAGGCCCGCTCGATGGTGGCCGCCGACGGCGCCAGGTTGACCGGTGACAGTGTCGGGGAGAACCGGACCAAGTGGTCGGCGTAGGGGGCGTTGCGCACCATCTGCAGCTGGATCGCCTGGGTGATGGGCACCAGCCACAGGTGCCGCGGATCCCACTGCGGTTGGAAGCAGTCGAAGGCGAGGTAGCAGGCGTTGCGGGTGCCCAGCCGGCCGTCGCGGACCCGCTTCCAGGCCAGCTCGACGGGGACGTTGCTGGCCGCGCCGCCGTCCACCAGCGCGCCTACGTCGTTGTCGGCGAGCAGCGCATCGAACATCGGCACCATCCGAGGGTCCTTGGTCTCGTGATGCAGCACCCCGGGGATCGCCGAGGAGAACGACGCCGCATCGACGACGTTGACGTCGCGGTCCGGGTCGTCGCCGCCGATGACCAGCGGTTTGACCACCCGTGGGTCGATGAAGGCGGCCGTCTGCCACAGCCGGGCGGCCACCTGCGGGCCGAGTCCGATCGGCAGATAGGGGAATGAGCGCAGCTGCAGGGCGGCCAGCCGCTGATTGCGATACCGCGCCGGCAGGGCGGCAAAGGGCTGGCGGCGGACGCCGGCGACCACCGCGTCGAACGGGATGGCCAGCTCCGACATCCGCATCAGCTCGCCATCCTCGCCGCGGAACATGGCGTCGGCGAACTGATCGAAGTTCAGTGAGAACACCCCGGTCAGGCCGTGGCGCCGCCGCAGCCGTTCCGGTCCCAGGATGGCCCGGAACGACACCGTCTTCGCCCACGCGACGTACTCCTCGATGGGCACCGGCAGGGTCCGGCTGACCACCGATCCCAGGATCGAACCGAACGACGAGCCGATCAGATAGTCGGGGACCGGTCCGGCCTCCAACAGCGCATTCATGCCGCCGATGTAGACGAATCCGGCCCCGCCGCCACCGCCGAGCACGGTGACCAGCTTCTTGTGGCCCACCTCGGCGTCGAGTTCGCGTTGGGAGAACTCATAACCGTGGCGCTCGATCAGCTGCGCGCGCTGCTCGTCCTGATCGGCGGCCAGCCCGCCGAGTGCATCGCGCGCGGCGGTCAGCGCGATCACCGGGTCGCGCTCCTCGCGCAACGGGCCGTACAGAGCGTCGCTCACCCTGTCTCGCCACGGGGCCAGTTCTGCGCCGACGGAGACATCACCGCGTCCGCGGCTGCCGTGTGGGCCGGCGGCCCCGGGCTCGAAGTCACCCAGCCGGGCGAAGTTCAGCAGGTAGCGCAGCCGGCGCAGCTGTTCGGCGGAGAGCACATCGGGATGGCGCAGCGAGTGCCGGATCAGCCGGTTCTCCATCTTCTGCAGCAGCAGGAGGGCGTCACCGGGGTCGACGGTATCGACGACGTCGTCGGTGACGGCGTCCTCGGTGGTTCCGGGGATGTGCATCGGGTCAGGGCGGCGATCGACCATGCCGAGCATTGCTTCGACGAAGGGGATCTGCATCAGTCGCGGTTCCTGGGGTTCTGGGCGTTGCGGAGGGGAGGCACGCTCGCGTGGCGAGCCTACGCGTCTCGATCCGGGCGGCTGGTGCCCTCACGCGGGTTCGGTGCGCCGTGTTGCTTGCGGTAGGCTTTCGACCTGCTGCCGGGGTTGTTCGGCAGTGGCGGGCTGTGGCGCAGTTTGGTAGCGCACTTGACTGGGGGTCAAGTGGTCGCAGGTTCAAATCCTGTCAGCCCGACCATATGACCAGCGCGGATGCAAATCCGTGCAAGGTACGTGCAAGACGCGACGTGGCCCCAACAGAGGGAGTCACGATGAACCGCACCACACCCGCTAAGGCTCGTTTCGAGGTCGTGTCGGAGGGCAGTGCAACGCTGCCGAACATGATGACAACCACCACACACACCGACCTGCCCATCCCGACTGGCGCGACCACCGTCGACGATTGGGAGGGTGGCGGCCGGCTCTTCACCGGTTCCACCATGAAAACCATCGAAGCGTCAGGCACGCTGCGTGACGACGTATGCGTCTACACGGGCGGCCTGCAGCACGACGACGGCACCTACTCGTGGGAGGTTGTCGCCGGCAACCTGCACGCCGACCACCCGTTGACCGCAGCCCAGGCCCGCCAGATCGGTGAGGCGCTGATCGCGGCAGCCGACGAGCTCGACGCGATCGCCGGGGCGGTGACCCGATGACCGCGACGACAGTGCCGCAACTGCCCATCGGAGCCACCCGCGCGCACGAGTTCGACCCGGAGGACGGCAACCGCCTCATCTGCGCCGAGCTGGGCGAGGTGGAGTTGTACGCGTTGCAGGGGTATGACGGCAATCTGACCAGCGTCGGCGCGCTAGTCAATCAGGGGGACGACCACTGCAGCGTCGGGTATTCAGCGGCGCAGCTCCGTGCCTTGATCCCCATGCTGGAGCGCGCCGCCGACCTCGCCGAGCAGTGGGCGGCGCTATGAGAACCGCCGGCGCTGCCGTCCTGCTGGCCCTGAGCGCCATCCTCGCCGCCCCGGCGCACGCGGACCCAGCGGGCAGTGCGATCTGCCGACTCCTGGCCGCCGGAAACACACCCGAGGGTCTGGAGAACTCGGTCACGGTGCGCCAGGTGCTCGGGCCGGACGCCACCGATGCCGATGCGCGGGTGTATATCCGCACCGTGGTCGCTGGGCAGTGTCCGCAGTACTTGTGGCGGTTCTAGCATCGACCACCGACAGAACCGGCCCCTGGCGATTGCTGGGGGCCGGTTCTTTGTATCAACCTTTGTGCCATGCGGGCGCGGGGTGACCGGCTCTGGCGGACATGCTGGGGCCGGTTTTCGTGCCCAGTCGTTAGGCGCCGACGAACGACTCGTAGGTGTCCCGGGGTCGTGGAACCCCCTTGGTGGCCCGCCGGGCTTACGCGCCCTCTATAGCCTTCATCTCGACGTAGGCGCGGATGATCTCCGGTAGCCGGAACGCTCCCTTGTGCTCGGACACCATCGGAATCAGGCAGGCATCTGGCCCCACCCGATCGGAACTGGCCAGACGAACAATGGCGCCGTAGCCCTTCTCTAACTCGCCGGCCCGGTGCTCGATGATGTACGCCCGGTCCTCAGGGCGCACGTTCGACGACCACCAGTGGTCCAATTGTTCGCGGATCACCTCTAGTTGGCCCGCAACCCCGCCAGCAAGCCTCAAAGACCCCGGCTCGCCGCCCGATACCCAATGAGCGTCCTGGCAGACGCCTGGGCCGTTCGGGAGCGCAAACCGAACTGCAAGGTCATTGCTCAAGGCACCGCGCGGGTTCCGCAGCAGGCGAACCTGCAGGTGCGGGTGCAACTGGTAGAACCACGACAGGTCACTAGCATTAGCTTCAGACATGAGCGGGACGCTACGCCCGACGACCGACAACGCAACCGTTAGCCGGCGACGAACGGTTCCTATTACCGTGCGTCTACGGCCCACAGTTGCCGAAGACGGGCAAAGGATTACGGGTTGCTGGCTAGTACAAGTCGTTTGATCCAAATAGGGTACCCACGGCATTCCACATTGTTTGAATTGTCCGAACCGCTTGGCCTAGTGGGTCTTCCTGCTCGGAATCGGTGCCGATGGTGACCTCGAACGTCTTCGGCGTCGACTCGTCGTAGTGCATCCGGATCGCGTTGAACTGGTCGGTGTAGAGCAAGCCGTCAATCTCGAATAGTGCGCGGGTGCCCAAATCGAAGTCGTAGAACACCGAGTAGGGGCGGCGATTCCAGATAGCAACCTTGAACGCCTGATACGGCCGGGTCTTCCAATGCCCTTGGCGCAGGGTGAGTGCCGAGCTGATGGTGTAGGCGGTCCCGCCACCCTCCTGCGTGAAGTACTCCAGGTATCCGAAGTTGCCGCTTGAGATTTCGCGCAACGGGTCGGTGTAGCGCATGAACGCCAGCAGCATGTTGTCGAACTGGCCTTGGTAGACCTCTTCCAGGCCGGAGCCTTGAGGCGCAGGGCCGGTTTGGTTCGTGGGACCGCCACCAACGTTGACGATTTGAAATTGGCTCAGGGCATATTTGATGCCGAATGTCTGTAACTGATTCACCCAGCCGGGACTCTTGCCGCCGACCAGGATCGACTTGGCTTTGCTCTTGAAGATCGCCCGCTCGGAGGTCTTGATCGGAGACGTTGGTGTGGAGTCGCGGAACACGATGGAGGGCAGCTTCGGCGCGATGCCCAACATGTCTCGGATGTAGGGCGGCACAGGGTTATTGGTGCGCGGGTCAATCGCGTCAGCGTCGACGAATGAGTACAGCAGCTCCGAGATCAGGTCATCAGCCGTGGCTGCGACCAGGTTCACCGCACCATCGACAGCGGTGCCGGTCAGGCCCACTACGCCCGACTTGTCCTCAACCGCAAGAACAATGCACGCGCGTCCCGGACGCGCCGCCTCCTGGCCGATCAGCGCAGCCAGCTCCGGATGCGGGGAATCCTCATCCTCCGGCAACCAGGTGTAGGCGCGAACATTACAGCCGGAATCCTTGAGCAATCCGGCTGTGGTGTCGTGCGCCGGCGACCATCGCGTAGCGATCACACTGAACCGGCTGGTGTCGGTGAAGGGATTCACGAACTGCATTTGGATCGGCCAGTTCAGCGGCGACCACAGCTTGCCGTCCGACAACGGCTTCACCCACGCGCCAGGATTTAGGGCATTGTCGATGATGCCCAACGGGGGCCAGAAGATGCGGGCCAGGTTGATGAACCCGGTCGTTGACACAATCGTGCGCGTGTTGCCAGGCAGCACCCACGCCTTGAGGGGCTGGATCTCCGGGGCGAACCACGGCGTGGCCGCGAAATACAAGTGCTTCCAATGCTCGCGGTTCTCGGCGACGTCAAAGTGCAACTCGTGCAAGCCCTGTTCGGTGCGCACGTTGCGCACGGCAGTCACCTTGCCGCCCCACCGCCACCGCCAGTTGCGATTGTTCGGATAAGGATCGATGGTGATGTTCAGGTCGTCGTTCGCCCGCACATCGGTGCGGAGGAACTTGTTGATCCAGTCCGAGCCGCGCACCACAATCGAGCCCGTGCCCGTGTCATGCAGGCGCTGCTCGACATCGACAGACTTCTCACCGCCGATACGGCCGATGAAGTTGTGGTCCTTGTCCCACAACCGGATCAACGGCCTTTTGCGTGATTCGGCGTCCTTGACCTGACGCTTGGCGTGCGCGTAGCGGTAGGCAGAGATCGGGGACGTCAGCGGGTCGGGGACACCGCCCTCGCCGGGGGCGGGTAGCTTGATTACCATGGCCGAACCCCGACATTTGCTACGTTTGCCGGAGTTTGCTGGAAGTTTGCTGGCCAGGCCGCAAAAGTTCCCCGGGAAGCGTACATAAAGTATTCCGAGCCCGCGCACGATGATTTGCCCACCCCACGGTAGGGGGTCGCTACCGGGCTTATCATCGCAGGTAGGCGATGTTTTGATGTTTGCTGGTCGTTTGGCCTGGTCGTGAGGTCAGTGGGCATGTCCCGACATCCAAATGTTTGCTGGAAAGTTTGCTGAGGAGTTTGCTGGGTTTGCTTGGGGGCGGCGGACCGAGTGGTAACCGGTCACTCGGCCCGCCGCAGGTGCAGGTGAGCGGGCGAACCGCTCGGGCCTGCACCGTGGGGGCGCAGCCTCGACGCGAGGTCGAAAGGAGTCGAAATCCCCTCGCGGAAGCTGCGCCCTGTCCTTAGCTCTCGGCGTCGTCGTCGGCGACCGTGAACCGGCCCAGCCGGCTGGGCCGCACGACGCTCCAGCCCACAGCCCACGTGGCGCGCATGACCACGGCGTGGGCCTTGAAGGCGGCATGCTCGGACACCGCCACCTCGACGGGGCCAACGGCCGAGACGACCTGCGTGCGGTCGATCACCAAACCGGTGTTCGACGGCAGCCACCGTGAGCGCAGCACCGGCAGGGACAGCAACAGGGGGGCAGCGTCGTCGGTGCCGGCGCCGAGCAAGGAGGCGTTGATCTGGTCGCCGCCTACCTTCAGCTTGCGCAGGTTCGCCCAGGTTTTGGGGTCGACAATGATGCCGCTGGGGTGGGCGCCGTTGTTCTCCAGCGTGGCAATCAGGTCGATCAGGGCATCGAGGTCGCCGTCGACTTCACCGCCGTTGACCACTCCGGTGACATTCAGCAGGCCGGTGGATGGCTGGCTGGAAGCGTCACCAAGGTAGGCGTTGTCACACTTTTGAATGAGGTCGCGGGCCACCGACATCGAGACCTGCTCGGCGGTCTGGGTGGAGCGATACTGCTGGCTTGATAGTGTCACCAACCTTGATATGCGCTTGCTATGTAGCACGACTTCATCGAGGTCCGGCGCGTCGTCGGTGATCTCGGCGGCCTCGTTGACGTAGGCGGCGCTCTCGGCGTCGGTCACGAACGCCACGCGAACGGATGGCTCGTCGCCCTCGATGGAGCCGGCCACAGTGGAGGTCTGCAACAGCAAGGCATCACCGACGACATCAGGCGGGGAGAAAAAGACGCTATCTGGCCGCCACGGATAGTCAGCCGTGGCGGTAGTCAAAGTAGCCATAACTCAAGCTCTTTCGGATCGGCACAGGCCGCGAAAGCGCAAAGGCGGCAGCCTGCGAAAACTGGTTAGTCTTCACGGCTGCCGCCTGGGCTAGTCCGGCGCCCCCACTGGGGTACGCCCGTCCAGTCTACCTCTTACTGCGCATGTTTGGCGGCCTAAAGGCGTCGGCGAATGACGGTTCCGGCTTGCCGGGTCCGATGGGGTCGTTGCCCGTGACGATGGACGTCGACTCAGTGACCGATGCGGGCTTGCGCCAGTGCGGCTTTGCGGCCAGCGTGGCGTTCACCGCCGTGGTCAGCCGTTCGGTATCGACATTGCCCTCATCATCGAGGACATCGGCCAGGTCGGTGGTCGACCAAAAATCCGAGGCATCGCGGAAGTGTTGCGCCACCGTGGTTGTCACGTTTTGACGCTGCGCCGCGGCCAAACGTTCTGCCAGGGCATCGCGCTCCGCTTCGGTGTCACGCAGCTTGGTGCGCCACTTGGCCGCCTCACGGTTCGGATTGTCGGTGGCGTCACTCTGGCCCTCCTGCGCCTCGGGGGCCTCGGAGGGCGCCTCTGCGGCCTCGGTGGTGGTGTCGGGGGTGTCGGGGGTCTCGGCCATCACGACGGTCCTTCCAGGTGTTGGGTGAAGATTGAGCGAAGCTGGAGCATGACTGCCTCGCCGGTGGTGTCCAACAGCTCCGCCAGCTCGGTCACACAGTGTCGCGTGACCGACACTGTGGACGCGAGTATGCGGGTCAGCTCCACCATGTCGCGACCCTCAAGCAGTGCGGCGACACTGGGTAGATGGCCGTGGCGCTCAATGAGGGCGAGCGCCGTCAGTAGGGCGTCATCGCGGTTGAGTGGATCTTTCATTTCTTTCCTTTCGTGGGGTTAATTCGGCGGCGGTGTGTGGGCACACTCGGCGCAGTGGCCGGCGGCCAGGGATTCGGGCCGGCACAGAACTGTGCCGCAGGGACAGCGGGGATCTGCTACATCTGCGCCAGCGATGCCGGGTTCTGTAGCGGATGTAGCGGATGTAGCGGATATGTCGGGTAAGTACCGCGACCAAGCGTCGACGAACTGGGAGGTGGTGTATCCGCGCAACCCCCGCTCCCCGGCATGGAGTTTCGAGCCGATGCCGTACTTACTCAGTCGCTGTGACAGACCACGACTATCGAGGGGCTCACCACGGCGAATGGTCGACCAGGGTGACTCGTCCATCCGATTCAGCTCGGAGAGCAACTGTTCGGTGGTGAGCTGGTCGGCACCAAGGTCAGTGAACGCTTGCCTGATGTCGCGCAGGAGAAGAACGCCGACACTTGGGACCTTCTGCTTGGATGCTGCTACAAGTGCTACAGCCGCTCCGCGTGCCCGTTGTGGCCAGTCCCCGCCGGCAAGGTCGGCCACGGCAAGCAGGGCCTCCCATACGTCGGCGTCACGGTCAGTAACCGAGTCGGGAAGTTCGGGCCAGAAGTCCCCGGACAGGCGGGCCGCTACCGCAGGAGATGTGCACCAAGCGGTCAGACCGTCTCGTAGCGCGTGCGCTTCCGGGTGATTGACCCGCGGTCGCCAGGGTTCGACATCCTCACCGGGTGCTCGTCGACGCATTCGCACCACCACCGATCGCGACATGATGGTGTCGGGCAGGTCGTCGAGACCGGCGAGCATGACCGCGCAGTAGGCGGGCAGTTCTTCGGTTTCGACCACCTTGCCGCGCATCACGCACCGGCCTGCGGTCGCGCCCTTGCGGTGACCAGCATTGAGCATCCCGCGGATGTCTTCGTTGTCCTTGGCCTTAGGCCCGAACACCGTGTCGATTTCGTCGAACAAGATGGTGGGCCGCCCGTCCTCGTCGGAGACCTTGCGGAACAAGTACGCCGGGGTGGTGTTCACCGCGTGCACCGGACGAGGGACCAGGGGTTCGGTGACCTCAAGTGCCCTCGACTTCCCGGAGCCCGGCTCTGGTGACAGGAACGCGATGCGTGGTGTGGACTCCCAGTGGTCCATCAGCCACGCGTGAACTATCCACAGCACGTGGGCAACTCGGGCGTGATGACTTGGGTACACCACAAACCGGGCCAGGAAGTTCTCCAGGTCATCAAGCAATCGCGACCCGGCTGTCTGGCCGTCTTCGTCGGGCCAATCCGGCTCGGGATAGTCGCGACCGTACGGAATGTCAGACATGGGACACCACCTGATGCAGTCGCACGGCGAGCACCCGGTCAGGACCGCCTCGCCGCCACAGCGCACGGCATACGTCGGTCTCAACGATGGGAGTCAGCCCTTTGGATTCGAGGTGGTCAATGGTGTGGTGCCAGAGCTCGAGCTGGTGTTCCGACATGGGAATCGGCTCGTATTCCATCGGCCACGGGTCGCCACCAGGGATGCGCTTCGCTCCGTCGCGGCGCAGGTTCAATGGGTGAGCCATCTAGACCACCCCCAGGCGGTGAGCGCACCGAGGGCCGACGCCCGCGAGGACAGATGCCCTGCGCGTCAAAGCGTGTCCGCAGACTTCACACGGCACCGCGAGCTGATACCCAGCGGCGGCGGCAAGGTCGGCTAGAATGGCGGCGCGCGTTGTTGAGTGGTTAGCGGGAAGGCCGGTCCTACTGGGGCCGGCTTTTTCGTGGGGCGGGCTCCCCCCGCGGCGGGTGGCCATCAGGCGCCCCCACCGATGGGCTCCATGATTCGCTCTAGTTCGGTCATGTCGACCTTGATGAGGCGCGGGCCAACGCGGTAGCCGGCGATCAAGCCTTTTGCGAGCCAGCGTCGGACTGTGCGCGGATTGACGTCAGCGGCCTCGGCAGCGGCAGCGATAGACATTAGGCGAGGTTGGGATTTATTGACGGGCATTGCATTGCTCCAAAAACAAGTGTGGAGACGTGAGCGCAATCAATCACCCGTCTCCACCTTCGGGTGTGATGCTGCTCGACGTCTCCACTTGGAAGCGAATGCCGTTGCGGCTTTCCGTCGTTCACCACTTAACGTGCGCGGTGCCGTTGCGGCGCGGCTTATCGTTCTCGTGGTTAGCGTGCTGTTTAGTTGTCGCGCCGTTTCGGCGTCTGTCCTCAGACTACATGTTTGTCCCGACGCGGCAGTTTAGGTTTCGTCGGCGTGTTGGGGCCGTGCAAGCTTTGACATCCGCTCAGCCACGCCGGCATCGCGGTTCTCGGCCACGTGTTGGTATCGCAAGGCCATCGCGGGTGTCGTATGTCCGAGGCGGTGCATGAGTTCGGCTGTGGTGGCGCCGGATTGAGCGGCTAGGACCGCGCCGACGTGGCGCAGATCATGCACCCGGAAGTTCGGCTTGCCGATGGCTGCGCGGGCCTTCTCCCACGGATATTGATACTCGTAGTGTCGGACATGGCCGCCAGCCTTCCCGGTGAACAGCAGAGCCTCACCGGCCTTGCCGACATGCTCTTTGAGGTGCCGCTTGAGGGCCGGCCGGATATGCGGCGGGACGTTGACGGTACGGATACCGGCTGACGTCTTCGGCTCACCGACATGGATGGAGCCGTCGCGGTAGGTGACCGCGCGGCGAACATGGACGGCGCTGCAATCAGGTTCGATGTCCTTGCGCCGCAACTCGGAGGTCTCGCCCCAGCGCAGACCGCACCAGGCAGCCAACGTCACGCTCATCTGTAGATGCTTGGGCATCTTCCCAGCGAGCTTGTCTAGCTCGGCCGGGGTCAAGACGTCGACTTGGTGGCGGCGGCTCGTGTGTGAGGCTTTGGCGATTCGGCACGGGTTGCCGTCCAGCATCTCGTCCTGCACGGCCGTAGCGCAGATGCCGTGCAAGAGCGAGTAGGCATGGGCGTTGCGCGTCGGGGTCTCGGTGCCCAGCTCCGAGTGCCACGCGCGCACCTGGGCGGGGGAGAGCTTTGCCAACTTCACATCGCCCAGCTCGGGCAGGATGAGCCGGTCCAGCAGCGAGCGGTATAGCTGTCGTGTGCGCGGGCGCAGTCGACGCTGCTCTAGCCAGCGGTCCGCGTACTTCGCCAGCGTGATCCCGTCAGAGCGTTCGGTGGCACCCCACGTGCCCAAGTCGATTTTTCGCCGCTCGGCGGCCAGCCAGCCCTCGGCGTCGACCTGGGCCGCGAACGTGTGCTTGGCCTTGTGCACGTTGCCGTCCGGGCCGGTGTAGGCAGCTTGATACCGCCCGGATGGGAGCTGTCGCAGTCGGCCGAATCCGCGCTTCTTGGTTGCCATCGTGACCGGCCCTTCCGATTGCCGTGCAAGATTCGTGCAAGTTTAATGTACCGTTGTGTCTGACAGTGTCCTATACTGTCACTGCGGTTGGAGTGCACTTGACGCAGGTCAGGGCGGGAAAACCGCAGATAGAAGAACCGGCCACATCGTGTCTGCTAGCAGGTTCAAATCCTGTCAGCCCGACAGAGTTTTCGCAGGTCAGCATGGCATCGACCGCCCGATTCGGCCTCGGAGGGGCAGCTGCCGCCCGTGCGCTGCAGATGGCGTTGGTCGTCTGTGGTGACGTACCGTCGCGCACCCGCCGCCAACAGGCCCTGGGTACGGTGCCTCAACGCTCACTGGACACGCTCGGGTCTGCCGGCGGGGAACGCGCCCGGTGGCCCGGCAAGATAAGCCGACACCCAGCGCAACAGCCCCGGTGAATGCGGCTGACCGACGCCGATACGCACGCGCGTAACAAAGTCACCGGCCTCGGCCGCGTTGATGCGGATCTGGGCGTTGATCACCTCGACGACCCGCTCGTGGGAAAGATCCTCGGCCAGGATCACTTCAACAGGTCTCCAGCTCTGCCGCATTACGCTCATCTTCCTCGGGGCCGGTCTGACCAACGAACCGCCCTGGGCCCCGTTGCGGGGCCCGCTGTCGGTACCGGCCGCTCAGCCCAGGTGGAACACGACCTCAAGCACCAGGAATCCGAAGACGCTCAGTCCAAGGATCGCTGCGACTACCGGGAGCACGAGTATCGGATCTTTCATGTGTCGCAACATATTCCGGCACCGCCCGCGCGAAGCCCAAGTGTGACCCCAGTCACTGCGGTTGAGGACTTAAGTCCGTGAGCAGTACCCGAACCGGCCTCGATTCGTGGCGGCAGTCACACCCAGGCGCGCCGCTTTCTCGCTCGTCGTGGCCCGCGACGAGGTCTTCGCGCGCCATCGACGACGCCACGCCGTCGGCGACTGGCGGCGCTGAGGCGCTGAGGCGGTTCAACCAACACCTTGGCTCGGTGGCCCTATTCTCGGGCCATGGGTCGAAACCCGTGGTTCTGGTTCAGCGCTGCAGTGGTCACTGCGACCGTGATACTCGCCATCGGAACCATCGCGGCATTCCGTGTTGACCTCGATGTCGATTGGTACGCGGGAGCGGGGCAGTGGCTCGGTGCTGCGGTTTCGGTGCTCGCCGCCGGGACAGCTCTATGGATCGCGACGAATGACCGCAAGAAAGCAGACGCGGACCGTCGGGCCGACCGGGCGCAGCTTGAAGCGGATCGCCGGGCCGACCGGGCGCAGGTCGAAGCGGATCGCCGGGCCGACCGGGCGCAGCTTGAAGCGGATCGCCAGGCCGAGAGGGCGCAGCTCGAAGCCGACCTGCTCCGGGAAGCGGGGCTGGTGCGACTTACCGATCTGTCGAACCGAGGTGATCCCCACACCGACCACAGTCAGCGACCGCCTACTGGCGGAGAAGTCTCTGTCACGGTCCGAAACCATCGAGTGGACCGAATCTCCGACCTGGATCTGAGAGTCGTTGCGGCACCGCCAGCAGAAGGTGATGCGCCGAATCCGGTGGCTGTCAAGCAGCTATGGACGAAGGCAGACCTGAACGACCCCGACGCCGAGGATGATCCACGGAAATGCTCCATCGCTTCTGATGACAAGCTCTACATCACGTCCAGGCTGAATCCATGGGCCGAGGCGGTATCGGTCACGTTGCGGTACACGGACCAACGCGGGGCGTCGATGGCAGGTCGATCCCGGCGGAAACGTCGAACGCGTCACGGATCGATCATCACCTTGACCACCGGCTCCATTCGGACGCCCATGCCAGTCGCCGCGGCCTTGCTGTTCAGCGAGGCTGTAACCGTCAGTGAGCCGACCAACAACTGAGCGACCGTGCGGGTCAGCCGCGTCGTCCTGACCGCTCGGCGACGATGTATCCCGCGGTGTCAGCCAGCAACTCGGCCGAAACCGGAACGATGACCTGCTGCGTAATTCCTTGTTGCGCAACATCGCTTGGACCAGCGCGCGACCGATGCTTCCGTTGTCGTCGGTGAGCGGGTGAGCGCGGCGTTGGTTTGCCGTGCCGTAGCTATTCGCCAACCTGTCGGACAGTGCTGCCACGCTATCTACATGGACGCCGTCACGAGATTCGGACCGTATATCGGAGACCTGAGGAAGTCGGACCCCGCTGTCGTCCGGCGGACCGGTCACCATATCGCCAGATCGCGGAAACTGGCCCGTCACGTTGTGCTCTTGACGGCCCTGAGCATCACCGTCTTCGCTGCACCGGCGGCCGCTGACCCGGCCGGTAGCGCGATCTGCCGGCTGCTGGCCGCCGGCAACACGCCCCAGGGACTGGAGAACTCGGTGACCGTGCGGCAGGTGCTCGGGCCGGACGCCACCGCCGCCGACGCGCGGGTGTACATCCGATCGGTGGTTGCGGGCCAGTGCCCGCAGTTCCTGTGGCGGTTCTAGTCGCGCGCGCCAACGGCAATGCGCTGGTAAGCGGTACATCGCGCGCACCGTGATCGTCGGCGGTGCCGGACCGACCGTTGACCGCGGTCGCCGCCCGTTTTAAGCTGTCGATACTGACAACACCTGTTGTCCAAAACGGTCCAACACTGACTGGGAGTGCGCGCTGGTGACTCAAGATATGTCGGAAACCCGTCCGGCGGCCGACGATGCGGCGATGGCCCCGGGCTGTCCGGTGAGCACCGGCGGCTACGACACGCCACCGGTTCCGCTCGGCCCCGACTCGCTGACCTGGAAGTACTTCGGTCAATGGACGGGCCTGTTTCAGGGGACCTGGGCGGGCTCGATGCAGAACATGCACCCGCAGCTGGGCGCGGCGGTGAAGGATCACTCGATCTTCTTCATGGAGCGCATCCCGCGACTGATGCGGTCGATCTACCCGATCGGCGGCGTGGTGTTCGACGGCTACCGCGCCCCGCAGACCGGCGCCGAGGTCCGCGACTACCACATCGGCATCAAGGGCGTCGACGAGCAGGGCCGCCGGTACAACGCGCTGAACCCGGACGTCTTCTACTGGGCGCACGCCACGTTCTTCAAGTCGACGCTGCTGGCCGCCGAGAAGTTCGCCGGCGGACTCAGCGAGGACGACAAACGGCAGCTCTTCGACGAACACGTCACCTGGTACCGCATGTACGGCATGAGCATGCGTCCGGTGCCCAAGACCTGGGAGGAGTTCTGTGAGTACTGGGACCACATGTGCACCAACGTGCTGGAGAACACCTGGGCCGCCCGCGAGGTCATGGATCTGTCGACCATGCCCAAACACCCGTCGCTGCAGTGGATTCCCGACTGGCTGTGGGCGCTGAACCTCAAGGTAATGCAGCGCTTCCTGACGTTCATGACGGTGGCCCTCTACGACCCGCCGGTGCGCGAACTCATGGGCTACAGCTGGTCGGCGCGACAGGAGCGGCTGCACGGGTATCTGTGCAGGGCGATCACGCTGGTCTCCAAGTACGGGCCGAAGCGCGCACTGATGCACCCGCGCAAGCGGTCGGCGTTGGACCGTGCCTCGGGCCGTCTCCCCGTCGACGCCCCGCTGGTGCAGACCCCCGCGCGTAATCTGCCACCGGTCGAATACCGCGACAGCCCCCACTTCTATTGCCCGAAGGTCGACTGAACCGCCGGTTACCCTGGCCGCCCGCGATAATCGATTACCGATCGAAGCGATCTCGAGAGGGCGGGGCGGTGGCGCTAGTTGGTTCGACGCTTCTGAGCGCGGCGCGTGCGGTGACGCAGGTGGGGCTATTCGGCGGGTCACGGCGTGGGCACCGGGACAACATCGCCGACTCCTACCGGTTGCGTCCCTTGCTCGACTCACGCCGGTTCGGCTGGACGCACTACGGCGTGATGGTGCCCAATTTGCCCGAGCCGCACCGGTACCTGTCGCTGATGGTGATGCGTGGACGCCCGGGGCTGGCCGCCTTCGACGTTGACGCGTCCGGGGTCTCGGCGCCTCGCGAGGTGTGCACCGTTTCGATGTCCACCGCTGCCGGATCGTTCGATCGGATCGGCTCTGCTGCCCGAGACTTTCGGTTGAGTCCGGACGGATCCGAGCTGCACTTCGGCGACGAGGTGCGGGTGCGTATCGCTCGTCCGCGCGTCGAGGTCAGGATCGCCACCCCGGAGCTGGCCGGATCGACGTTCCCGGCTTCGGTCTTGCGCTGTTCGCGCGGGTGGGGATGGCCGGGGAATTGCTCGGCGAATTCCTCGACCTGCGCTCCTATTCCGGGCACCCCAGTGAGCGCACATCGCATGTGCCCGGATTCGGTGGCTCACCGGTCGAGTTCGCGGCCGACACCGGCGCTGACGGTGCCGTCTCCGGTTTCACGATCGACTCACCCGGTCGCATCACGGTGCGCGGTCACGTCGACACCCCGCTAAGCGTCGGCGTCGGGCACGGCCACATTCTCGGCTATCGGGCCGAGATCACCACGGCCGACACCACTTTGCACAGCCGCGGGTACGCCGAATACGTCGACGTTCGTCACCGTTAGCGCTCCTGCACGCAGCTCTCAGCTGTTCAGCGACCACACCGAGTAGTTCAACGCGGTTGCGAACAGGATCCACCCGAGATACGGCAGCATCAGCAACGCCGCGACGCGATGGAGCTTCCAGAACGCGACGATGGTGACCACCACGACGACGTCCAGCACCACGATGTCGACGAGGGCCAGACCCCGCCAGCCGAGTCCGAAGAACAGTGGGGACCACGCCAGGTTCAGCGCCAGCTGTACGCCGTAGGCGATGACTGCCGGGTTGGTCCACCGAGGGCTCACGCGCCAGACCAGCCACGCCGCGACCGCCATCAGCAGATACAGGGCACTCCACACTGGCCCGAACAGGTAGCTGGGCGGCGCCCAGCCGGGCTGGGCGAGCTTGCCGTAGTCGGCAGCGGCATCCGCGGACGCCAGCCCTCCCAGCGTCGCGACGATGATGACGGCGACCAGTGAGACCAGCAGCGCGGCGAGATGCAGCGAACCGGGTTGACGCGCTTTCGGCGAGGACATCTGCATGGGTTTCACCCTAAAGGGCGGCGGACCAATTCCGGCGCGGCCGGGGGAGGCAGCGCAATCCTGGGAGATCGCGCCGATGCTGGCCGGCACTCAGTCCGGCGGCACCGGCGTCATCGAGGTGATGAAGTACGTCTCCTGCCCGGTCGGGTAGCCGCCGCCATTGGTGGCGATGTGGACGTGGTCGTAGTGGTTGGCGGTCTCGTTGCCGTAATCCGACGTCCAGTTCCCGCCCCCGACGCCCGGGTAGATCTTCTGCCGCCAGATCACATGGTTGACACCCCAGCGTTTGGCGTTGGCCAGCGCGTAGCCGGCGATCTGATCGCCGAGCAGGATGCCGGCGTCGCTGTGATAGTTCGGGATCATCACGTCGATCGCCAGCCCGTCGGGATGCCATCGCAACGGGTCCTGGCGGTAACCGTAGATGGTCTTGATCTCCTGGAACAGCACGCCGATGGCGCGGGCCGCCCAGATGGTCTTGACCTGCAGTCCGTTCTCGGGGGCGACACCGGCGGGCAGCGGGAAGGTGAACTGCTGGCCTTCGGTCGGCATCGGCACGTTGGCGGCCAGCGCGGCGGCTTCGGCGGGGTCGGCGAGGCGGATCTTGCCGGCGGGCGGCGGCGGTGCGGGCGGCGGGGCCGCTTCGGCGGTCTCGGTGGGTTTCGGCGCCGCATCCTGGCTGCCCTGGGCCTGGATGAGGGCGGCGGAGACCGCCAGCGACGCCACGATGGCGAGGCCGCGACCGCATCGCCGGGCGATCTTCCCGCTGTCCACCCCGAGCACTTTAGTGAACTGACCTCGCATATTGCAGGACTGTGGCCCAGCTCGGTTAGCGAGTCGCATACTCCGGTTCCCAGCGTGTCCGTCGGACGGCGGCTGCGAGCTCACCGTCGGAGGCCTCCGGCGCGACCCCGTCGCGCACCGCCTGGATCGCCACGGCGGCCGCGATGCGGGTGGTGAGCTCCGGCAGGTCCGCGAAGGACGGCAACAGCGGCTGGTCGGGGTCGGACAGCGCCGGGGAGGTGTCGCCGAGGGTGGTGGCCGCCACCCGCATCATGGCGTCGGTGACGCGGGTCGCCCGCGCCGCGGTCACCGCCAGCCCGATCGCCGGGAAGATGTAGACGTTGTTGCACTGCGCGATGTGGCGGGTCCGCCCGCCGCGGCGCACCGGGGCGAACGGCGAACCGGTAGCGATCAGTGCGCGTCCGTCGGTCCACGCGTCGAGCTCAGCGGGGTGCGCCTCCGCGCGGCTCGTCGGATTCGACAGCGGGAAGATGATCGGGTGGTCGGTCTTGGCCGCCAACGAGCGCACGATGTCCTCGGTGAAGGCGCCGGCCGCCGTCGACAGCCCCAGCAGGATCCCCACGTCGACGTGGCGCACCACATCGGCCAGGCCCCGGCCGTCCCAACCGGCCAGGCGGGAAGCGGGCAGCGCGAACCGGCGCTGACTGTCGGACAGATCGGTGCGATCGTCGGTCAGCAGCCCCTCGACATCAATGGCCCAGATTCTTTCGGCGGCCTGCGCATCGGTCAGGCCCTCCGCCACCATCTCCTGGCGGATCATCTCCAGCACGCCGATGCCGGCCGAACCGGCACCCAACATCACCACCTGCTGCCGCGACAGCGGCCGGCCGGCAGCCCGGACGGCGCCGTGCAGCGCGCCGAGAGCCACCGCGGCGGTGCCCTGGATGTCGTCGTTGAACGTCAGTAACCGGTCGCGGTAGCGCTCCAACAGCGGAAGTGCATGCGTGGTGGCGAAATCCTCCCACTGCAGCAACACATCGGGCAGTTCCTCGCGCACCACCGCGACGAAGTCGTCGACGAACGCGTAGTACTGCTCGTCGCTGATGCGGTGATGGCGCCAGCCGAGGTACTGCGGATCGTCGAGCAATTCGACGTTATCGGTGCCGACATCGAGGATGATCGGCAAGGTGCGGGCGGGCGCGATGCCACCGATCAGGGTGTACAGCGAGAGCTTGCCGATCGGGATGCCCATGCCGCCGATGCCCTGATCGCCCAGCCCGAGAATGCGCTGGCCGTCGGTGACGACGATGACGTCGATCTGCTGCTCTCGCCGGTTGCGCAACACCTCCCGTAGCTGTTGCCGATCCGGATACGACACGAACAGCCCGCGCGGTCGCCGGTAGATCTCGCTGAACTGTCGACAAGCCTCGCCGACCGTCGGCGTGTAGACGATCGGCAGCATCTCCTCGATGTGTTCACTGAGCAGTCGGTAGAACAACGTCTCGTTACGGTCCTGCAGCGCCCGCAGATAGATGTGCTTGTCCAGATCGTCACGGCGGGTGGAGAACTCGGTGTAGGTGTGCGCGGCCTGTTCGGCAATGGTTTTCACCGCGACGGGCAGCAGGCCCAGCAGGCCGTTCGCACGGCGCTCCTCGTGGCTGAATGCGGTCCCCTTGGTGGTCAGGGCATCGAAGAGCAGATCCTGGCCCCGGCGCTGTTGCGGTGTCACCGCGTCACCTCACCCATCTCACCTGCCGACCGTAGGCGTAGACGCGTTCGATGTTGCGGTCATCGCCGCAGTAGATGAGCTTCTCCACACGCTGCGCCAGCGTCATGCGCTTGGACCGCGTCCACATCGAGTCGTCGACGACGAGCGCGTCGAACGTGAAACCCGGCTCGAAACTGCCGACCTTACCGAAGAAACCGCCACCGCCCTTGGTCGCGCAGTAGAACGCCTCGGCGGCCCGCACCGGCCGTGTGGTGCGCTCGGCGAGATAGCTCACGGCACCGGATTGGATTGCGCCGACGATGTTTTGGAACATGTTGAGCGCATGTCCGGCCGAGATGTCGCTCCCGAGCCCGACGCGGATACCCATGTCGTGGTAGTCGGCCAGCGGCATCACGCCGCTGAGCAGATTCAGGTTCGAGTGCGGGCAGTGTGCGACCAGGATGCCGGTGTCGCGCAGCACCCGCTTTTCGCGGTCGTTGAGATGAATCGCATGGGCCACCACGGTGTCGGCCGTGCCCATCAGGCCGGCGCGCTGATAGATGTCGACGAAGTCGGCGCTGTCCGGGAACATCTGCAGGGTCTTCTCGATCTCGGTGCGGTTCTCCGCCAGATGCATGTGACACGGGATGCCGAACTCGCCGGCCTGCTGCGCCAGGGCGGCCATCAGCTCGCGCGAGCAGACCATGGCCACACTCGGGCCGACGGCCGGAGTGACCAGCGGCGACTTGGACAGCGTCTGCTCGATGAAACGCCGGGAGTCGGCGATCTCCTGTGCGGTGTCCACCCGCGAGTCAGCCGGTGCGTTGCGGTCCCGGGATACCTTGGCCACACACGACCGCAATCCCGCCGCGACGAGCTTGTCGACGAGAATGCCGGTGCTGTCGGCATGGATGGTGCCCATCACGATCGAACTGGTGATGCCGTTGCGCAGCAGGCATTCGACGAACTCACCGTAGACGGCCTCCGCATAGCCCGCGTCGCGCAACGCGGCCTCCTGAGGGAAGGTCAGGGTGTGGAGCCAGTCGATCAGCTCGGTGCTGCCCTGCAATCCGGTGATCGGCAGTTGGCAGGCGTGCACATGCGCATCGGTGAAGCCCGGCAGCATCAGCCGGTCGCCGTGGTCGGTGACCGGCGCATCGGCGTACCGGTCCGGCAGTTCGGCAACGCATTCGGCGATGACACCGTCTCGCCGACGATGACGTACCCGTCGGCGAGCGTGACGAAGTCCTGCGGCGTCGGGGTGAACACGATGTTGCCGCGATGGATCTGCACGCCGGCCTCCTCAGCTGCTCATGGGGCGCACCGCTCGATGACCCGCACGATCTTGTCGGGACAGTCGCCCGGCCAGAATTCGCGCACCGCCCAGGTCGCGCCGAGCGCGCGCAGCCGATCGAGATCGGCGTCCGGGCCGGCGGCCACCGCGATGTCGAAACCGGCCAGACCGCCGCGGGTAGCCGCAACCGTCTCGGCGATGCGGGCGATCCCGTCGGGACCCATTCCCAGCGGAAAGATGCCGTCATAGCGGGCGGCACGCTCGATCGGCGCGCCACCGCTCCGATTGGTGCCGAACCACACCGGTATTCGCGGCTGCTGGACCGGGCCCGGAGCGAGGCGGACACCGTCGACGACGATCTCGCCGCGGTGGGTCACCGTTTCACCGGACCACAACGCGGTCAGCACCGCGGTGGCCTCGTCGAGGACGCGGGCCAGCCGCCGCGGGTCACCGTCGTCGCCGAAGGCCGAATACTCGCGCCAGACGTCACGGCCGGTGCCCAGCCCCAGAGTCACCCGGCCACCGCTGAGCCGGTCCAGGGTGACGGTCTCGCGGGCCACGTTGACCACCCGGCGGCGGGGCAGCGGAGTCACCATCGGTCCCAGCCGGATGCGCTCGGTCGACGTCGCCGCGGCAGCCAGCGTGATCCAGGGGTCGGCGATATCCCATTCACCGGCAACCGGACTCAGGACGTGATCCCATACGAACAGCGCGTCCCAACCGTTCTGCTCAGCGGCGCAGGCGATATCGGTGATCGCACACGGGTCGGCGAGCGTGCCGAACAGGGGCACGTGGATCGCGTGACGCATCAACCGATCCTAACCGCCGAAAGCCGCAACCGGCGGCGCAATTCAGCGCCGCGCCCGGTCGATACGCCGGATCAATCGGGCGGTCGCGTTCTCCGCGGCGACCCGGCGGGCGGACTCCTTCCCGCGGGGCTTCACCCGGTTCAGCGCCGCGCGGATGGTCATGCCCTGCTCGTAGGCCTCCACCACGCGCGGGTCCACGTAGGAACCACGGGCCACCGCCGGCGTGTTGCCCAACTCCTCGGAGACGCAACGCATTACCGCGGCGATCTCCCGTCGGCGTACGGTTTTCGATGTCGGCTCGCGAGCAGTGGCGAAGTTCTCGGCTGCCAGCACGGTGCCATGCCAGGTCCGAAGATCCTTGACGCTGAACTGCTCATCGGTCAGTTCCCGGAACCGCTCGTTGAGGTCGTCGGCGCGCACCTCGCACCAGCCCTCGGGCGTGCGGTACACCAATAACCGGGGAATCTCGGTGGGGGCGCGCAACAACGCGCGCACCGCCCGCACCACCAGCGGATCGTCGACGGACACCGTCCGCCGTACGCCGCTTTTGGCCGGGTAGTCGAAGTCCACGCCACCGCTGCGTATCCGGACGTGGTCACGTAGCAGGGTCGCCAGCCCGAAGCTGCCGTTCTCCTGGGCGTATTCCTCGCCGCCGGCCCGGAAATAACCCCGGTCGATCAGCTGCTGGGCGATGGCCAGCACCCGGCCGCGAGTCAGCCCGCGGCCGCCCAGGTCGGTCAGCAGGTCGGCGCGCCACTGCGGCAGCATCTTGGCCAGGTTCAGCACCCGGTCGTACTTCTCTTCGGCTCGCTCTGCCTGCCACTGCTGGTGGTACAGATACTGGCGCCGCCCGGCGGCATCGGTTCCCACGGCCTGGATGTGGCCGTTGGGGTGCGGGCAGATCCATACGTTTCGCCAGGCCGGGGGGATGGCCAGTTCCTTGATCCGAGCGAGCACCGCCGGGTCGTCGACAGGCTCGTTTCCGTCGGTGTAGGAAAAGCCGCGGCCCCGTTTGATCCGGCGGATTCCGGAGGCGCCGATCTGGCTCCTGCGCAACCTCATGCCACCGAATTACCCCCGGCGCGCCCGGCTGACACCCGGGCCGGGATCCCGCGTGGTCTACACGCCCGGGCACAGCTCGTGCTGGGCGGCCTCGGCGATGAGGGTGAACTGCGGCCACGCCGGATAATTCGGCTGCTGGACCGCCACGCTCCGGCCGACGCGCAGGTTCTCGCAGATCATGTGCCCGAGCGCGCGCACGCTCGGCTCGGATATCGGTTCGTCGCCGGCGTAGCGAGCGGTGTAGCCGTGGCTGTTGAGGTATTTCATGAAGCCGCTGTCGTCGGCGTGGGCAGGGGCAGGGAGCACCCAGGCCACCGCCGAGACGCAGCCGGCGGCCAGGGGTGCGGTGATCCGGGAGACCCAACTCATGGTGGCGATGTTACGGGGTTTGGCCGCTTGGTTGGCGAGGAGCAAGAGCTCCCGATAGCGGCCGAACAGCTGCTAGCGTCAGCGGCGAGAACAGAAAGGCGCTGGACGTGAACGCAACCACCCTACTGCCGACCCTGGCGGCCGCCGCGCTGGCCGGACTGATCGGTGCCGCGTCATCGGCCCACGCCGACCCGCTCAATCCCCGCGATCCCGATTACTGCGGTAACAGCGCCGACATCCTGCTCTGCGCCGAGCAACAGTCGACCTACCCGAACGCGGGGGAGATGGCCTACCTCAACGCCATCCGCGGGCAGTTCCCGCCCGGCAGCGAAGCGCCGCGGCTGGCCGCCGGGCGGACCGCGTGCCTGGAGTTCCCGAAGCACCCGACCAGCCTGATCGTCGAACAGATCTCGGTCTACCTTCAGGTTCCCAAGCAGACGGCCAGCCAGGTCGTCGACGCCGCACACGCTGAAATTTGCCCGTCGGTGCAGCGAAGCTGAGCTGGTTCACCGGGAGGCGGAGCGCAACCCGTCGCGAATCGCCGCCTGCGCCGCGACATCGCACTCGTTGTATCGCAGACACCACTGCCGCGCGATGTCGGCCTCCGGTCCACACCCGCGGGCGGCGTCGATCGCCAGCTGGGACGCCAGCCCGCCTGCGTCGTCGACGTCCCACTCGAAGCCGAAATACCCGGCGACGCTTTTGATCGACGAGGAGGTGCGCGCGAAGTACTCGGCCTCGAACCATTGATGCAGGTCGTGGGTGAGTCCGTCGAGGACCTCGACGACGCCGGGAAACCTGCGGGTCCTCGACCGCTCGGCGTGATGCCAGTGGAAGACGGCCAGCGATTTATCCTCGCGCGCGGCCTGCTCACGCAGTTGCCGTATGCGGGAGACGAATTCGTCGGCGAGCTGCGCTTCGCCGTGTTCGTCGAGCGGCTCGAACGACACCACCGGGTCGTAGTGCGCGGTGGTGTCGTCCTGGCCGTCCCGGATGCGCAGACCCCACTGGTAGATCCGGGAGTCGGCGTCCCACTCGATGTCGAAGTCAACCTCAATGTCGGCGGACGGCACCGTCGGGCGTCCTGGCCGGTGTTGTTCGTAATCGATGCCGGCGCAGCTCATCCGGGCACGCCGGACGGCCTTGGCCAGCCGCTCTTCCGGCTTCTGGGTGCGCACCGATTGGATGCGGAATGCCTCGGCGTGGTGGTCCGGGTCGACCCGGGCCAACTGCGCGACGCTTAACGTCGTGCCGTCGCCGCAGTGCCGGTAGAGGTACTGCCACTCCCGGACGTTGAGGTGGCCGGTCTCGAGGGCGAACGATGCGTCGTCCTCGCCGGCCACGCTGGCGCAGTGCTCGAACCAATCACAGGAATCGCAGTCAGCGATCCGGTAGGGCCGCACCAGTTCCCGCCCAGTCGCTGCGGCGCGCGCGACGTCCAGCCGGAAGGCGAACTCATGGTCGTACCGTTGCAGAGCAGAGCGCTTCTTGCGGTGTTCGGGGCCGCTGGCGGAGTAGGTGAGGAAGGCTTCGGCATCGAGGTCGTACCAGGTGATGGCATGCTCCTGGCCGACGAGCTCGGTGAGATCGGAGCTGCCGATGATGCCGCCGAGGTTCAGGCCCGGGTGATACCCCAACTCCTGCAGCATCCGGGTGTAGTGCGCCAGTTGCATGA
Organism: Mycolicibacter senuensis; assembly: GCF_003284925.1. GTDB lineage: Bacteria > Actinomycetota > Actinomycetes > Mycobacteriales > Mycobacteriaceae > Mycobacterium > Mycobacterium algericum_A. Next base: position 32,627 of record NZ_QMEX01000034.1, read on the forward strand.
CGTCGTCGCGCCAGCGCGCGCCGTGATCGCTGTAACCGGGGAAGGTGCGCAGCTGATCCGGCGCCGACAGCGTCGACACCTGCACTTTGGAGGTTTTCGCGGCGCTCAGCGTGCGGTGGTTCTTGATGTCGACGGGCAGATAGCCGTTCCCGTAACGGATCAGCACATCGGGCCGCCCGACGCGGCTGTTCACCTCCGGCAGCCACGCGCCGGCGATCATATCGACACCGGCATCCATTGCCGCCCGGGTCGCCCGTTGCTGCTCGCTTCGGCCGACGTCGGCGTCGAGCACCAGCAGCGCCCCCGGATCGCGGTACTGCGACCGCAACTCATCGAAGACGGCCGCTTCGAAGGCGATGCCGGCCTCGCGCAATGCCACCCGCTCCGGCGAGAGTGCTACCGGTTCCACGACGACGGGGGAGAACAGGTTGTGGGTGACGCGGGCACACTGCTGGGCGTGATATCCACCGAGTGTGACCGGGTCCACAGCCTGTAGATCCTAGGGCCTCGGCCCTCTTGTGGCGGCGGCGATTTCGCCGATCAGTGCGGCGACGATCCCGAAGGCGAAGTACAGCGGAACTAGCCATGGGGCCACCCCGAACAGCGCATCGGAATCTGTGGCGTAGCGGAACTGGCCCGCCGCGGCGATCGCGATCTCGATGGCCGGGCCGCACACCGCGGCCAGCACACCGCACACCATGGCGGGACGATCCCCCAGGGCGCAGTAGGTGAGCACCGCGAATGCGCAGATCAGCGTCGTGATCGGCACTTGCGGTGCGGTGTGCGCGATGGCGGTCATGACGTAGCTGCCCAACACGGCGGCGACGCCGGCGACTCCCTGGCGCACCGTGACCTCGGTCCGCACCGCGGGCAGATGTAGCCGCAGCTCCGCCAGGATCACGGTGCCGGCACCGACCATGACCGTGAACCAGATCGGGCTGCTCCACACGAACGGCACCGCACGCGACGGCGGAAGGTATTCGGTGGTTCCGGTGACCACATGGGAGTGATCACCGACCAAGCCTGCCGCCGCGCCCACCGCGAACAGCAGTAGCGCGATCCAGGGGTGCAGTTTCACCACCGCAGTATCGTCCATCGAGTGAGCGACGATGACCGGACCCGCTGGGATGCGACATACGCAGACCGGGATCTGCCGTCGCCGGATGCGCTCGGCCCGGCAGCGGTCTTCACGGCGTTCCGCCACGAGTTCCCGACCGCGGGCCATGCGGTTGACGTCGCCTGCGGGCAGGGGACCGCTGCGGTCTGGCTCGCCCGCAGGGGGCTAGCGGTGCGGGGCTTCGATGTGTCCCCGGTTGCGATCGAGCAGGCGCGTGCCCTGGCAGCAGGCAGCGGCGTCGGCGACCGCTGCCGCTTCGAGGTCGTGGACCTCGACGGTGGGCTGCCCGACGGGCCGCCGGCTGACGTGATCTACTGCGCCCGGTTCCGTGACCGCCGGCTGGACGCACCGATGCTGGAGCGCCTGACACCGGGCGGCCTGCTGGCCGTGACCGCGCTCAGCCAGGTCGGCAGCGTCGCCGGGCGGTTCCGTGCAGCGCCCGGTGAGCTCCGCGAGGCATTCGCCGGTCTCCAGGTGATCGCGGACGGCGAAGGGCAGGGGCTGGCGTGGTTGCTGGC